>CAKVHI010000001.1 GCA_934747965.1 uncultured Clostridia bacterium
GCAACTCCCCGTAGCTTATCGCAGCTTATCACGTCTTTCTTCGGCGCCAAGTGCCAAGGCATCCACCATACGCTCTTTATAGCTTGATCGTATACGTTCATTCCTTAGCAATTATAATAAAATAATTTGCTTTAGATATTATTGTTAATTTCTTAACTCAGCGTAAATTGTTTCGCAATTAAAAAGGCAATTACCTTTAAAATTTTGAAGATACTTTATTTACACGTTATTGTTATAACATTTTGATATTTGATATCGTTCTATCTAAAATATGCAGTTGTCAATGTGCTTTTGTCTTACCGTTTTTCGGTTTGACTTTGCTATTCTATCACATTCAAATTAACTTGTCAACAAATTTTTAAAAGTTTTTTAAATTTTTTTTAAAATTTTTTTTAAACTGTTTTTTGTTAATTTTAAGAACATTTTAATATATCTTTTTGATTTTTTAAAATTGCCCTTTGCGATTGAACGCAATGTCTATTATACTCATAAAAATATAAAAATCAAGCATTTTTTACAAATTTTTTAAAATTTTTTTATTTTTTCTGAAAACCCTTATAAATAAAGAGATTTTAAGCTAAAAAAGTTTTGAAAATAATTAAATTTTTATAAATTTTTATTTTTTTGTTGTTTTTTTAGCCTATTTCTTTTTAATTTAATTTATCAAAAAAAAGGTCTTGAAAAATTTTAAAATCTTCAGATTTTATTTCAGAACATAAAATTATATTCTTTGGAGAAAGAATTATTAAACTTTTTAAAAGTTCTTTAAAGTTTTGTTTTTTGGAATAATTGATTTTTTTGTAAGTCAACTTTTCATTTGTAATTGTTTTTAAAATGTATTTTTTACCCTCACTAAACAAGCAAACCTTATCTATATTGTTATCAAGTTCAGAAAGCAAATATCTTGTTAAGTCTAAGTTAATTGCATAGCTGTTTAAAACATTAGAATTATTTTTTATTAGTTCAACAAGTCTTAGCCATTTTTCTTTAAGAAGAACAAGTTTAAAATTAAAAAAACCATCTAAGTTTAAATTCTCATTTAACAATAACTCTGTTCGAATAATATTTTTATCATATTCCTCATCAAAGCAAAAAAGAGTCTGCTTAACCATGAGTTCAAAAATTTCATTATTAAACATTCTGAAATTAAGCCTTTCAATTATGTCTGACTTGTAATAATTGTATATTATATTTACTATATAATTATATATATATTTATAAATCTTTATAAACGCCTTATCATTCTTTTGAGTTGCGATTAAAAGCTTACCAGCATCCTCAAACAAAACCACCGCTCCTTTATGAGATTTAAAAACTCTTTTTAAATGTTTGCGTAGTTTTAACACATAATCTAACTGCTTTTCATTAAAATATAAGCAAAATTCCCACATACATAATTATTGTATGCAAGCAATTTTTAATTACTCTTTTTAAGAATAAAATTTTTGGCAAATTTTAAATTATCATTAAATAATTAAAATTTTATTCAATTTATCTTTTATTTGTATGAAATTATTTTAACTTTAAAATTATAACAAAAAAACCTTATGAATTAACTCAAAAGGTTTTTAATCTTACATTTATTCTCCGCACTTATTCTAAAACTATCATTACACTTAGAAATAGTTTTTCTTCTTACAAATTCACTAAGATTTTTTTTATTAAAACAAAAGAAAGAATAAGTTTTGTCAAAATTTTTTGCAAAACTTGTTGCCAAAAGCCAAGATAAAGCCATTTGTATGTAGTAACTATCTTTTTGAGAAGATATTGCTAAATTTAAAATCTCTGACAAATTCTCCTCACCTAAATAATAATCCATTAAAAGAACAATTCCAAATCTAATTTCAAAATCGTTAGAACTATTTAAACAAAACTTTATAAATTCTAAATACAAATCTTTATTTTTGTTTACAACTTTCAAACTTGAACAAAAACTATCAACAACACTCCAATTATCAAAAATAGAAATATAGTTTTTTATTTTATTTATTCTTTCCTCTTCCCCAATTTTAACTTGAGATAACACAAATCCAAAAACCAAAATCTCTTCATAATATGAAAGGTTTTTGTTTGATAAAATAATCTCTGCTTTACCATTTTTTACAATTTCTTTAGCAAGTTTTCTTAAAAAAGGAAGTTTTAATCCCAAAATTTTGTATTTTGTGCTTATAAGTTTTTTATCAAATTCGCTTTTGTTTGAATTATTATTGCTTTTTAAAAAATCTATAAAATCATTATAATTGTTAATTTCCACAAAAAAATTATAACACTTCGTGAAAAAATCTCAAAACATATTTTTTGAAATTTGGCACAAAATGTTGACAAAAAAATATAATAAATGTATACTAATATAGTTATATTTTTAAAGGCGAATAGCTCAGTTGGTAGAGTCGCGGTCTCCAAAACCGTTGGTCGTGGGTTCGAGTCCTACTTCGCCTGCCAAGAAAAACAGCCACTTTTGGGCTGTTTTTTTATCTTGTCTGCTCTTTAGTCCTCGTTTAATGCTCCGCATTCTTAATTTCTCCGAAATTCCCCCACGACTTCTCCCGTGGGTTCGTGCATAACTCCTACTTCGCCTGCCAAGAAAAACAGCCGCTTTTGGGCTGTTTTTTATCTTGTCTGCTCTTTAGTCCTCGTTTAATGCTCCGCATTCTTAATTTCTCCGAAATTTTCCCCACGACTTCTCCCGTGGGTTCGTGCATAACTCCTACTTCGCCTGATAAGATTAACCTTATAAATAAAGGGAAAGATTAAAATTATGAAAAAGGATTAACTTTGTTTGATACCAATTTTGACACCAATTAATTTTATTTTGAAATCATTTTTATCAAAAAAACAGAGGATTTTTTATCCCCTGTTTTATTTCATATCTTCATTTTCTTTAATACTATATCTTTACGCCACTTACTAACAAATTTTTGAAATTTAATTTCCTTAGGCGTTGTAAAGAAATATATTTGTACTATATCGAAAAGTTATCAAAAATCTTTTTAAGACTATCTTTGTATGTTGATTTTAGTATATCATTTTTTGTTACAATATTAACTTCGCCCACAACTACACCATCTTTAACAATAAACACTTTTCCAACTATATCGCCTTTTTTCATAGGTGCCTTCAAGTTTTCTTCTATCTCTACTTTTGTTTTATATTCCCCTTTATCGCCCTTTTTTGTTAGATGGAAGAAGTCTTTTTCATATTCGACTTCTATTTCTTTTTGTTTTGCTCCTTTAATTTTTATTGAATCTAACTCATCATTTTTGTTTAAAACCTTTTTGTTTTCAAAATTTGCAAAACCGTAATTTAGCAAGTTAGTTGTTATGCTAAATCTATCTTTAGTTGATTTTGTTCCAATAACAACAGAAACCAATCTCATATCATTTTTTTTGCATGAAGCACTTAAGCAATAGCCTGCCTCATCGGTAAAACCAGTTTTTCCAATATCAACACCTTGATATTTTCTTATCAAAACATTAGTATTTACAAGTTCTGTTCTTCTGCCACTTTCATGAATAATTTCATCTATCCAGATGTTTGAATATTTAAAATATAATTTATGTTTAATTTCTTCTTTTAACAATTTTGCAACATCTTCAGCACAAGAATATTGGGTATTTTTGCTTGGAAGCCCAGTTGCATTTGCATACAATGTGTTGCTTAAACCAAGTTCTTTTGCTTTTGCATTCATTAAATTTACAAACCCCTCTTCACTTCCGCCGATAACCTCAGCCAAAACAACGCTAGAATCATTAGCCGATGCTATGATAACACTTTTTAACAACTCTTCAACAGTATATTCTTTGTGTGCATCCAAAAATGCTTGTGAGCCTTCTTGGCTTGCCGCGTGTTCACTTACAATTAATTTTTGATCAAGAGCAAGTTCTCCTGCATCAATTTTTTCCAATGTCAACAAACTTGTCATAAGTTTAACCATACTTGCAATTTCTAAATGCTCGGTTTCATTATTTTTAAGCAAAACTTCGCCACTGTTATAATCAACCAAGATATACGCTTTTGCATCGTAATTTTCTTTTTCAGCAAAAACCGAAATTGTTTTTGCGTTAAAAATGAAACATAATGATATTAAAACCAAAACTAAACTTATAATTTTTCTTTTCATAAACACCTCTTTATAGTATCTTTTGAAAAAAAATAAAAATTATTCATTAAATTACAATTATAAAAGTTGAAGATAGTAGCGGTAATAATATCATTTCAAGCAAACACAAAGCTGTTAAAACTAACAACAAAATTAATATAAATTGATATTGACAACACAAGTTATTAAAATAATTTCTCCCATAACAACTTTTACAAAACAAACTAAGACTGAAAATAAGGCATAAATAACATAAATTAAAAATTAAAATATTCACTATTGCAAAAATAATCCCAAAAAAACCAAAACAAATTATTACAACGCCCATATCAAAAACAAACAAATATGTTAAATATAAAGTTAAAAAACAAATCAAAAACGAGGTAAATTTGTTAAAACAAAGCAAAATTACAAAGCAAAACAATAAAAGATAAGCAAAAAACCTTTGAAGAAAAAATGAAAATAAAGAAATCTCCTTTTCCAAGTACCTTAAAAGGCAAACATCTGCCAAATTATTAAATATAATTACACTCTTAAGGCTAACAAGATTAATTATTGCTATAATCAATCCGAGGCAAAAGGCAATTAACAAAAAAACTAAAAAAAGTTTATTACAGTTAATTATTTTGATAAATTCTTCTTTTAGTTTTTTAAAAAAATTTGTCATATTTTATTATATTATTGTTAATTTTGAAATATTAAAATTTTTAAGCCCGTTTTTAATTTTAATAAAGCTTTATTTTGCATTATTTTAATTCTAATTACAACATTTATTTTCAAAATTTTTGTTTTTATATAATAAAAAATGCCAGAAATAAATTTTATTTCAAGCATTCAATTTTTAACCCCACAAAAAGTCTTCACCAGTGGCTTGATTAACATAAAAAACACTATTCACAGTATCAAACATCCCCGGTTTATTGTCGGATGAACGCAAACATGGGACTAAATTTTGCATTAAAGTATCTTCTTCAAAAATTTGAAAATAAAATATTTTATGACTGCTTGGTCTGTCATGTTCCATACCAGAAAATATATTCAATTTGTATGACCCAGTTAGTGGAGAGTTATAACTATCACTAACGATAATTGACCCATTTTCTTTAATGCTTAAATTTTTTAAAGAATAAACTATATCTAAAATCTTATTTTGCATATTTGCAATTGGTTTAGTTTTGTAACCACTATAACCTACGCCATAAAAGATAACCCCTTCATCAGGTGTCGAACAAAGAGAAAAATTGTTGATGGTTGAATTTCGTCGTGCGGCACATACAAATCTATCATCACTGTCTATAATTTGGCATTTAGTTTTAATTTTTGTGTTGTTGTTTACATAATAATTCGTTAAAATATATGGTGATCTTTGACCTTGCAAATAATTCACATATTTATACTTACTTGTGTCTAGTCCAACAATATTGCCCATTATTTCGGCTCTTGCATCGGTTTCACTTAGGTTTGCTTGCTGTATGGCAAAGATTTTGCAATATACTGTGGTTTTTATCCCTTGCTCTTCAAAATTTTCATCTATCTTTGCTGATATTGTAAGATTTTGTGCGTTAGTATCTCCTGCAGACAACTTTCCAACATTCTTTAAATCACTACCTGTCAATTCGGTTTTTGTTGTGTCGCCTTGTTTATAGGTTATTGCTCTGTCGAATACATAAACATTTAATGTATTCCCTGTTTTTGTACCATCACTATAGTAATACGCACTTTCAAAAACATTATTATCATCGGTTATTGAAATTATGTAGTATGCAGGTTCACTGTTATTCTCTAAACCTACAGTTAGGTTTAAGTCAACTATATCGCCGGGCATATAGTTACCTGTCCAAGTGGAATCGTTATTTTTCTTTCTTGCAGTGTCAAAAACTAGAGTGCTCGTTTCCGAATTAACTCCACCACTTACTTTAAGTTTAATATTTCCAAAATCTAGTGTTCCACTATATTCTTTTTTGTCTTGAAAGTATGCTAGGGTTAATATTAAGGTTGAAACTAATACCAACAATATTAGCATTATTAGTATTTTATTTATTATATTTCCTTTTAATCTTTTTGTTTTCATTAAAAAAATCAACCTCCTTTTTGGTTGACCTTTTTTTGTTTTATATTGGTTTAAAATGGTTACTATCCACCTTAACCTTACTGTGGTCAACCGCAAGTGTGGTCAACCGCAAGTGTTTCGTTTCTATATTAGTTTGTGGTAGCACAAACTCTTTTATCCATTAAAAATTCTGCCATTTTTAGGGTTATTGTGTCAAGCGTTTTTACATATTTTTTTAAGTTTTTATTTTTTATCGCTACTTTTAAAAAAGCGAAACGAGGCATAATTTCACAAAGCGACTCTGCAGGACGATAATTTTCTTTCATTTTTCCTTTCAGTCCGAAGCCCTAGCGTGTGAAATTATGTCAAGATTTCGCTTTGTAATAAATATGAAAGTGCCTGTGGCGCCCTGTGGCACCCTGTGGTGCACTGTGGTACCAATAGTTTTTGAATATTTTATTTTATTATTTTTATGAAAGCGTCTTTAGCACTCTCTAGCTTCTTTAAAGCACAACATTAGTTTAAATACCATTACCTCTTAATTCTTCTTTAAGTTTGTGAGCACTTAAACATATAAAATTTTTACAAGTTGGCTTTTTGTCAAAAACATTATTGAAAAACCTATTCCAACTTTCTTTGTTATACTCATAAGCATTTTGTATTGCCGAACGCATATCTCTGTCTATGTTATTTTCACTATTTATATCATAATTACATTTAATTATTTGATAACATTCTTTTAAACACTTATATTGATGATTTTCTATCAGCAAATTAATACATTCAAATATGTAATCAAACCCTTTACTACTAGCATTAAAACCAAGATTTAATAAATACCTTTTAATCTTTCCTTCACAATTTATTAAATCAAAATTATTAACATCAAAATAAAATTCCTTTAAACTCAAAATAAAATTTTCAAGTTCAGACAATTTCACAACTGAAATTTGCGAATTATCACAAACAAAATAATCACTTATAACAATAAGTTTTATTTTATCATAAATTTCTCCTGTTAAAAGTTTTGTTAAATAACCAACTTCAGCACCATTTCCATCCAAAAAAATAAATTTAGGATTTGTTTTTACAATTTTGTGAATTAGACTTGTAAAGTCATTTTCAAACAAAATAGCCAATTTCAAATTTTCACAAATCCTGTTAACCTCCTTAGCATCAATAGGATTTATGCTATTTGAAAAATATATAGCTGAATTCATTTCTATTTTCACCTCTTTTGTGTAATTGTTTTTAATTATACAATAAACAAAACTAAAAAGCAATCATTTTTTACAAAATTTAAAAATGTTTTTGTAAAAAAATATTTTTTTAAAAAACATTTTAGTTTTGTAATGCAAAACTAGCAAAAATAATAAATAAAAAACACCGCAATGGTGTTTTTTGTATTAAAAACATTTCTTATAACATCCAGTCAAGATAAAGACCAAAACCTTTTGTTGGGTCATTTATAAAAACATGTGTAACTGCACCTATAATTTTTCCGTTTTGTATTATAGGACTTCCACTCATCCCTTGAACAATTCCACCTGTTTTTTCTAAAAGTTCTTTATCTGTTATTTTTATAACCATACTTTTTTCCTTTGATGTGTTTTGATAATTTGTTTTTATTATTTCAATATCATATTCTTTAACATTGGTGCCACTTATGCAACTCAAAATTTTTGCTTTTCCGGGTCTTGCCGAAAAACGACCACCAATCTTATATACCCTTTGTTTTGCATTTTCAAGCAAAGATGAATTTTCGTTTATTGTTCCAAAAATTCCGGTGTTTTCATTTTTTTCAATTTCCCCCTGAACATTCTTCCCTTGCAAAAACAAACCTTTAAGTTCTCCGGCTTTGCCTTTTTTGCCCGGATTAACACCAATTATGTTGCAATTATACAAACTACCGCCATTTATGTCATACGCTTGTTTAGTTCTACCAATATTTATTGAATGACCTAACGCACCAAACTTTCGATCTTTAGTTATATAAGTTAAAGTCCCAACTCCGCTTGCATCGTTTTTAACCCAAATGCCGAGTTTGTAATCTTGAGTTTGAACATCTTTTGCAGGCAAAACATAGGTTTCATATTCTTTATTCTTTCTAATATAAGTTATTTTTACTTCCTTACCCTTGTTTTCATCTTCATTAATAATTTCAACAATATCATCTATGCTGTAAATTATTCTATCATTAATTTTCAAAATTAAATCGCCAACACAAAGCGGACTATCTTTTAAAGTGTCAACCAGACCATCTTTTGTGATAATGCTGTTACTGCCCATCAAAATCACACCTTTTGTGTTTAAATAAACTCCAACAGCATTTCCACCCGCATAAATTTCTTCATCTTTGGTGTTGACATAAAAACTTTTAACCGTAAGCAAATTTAAAAATTTAACATCAACTTTAATTAGTCCATTTTGATTGTCGTCTGCATTCAAAAAATTTGAATAAGACAAACTATAAAAATTACCAAATGTTTTGTTCTTAATCGCAAAATTTATATCATCAAGACTTGCATAAGTCATAATGTCGCAATTTTTTTGAAAATTAACATTTATAAAAAATGAACAAATTAAAATTAATAATAAAACTATTGCAACAATTTTTTTATGCTTTAATATGCCCATTAAAAAACTCCTTTCAAGTATGAAAGTAGTTTAAATAGATTATAAAATATTATTCTAAGAATTTGTTTTTAACAATTTTTGGCTTAAAAATGTTATTTTTTGTTAAATTTTAAAGAATTTTTGTAATTATCGCAAAATTCTTTAACCTCTTTTGCATGCGAAATTGTGCTTTCTGTAACCCCGTTTACAGACAAAAATCTGCATAGTTCTGACACCATTTCTTCGCCAACAAGTTCTTTTGGGATTGAGATAGTTTTTCCGTTTTCTTCAATTTTTTTAATTAAAATATTTTTGTCTGCCATAGCGCAAATTTGAAATTGATGTGAAACGCTAATAATTTGATGAAACCTTGATATTTTTGCAAGTTTTTTGCTTATTGCAACAGATGCCTCACCACTTATTCCTGTGTCTAGCTCATCAAAAATTATTGTTGAAATTTCATCAAATTTTGTTGTGATTGTTTTTATTGCAAGCACAAGTCTTGAAATTTCGCCACCAGAAGCAACAAGATTAAGCGGTTTAACACTTTCGCCTAAATTTGCTGAAAACAACATTTGCACGCTATCGGCACCAAGTTTTGTAAAGCAACTTTCAAAGTTTTGTTTGTCATAATCATTAAATTCAAACTCAATTTGTGCATTTTGCATTGAAAGTTCAACAAGTTCGTTTTTTATTTCACTTTGAAGACACTTAGACTTTTGTATTCTTTTTTCGGTCAACTCTTTGCAAAGAGCATAGGCTTGGTTTAATTTTTCTTGCTTTTGCTTGTTTAAAGCATTAATTTCGGCTTCAAAGTTTTGAAGTTTTGCTAGCCTTTCTTTTGACATTTCCAAAAAGTTTTGTATATCTGGAAAAGTGATTCCATATTTTTTGTGAAGATTTTTATAGACTTCAAGCCTTGAATCTGTCTCTTCAAATTTTTCTTCACTAAAATCAATATCATAACTATTCAAAATTTCATCATAAATATCTTCAATATCAATTTCTGCACTATTTAATCTTTCAAGTAAATTTTGGCCTTTTCCGCTTAAATTTACAACATTTGAAAGTTCATAGTTAGACTTTCTGATTGCATTCAAAATTCCGTAAGTTCCTTCAAAACTTTCTTTAATATTGTTCAAGTTACTAGCAATTTTTTCTGCATTTTTCATAAAAATTAATTCATTTTTCAGATTTTCTTCTTCATCTTCACTTATTTTTGCGTTTTCTATTTCAGATATTTGAAATGTTAGCAAATCTATTTCTCTGTTTCGAGATTCTTCATCAAAAGAAAGTTCATTTATTTTGCTATTAATTTGTTGCAACTGCGAATAAACTTGTTCAAGTGATAAAAAATCAAATTCAACAAAATTATCAATTAGTTTTAACTGGTTAGTTTTATCCAAAATTTTGTTATTTTCGTTTTGAAGATGAATATCAACAAGCAAAGCACCTAATTGCTTGATGTACATCAGCGGAACAGACTCTCCGTTAAGCTTAATCTCATTTTTTCCTTCCAAAGATACTTTTCTTGAAATTATTATGCAACTATCAAAAATCAAGTCATTTTCTTCAAAAAAACTTTCAATTTTTTTGCCCTCAACATTTTCAAACACGGCTTCGACTTTCAAAAACTCTTCGCCATACTTTATCAAATTTTTGTCAGCCTTACCACCTAAAATCAAGCCAAGAGCATCCAAAAGAACGCTTTTCCCTGCCCCTGTTTCACCACTTATTATGTTTAATTTTTCATCGAAATTTATAACGGCTTCAGTTGTTAAAGCAACATTTTTTATCTTTAAAGTTTTTAACATAACTTTATTATATAAAAATTTAAAAAATAAATCAACCATTCAAAAAATGTTATAAAAAAATTCAATAAAGAGAAGATTTTACGCATTTAAAAAACTTTTCAATAAATTTTTGACACTTTATGTGTTTATCGCCTTTAAACTTATTTTGTTCACACTTTGCAAATCTTGTGCCATTTAAGCAAAAAATACGATGCGCACATCGTATTTTTCAAAAAGAATGTTTTTATATATTTTTAACAACTTTGTTTGTGAATATTAAGCAAAATTCCAATGGATGCCATAAAAACTACTAATGCTGTTGAGCCTGCACTGATAAATGGAAGTGGTACTCCTGTTGGCGGAATTGAAGCCGAAACAACTGCGATATTTATTAAAACTTGAATACCTATTATTGCAATAATCCCACTTGCAAGATAGCAACCAAAACGATCCTTTGCCTGATAAGCAATTTTTATTCCTTGATATATTAATGTTGTAAATAAAAGAATAACAACTAAACAGCCAACAAAACCTGTTTCTTCGCCAATAATTGAAAAAATAAAATCACTTTCTGAAAATGGAAGAAACAAATACTTTTGTCTTGAATTAAATAATCCAACCCCAAAAAGTCCACCACCAGACAGACTATACAAACTTTGAATAAGTTGATAGCCTTCGCCCTGTGGGTTAGCCCAAGGGTTTATAAATGCTATTAATCGTTGCATTCTGTAAGGTTCGATTATAACAAGCATTACTCCTAGGCAAATAATTGGAATTGACAAAATTAAGAAATGTTTTATTCTTGCCCCACCTACAAACAGCATTATAAGCATAACAAGTCCAACACAAATGGTGATGCTCATGTTTGGTTCTAACATAATTAGCACACACATTACGCCACCTATAAGCAAAATAGGCAAAATACCTTTAAAAGTTGTGATTATATCTTTATTTTTTGCTAAATACTGAGCGCAAAATATCACAAAGCAAAATTTTGCTATTTCACTTGGTTGGATTGTAAATCCCGGAAGCCTTATCCAACGCCTAGCACCATAGTTTGAAACTCCTAGACCCGGAATAAAAACAACAGCCAGCAATATTAAACCCAAAATTAAAATCGGTAATTTATATTTTTGATAAATTCTATAATCTATTTTACTTGTCAAAATCATTGCAAGCACTCCAATTAAAGCACCGATTATTTGTTTAGTTAAAAAATAATACTTGTTACCATAATTTAATTGTGCTGAATAACTTGATGCACTATAAACAAATATAAATCCTATCAAAACAAGCAAAAATGTGCTTAGAATAAGCCAAATGTTTGTTTTTTTTGATTTAATAAAAAGATTTTTGAAATTAATTTTCTTTTTCACTTTTTAATTCCTTAACTAAATTTTTAAACACATCGCCCCGCTCTTCAAAGTTTTTAAACATATCAAAACTGGCTGTTGCAGGGCTTAAAAGAACAACATCCAAATTTTCTAATTTACTGAAAGTTAAACTTGCCTCTACCATAAGTGAAAAATTATCAAATAAGACGATATTTTCAAAATTATTTTCATGCGAGCATAACAAAATTTTGTCTTTTACATCACCTATTGCAAAAATTTTTTTTACGCAACTAGGAAGTGGAAAAAGTTCTGAAAAATCACAATTTTTATCACTTCCACCCAAAACTAACAAAACATTATTATTCTCAAAGCATTTTAATGCAGTTAAAGTTGATTTTACAGTTGTTGATTTGCTGTCGTTATAAAAACTTACTTTATCAATTTTCTCTACAAATTCTATTCTGTGAGTTAAACCGTAAAAAGTGCTAACTGCAGTTTTAATTTGATTATTATTTATTCCAAAAAGCTTGCACGCTAAAACTGCACACAAAACATTTTGCAAATTATGTTCACCTTTAAGGCAAATGTCGTTTGTTGTTAAAATTTCTTCACAGTGTTTGCCATTTTTGAAATAAATTTTACTATCTTTTAAGAAAGTTCCAAAAACTTCATTATTTAAACTAAAATAAAAATTTTTTGATTTTGTTTTTATATCTCGAATTTTTTCTTCATCAAAATTTAATATTGCATAATCAGATTTTGATTGATTGTTAAATATTTTCTTTTTTGTTAAAAAATATTCTTTTAAAGAAAAATGCCTGTCTAAATGATTTTCACAAAAATTTAAAAAGCACGCAATTTTACTGTTATATTTTTGACAAGTTTCAAGTTGGAAACTTGAAACCTCAACAATAAAGGTTTGTTTAGGATTATCGCAAACTTCGCCTGCAAAACTTTTGCCTATGTTCCCGACCAGACTGCATTTTTTAGAAGAATTTTTAAGAATGTGATAGATTAAACTTGCAGTCGTGCTTTTTCCATTACTTCCAGTTACAGAAATTATTTTGCCTTTGCAAAACATAAATCCAAGTTCAATTTCACTAATTATTTTTTTATTTAACAAACTTGCCAATTTTAAGTTTTCACAATAAATGCTAACGCTTGGATTTAAAACAATTAAGTCAATGTTTTTTAGCAAATTTTCAGTTATAGCATTAATTTTTGTGCAATTTGATGAAATATTCTCTAATTTTTGAACATCATCATCAAACACATAGACTTTTGCTTTCTTTTTTAAAAGTAATTTTATTGCTCCAAATCCACTTTCTCCGAGACCATAAACCAAAACCTTTTTGTTTCTTATAATCATAAACTTCCTTTTTTGGTTAGAAGCACAAAATTTGCAAAACCTCGCAAAGTACCCCCACCATTATTGTTACAATTATATATATGGCAACAATTTTGGTTTCATGCATACCTTTCTTCTCAAGATGATGATGAAAAGGTGCCATTAAAAACAATCTTTTTTTAGTTAATTTGAATTTTAAAACTTGCAAAATTACGCTTACGCTTGAAACTACAAACATTATGCCTAAAATTGGAATTAAAAGTGTTTGTTTTGTAAAAATATTTAAACAAGCTATTAATCCTCCAAGTGCAAGCGAGCCTGTGTCGCCCATAAAAATTTTGGCAGGAAAACTATTAAACAACAAATATGCAAGAAGCGAGCCGATAGATGAAGCCATAACAAAAAACAAATTTTGATATTCTTCAACGAACAACAAGTTTAAACCTGAGTTTTTTAAACTCAAAAAAATAGTGTAAAAAATTATCGCAAAACTTGCTATGTAACTCAAACTAACACCACCTGCTAGTCCATCTAATCCGTCAGTTAAGTTTACACTGTTAGTTACTGCTAAAAACACCAAAACAGTGAAAGGGATATAAAAAGCACCTAAATTAATTTCTTTATTAAAGAACGGAACAAAAATACTGCTTCCTACAAACTCGCTAAAGTATGCAAAGCAACTTATGATTATGCTGATAGATAATTGAAAAATGATTTTTTGATATGCTTTTAAGCCCAAATTTTGTTTATGCTTTATTTTTAAAAAATCATCCAAAAAACCTACTAAGCCAAAACTTAACAAAACGCCTAAAGAAACAACTGCAAGTTTAGCTTGTCCTTGAATGAAAATAAAAGATGTTATTATAATTCCAAACAAAAAAATAATTCCACCCATAGTTGGCGTACCAACTTTTTTGTTGTGCATATCCACATATTCATAAAGCGGTTGGCTTGCCTTAAATTTTTTTATCATTTTTATAACTAAAGGTGAAATTATCAAACAAATTATAAAACTTATTGTGATTGCTAAAAAAAATTTGTCCATACTTTATTTTATTGTTTTTTTAACTTTTTTATGCATTTTAAAGCCACAGTGTAATCACTATATTTTATCTTTTTGTTATTAATATCTTGGTAATCTTCCGTTCCTTTTCCTATTAAGCACAAAACTTGATTTTCTTTTAAGTTTTTTATTGCAACTTTTATTGCTTGTTTTCTGCTTTCAACAACAATTCCTTTATCTTTTGTTCCTCGCTTAATTTCTTCACAAATAATAAGTGGATTTTCAAACTTCGGATTATCTGTTGTGATATAAATTTTGTTACAAAACTTACTTGCAATTTGTCCCATTAATTCTCGTTTTGTCTCATCTCGGTTTCCAGGACAACCAAAAAGAGCAATAATTTTGCAATTTTTTTGCAATTTTCTTACACTTTCAAGCACAATTTTCAAACTCTCAGGCGTATGAGCATAATCAATAACAACAAAGCGGTTGTTTTTTAAGCAAAAAACATCAAATCTCCCTTTGTTTGGCTTTAAGTTTTGCAAAAGATTAGGCGAAATTTCTAGTCCTAATTCTTTACAAACACTTACAGCACACAAAATATTATAGACATTAAATAAGCATGGAACATTCACCTTTACTTTATCAGCGCAATCATTAATTTTTAAATCGAATTGTGATTGTGAAAGTGATAATTCAATATTGTCCGCCTTGAAATCCGCATCACTATCTATTGCAAATGTTTTAAAGTTATTTTTCAATTTTTCACAAATTTCAATTCCGACCTTGTCATCTGCATTTATTATTGCTTTTTTTGTGTTATATTCATTAAAAAATGATAATTTTGTTTGTTTGTAATTTTCCATTGTTTTAAAAAAATCTAAATGGTCTTGCGAAAAGTTAGTAAAACACACAATATCACAAACAAGATTAGCAACCTTTTTTAATTTTATTGCATGAGCAGAGATTTCCATAACAACATAATCACATTTGCTTTTTCTTGCCAAATCAAAAAGACTGTAAAGCAAAATTGGGTCGGGAGTGGTTAAGGTTTCTTTTAATCTTTTTTTGTTTACAAAAACCCCACTTGTTCCAATAACGCAACACTTTTTTTTGTTAAGTTCAAGAATTTGCTTAATAAAGTAAGTTGTGCTTGTTTTTCCGTTTGTTCCAATAACTCCGATCAATTTAAAACTTTTTGTAGGATTACAGAAAAAGTTATCACACAATGTTCCCAAAACTTCTCGAGTGCTATTCACAATAATATAAGGAAGACTTGTGTCAATTTCTTTTTCTGCCACAACAAATTTAATGCCTAAATCTTTAAAGTCAGATGAGATCTTATGGCTATCGAAATTAAAGCCATTAATGCACACAAAAACACTGTTTTTTAGTTTGCTTTTTGTGTTGTCGCATATGTTTTTTACATCAATATCTAAAGTTTTTTCATTGAAATTTGCTCTTTTTAAAATGTTAATGTTTTTTATTAAATCTTTAATTTTCATACTAAGTCCCTATCAAAACTATTGCTCTTTCTCTAACTTTCGTGTTAGGAGGAGGAGTTTGACTTAAAACAACTCCGCCTTCGCCGTCTATTTCATACTGAAGATTTAAAGTTTTCAGCAAGCTTAAAGCATAACTTAAACTTTTTCCAACAAGCGAAGGCATATCAATAGTTTCTTCTGTCATTTTTTCGTCTGATAACACATCGCCAGTCGGTTTTAAATTTTTATATTTAATTATCCCCTCAAAAACTTTTTTAGCGTAAGGCGTAGCAACAATACTGCCGTAGTATGCCCCGCTAGATGGTTCATCAACCACAACCAAACACATATACTCTGGGTCATCGGCTGGAAAGCCTCCAACGAAAGAAGAAACATATTTCCCATTAATTTTGCCATCTTCATATTTTTGACTTGTTCCTGTTTTGCCAGCAACACGAAATCCTGGAATAAATGCATTAATTCCATTTGCTTTTTTGATGACTTCTTCAAACATATATTTAATTGTTTCACTTGTTTTTTGGGAAACAACTCTACTGATTTCTGTTCTTGAATTTTCACTTATAACAACATCATTAGAGTTCGTAATTTTTTTGCAATAATAAGGTTTAAGCAAAGTCCCGCCATTAACAACACTGCAAATTGCATTAATTTCTTGAATAGGAGTAACAGCAATTGCCTGCCCGAATCCCATTCTTGCAAGGTCAACTTTTTGTGCAGTTTCCCTGTTCATTATAATTCCACCACTTTCTCCTGGAAAATCAACCCCGAGTGGAGAGCCCAAACCAAACTTTTTGAAATATTCATAAAGTTTGTTTTCGCCAAGTCTTAGTGCCAGGTCAACAAAAACTGAATTGCAACTATTGCAAAGCCCCTCTGTCATGTTCTGAGAGCCGTGTCCGTGAAGTCGCCAACATTTGATTTTTTGACCATCAACAATTCTGTAGCCGGGGTCATAAAACCTGTCGTTAGGACTAGTTAATCCTTCTTCAAGAGCCATAGCTGTTGTTAAAACTTTAAAAGTCGAGCCTGGCTCGTAGACATCAACCAAACTTAAATTTTTTGAACACGAGTTTAGTTCTTGAATATTATCTCTTGGAAGATTGTTTAAGTCTAAACTGGGTTTAACACTATCTGCCAAAATTTCGCCCGTTTTTGGATTCATAACAATTATTTGACAATTCTTTGGTTTTTCATTTTGCATAATTTCTTTGCACATTTCTTCGGCGAGCATTTGAATGTTATAGTCAATGGTCAAATAAACATTATTCCCGCTAACAGACGGCACAAAATTATCTAGTGTATTTAAAAGTTCTTCACCTTTAATTGTTGTTTGTTTGCTTGCTTTACCATCAATCCCAGTAAGATATTTATTATAATAAAGTTCTATTCCGCTTTGACCAATGTTATCAATCGTTGTGTATCCCAAAATTTGACTTAAAAAATTGCCATAAGGATAGTATCTTTTGTTGTTTTCACTATAATAAATTCCTGACAAATTAAGCGATTTAAGTTTTTCAACTTTTTCACTTTCAACTTGCATTTTAACCAAACTTTCGCTAACCATTCTGTTAGTTACTTTTTGATAAGTTTTTTCATAGTCAAGGTCCAAAATTTCTGTTAATGCTTTGGTAACACTATGAGCATCCTTAACACTAACAGCTCTAACATAAATATTGTAACTTGTGTAAGAAACAGCAAGAGGTATTCCATTCGTGTCAAAAATTGTTCCTCTTTTTGCATTTATTGGCAAATCTCTAACCCACTGCGATTCCCCTCGCTTTAGCAGATTCTCAGCGTTAATAATTTGTATGTAAAAAAGTCTGAAAACCAGTGCTGAAAAAACAAAGGTTATCAGTAATAAAATAACCAATAACCTCTTTTGAATTGAATAAATATTAAATTGTTTTGTTATAAACCTATCCCCCAAAAATTTTGGAAATAAAGTTGCAAAGTTTGTCAAACCAATTAGAATTTTTTTGTACTTTTATTTCTGGATTTCTTTCATATAAATCTACATCAGTAAATTCAGTGGTTTTTTCAAGTTCAAGTCTAATTGCTGTTTCATCACTTTTTGCTTCATCAGTTAAAGCACCAAGGTCTTTTATTGCCTTATCAATTTTAAAGTCTTCAACAGTTATTTGATTGTTTAAGTTTGTAATATCATTGTTTAAGTTACTAATTTTTATAGCATTAGAAATCATCAAAGAAGATAACAAAATAATAACGCAACTGATAGCAATCAAAATTAATTTGCCACGAGGTCTTAATTTCATTTTAACTTTTTGTTTTTTGACATTTTCACTTGTGGTTATAGTGCTTTCACTTGTTTCAAAATCATTTGAAACTTCCAAAATTTTATCAAAATCATTATTTTTTTTTGGTTTTTCTTTCGGCGAAAAAGTTTTTACAATTTCAAAACTTTCAAATTTGCGTTTTTCTTTTTTTGGTTTTTGTCCAAACTTGAAAAACTTACGACTTTGCTCTTTGGCTTCATCACTAATTTCAAAACCGTTATTTTCTTCAAATTCATCAGCCTTAAAACTTTGTTTTTCATCCAAATCATTTTCCGAAATTGTTATTTTGTCGCTTTCCATATAATACTCCTTCAAAAAAAATTTTAGAACACTTTTTCAATAACTCTTAATTTTGCACTTTTGCTTCTTGAATTTTGCAAAATTTCTTCTTTTTCTGCAACAATAGGCTTTTTGTTTACAAGTTTTATGGATGCAATATGTTTACAAACGCAAACAGGAAGCCGTTTATCACACAAACAATCCGTGCTTTCACGCTTAAAAAGGTCTTTCACAATACGATCTTCCAAACTATGAAAAGTTAAAACTGCAAATCTTGCACCAACATTTAATGAATTAATAATATCCATTAATGTTTCTTTTAACCCAACAAGTTCGCCGTTAACTTCTATTCTTATGGCTTGAAAAACACGCTTAACACTTGACTTGTCAATTTGATTTTTTGTTGGTACGCTCTCTGAAATTATTTCAACAAGTTCTTGAGTAGTTTCAATAGGCTTTTTATCTCTATGCTTAATTATATTACGAACAATACTTTTTGTAAAGGGTTCTTCACCATAATCAAACAAGATTTCTGTCAATTTTTGTGTCGAATAAGAATTTACAACATCATATGCAGAAAAATCTTGATCTTTGTTCATTCTCATATCAAGTTTTCCGTCAAACCTATATGAAAATCCACGCTCAGCATTATCAAGTTGATAACTTGACACACCAAGGTCAATCAAAACGCCATCAACCTTGTTTATATTTAGTGTTTCAAGAACACTTTTATAGTTATGAAAATCGTTATGAACAAAAATTTTTTCACAATCAAATTTACTTAATCGGGCTTTGCTAACATTCAGGGCTTCAATATCTTTATCAAAACAAATAATTTTTCCGCTTTGCCCTAATTTTTCACATATCGCACTTGAATGGCCTGCGCCACCAACGGTGCAATCAACATAAGTTCCTGCTTTGTTTATATTCAATAAATTAATTATTTCATTTTTAAGAATTGGGATATGATTAAATTCCATGCAAAAATTGTAACACAAAAACATTAATTTTGCAAATTTTTTTGTTTTAACTTTACAAATTCATTTTTTTATGCTAAAATTCTTCTATCACGCTGGGTGGGGAGTTAGCGGTGCCCTGAATCTGCAATCCGCTATAGCAGAGCCGAACGGCGAAGTCGGAATTTTTGAGTTATATACTTTTTGTGGCAAGTAATGTTGAGTATAAAGTCTTATGCAATAGTTAATTGTGAATCATGTCAGGTCTTGACGGAAGCAGCATTAAGCAAACCTAATTATGTGCCATAAGGTGGCTTTGTAGGAGTTGTCTACCACAAAGATATATAGGTCAAGGTTACAATCTCGCTTGCGTGATTTTTTTATATATTTTAGTTTTTTATCGCAAAATTATTTATCTTTCAAATTTTTTCATATTTATTTTTATTTTTGCATTTATTATGGTAAAATAAAATAGGAGATTTTATGGAAAATTTAGCTGAAAGATTTATAAAAGCTTATAATCAACTAGATTATACAATAAAAAACATATATAATTTCAAACGAGGTATGCCGTTTTCAGACTGCATAAGGAGAGCTGTTCCTTTAAACAGTGTTATAAGAAAGTTTGAAGATGACCTTGTTGATTTTTCAAGGCTTAGAAATGCTATTGTTCATTCAACTCAAAATAGCGATGAAATTATTGCCATTCCCAAAAAAGAAGTTGTTGAAAAATTAGAGCATATAACAAAACTTATTTGCACTCCACCCCGTGTTTATGACACCGTGTGCAGAAAAGATGTTTTGTGTGTTGAAAATACCGTCAGCGTGTGTGAAGTTATAAGTATTATTGCTAAAAGTGGATACAGCAATTTGCCAGTATACAAAAATGGCGAAATTTTGGGTGTTGCCAATTCTGGAAGAATTTTGAATAAACTTGGAAATGTTATTAACAATCAAGAAAATGTTTGTGAATTTATACACAACACTAAAATTGAAGATATTATAAGTACAGACCAAAATTTTTACACTATTGCCCCAAAAAGTATAACTATTAACGAAGTTTTGAATAAGTTTACTGAAAATCGAAAACTGCTAGTGATTCTGATAACACCAAACGGCAATTATCTTGAAATGCCGATTGGAATTGTTACAGTTGGCGATATTTTGGATATTAACAAAATTTTGGATAATTATTAACTGAAAGCACTCTTTTATAGTGCTAAAAACAAATTGAAAGGATAAAATATGCTAGAAGTAATTTATGAAGATAACCATATTATTGTTGTGAAAAAACCATTTAATGTTCCCACTCAAGGTGATAAAAGTGGCGATGAAAGTTTGCTTGATATGGTAAAAAATTATTTAAAAGAAAAATATAATAAGCCAGGAAATGTTTATGTTGGATTAGTCCACAGGCTTGACAGACCAACTGGCGGGATTATGGTTTTTGCAAAAACAAGTAAGGCGGCTTCAAGGCTTTGTGATGACATAAAAAATCATAACTTTGAAAAAAAATATGTTGCAGTTTTGAGTGGTGTTCCAAAAGCCAAAGAAGGCAGGCTTGAAAATTATCTTAAAAAAGATGAAAAAACAAACACTGTAAAACTTGCAACTATGTCTGAGGAAGGCAGTAAAAAGGCGTGTTTAAACTATAAAGTTTTGGAATATAACGAGAAGTATAGTTTGGTTGAAATTGATTTGCAAACTGGAAGAAGTCATCAAATAAGAGTGCAATTCAGTGCAAACAAAACTCCAATTTTTGCAGATTTCAAATATGGTAAGGGCGTTAAAGATGTTAATCTTGCATTATTTGCTTACAAACTAAAGTTTACTCATCCAACAACAAAAAAACTAATGACCTTTATCGCTATGCCCCCAACAGACCTTGCCCCTTGGTGCTATTTTAGTGTTGAAAAACATATTGTTTAAAAAATATCTGACTCGTTCAGATTTTTTATTTGCTTTTAAGCATTTATTTAAAATAATCTAACATTTGGATATTTGTAATTAACCTTATGAAAGATATAACAAAAACTACAGGGAAATAAAAAAGCACAGATATCAATTAAGATTTTGGACAGAAAAATTATTTTTGGTTAATTTTGTTTTTGTCAAACTTTATAAGCATTTTCTTTTATACAAATTTTAAAATTTTTTGAAAATTTTTGAATTTTTTTTGAAAAAAGTCTTGCTTTTTTTGTTATTATGTGATATTATATTATCGTAGAGTTAATAACTCTATAGTGAATTACTGTTTTTCTTATTTAATCTTTTTTATGTTTTTAAAATTTTTTCAAATGTTTTATTAATATTTTTTCGGTAATTCACTTAAGACGCAGGTTTTTCCACTGCGTTTTTTTATTTTTATTTTTTAAAGTTTTTGATTTACTTAACAATTTTTAATAACATAGTTTAATCTTTATAATTTTAAATTTCAAATTCATTTTATTAGCATAACAATTTGTTTAAGCAATAAAGATATATAAAAAACACCTTACTTTCTGTAAGGTGTTTTTTTGGAGATATTTTATACATAAAAAGGATTAATTAATTCCATTGTCCAACCATTTTCATTGTATGATATCTCGTTGAAAGTATAATATCCACCACTACCGGTAGGCGTTGCCCAACGCAAATTTCCTGATGTAGGTGGCAACTCTATGTTTACATAAGTTTGTATACCATTAACAATTTCATCACGTATTAGTGGGATGTATGGTGCAATAATTTTTGTTAAGCCTGTGCACTCTTTTAGCATATTCTTAAGTCCAGTTGAATCGAAACTAATTTCGTCTAGGTGCCAATCACTCAAATCTAAGGTTTTTAAACTTATGCAACCACTAAATATTCCAGCAATTTTGGTAACTTTGGTTGTTGTGCTAAACACCGTTAGATTTACAAGTTTTGAACAACTATTAAACATACCACTAATATCAGTTACTTTTGTTGTGTCCAACCCCGATAAGTCAAGAGTTGCCAGTGAACTATTCCCTGCAAACCAACGCCTCATGCTTGTTGTGATTGATGTGTCAAAATTAATAAATGTTATGCTTGTTAAACTAGCTAAATTACTGAACAAGCCTTCTTCAGCCACATCTGCGAATATACTTTTGCCCGCAAAGGCTATTTCTGTTGGATTTGTGCTTTTTTGATAAACATTTATACCTGACGATAATGTGCCAACTTTAACATATTTATAGTCGCTTGATTCTGATGCATAATTTGTTTGATAAATTTGTAAAGTTGTTATAAATTCAATTTTTGTTATATTATCTAGGCTTGAAATTCCGTTTAATTTTAAATTTATAATTTCATCTTTCCAAGTGTTGTCGAAAATTACGCCGCCTTCGGCACAATTATAAATATATTCAATTACATAAGTCTTATTTTGCGTGGTTGTTGAATAATGTGATGCAGAATTTAAAATACCCTTGTTTGTTGAACTATCCATAAGAACAGCCCCTGTCTGTGCATCAATAAACACATCTGGAAGTATAATTTCAGGCACTGAACCTGTATATTTTGGTGCCACAAAGCATTCAAGTGAACTGCAACCATTAACAAAACTAGTTGTTGTTAATCCGCCAGTAAGCGTCCAACTTGATAGGTCCAAACATTTCAATGCTCTGCAAGACATGAACATAGCTGTAACATTTGTAACCTTGCTCATGTCAAAACTAGAAACGTCTATTTCTGTTAATAAATCACTGCTAGTAAACATTCCAGCCGTTGAAGTTACTTTTGAAGTGTTGAATTTAGACAGTCCTTCAATGCTTGTTAGTTTATGACCCCATCCAAACATAAACGACATATCTGTCGTACGACTTGTGTTGATATTATTAATAATTATTTTTGTTACATATAATTCTTTAAACAAACCTTCTGCACTTGTCGCAGTATAAATTTCATCCGCAACAAACGCAATTTGAGTTTTTACAGAATAATGTTGATATATTTCAATTCCATTTGAGAATTGTTTTCCGGTCTTTGCAAAAGAATTAGGCACAGTTTTTGGGCTGTCAAGCCTTAAAACTGTTATATTACTTGCTGATGAGATTCCGTCAACACCTAGGTTAGCGATTTCAGTTTTCCAACTTGAACTAATTTCCGCTAATACCCCCCCCCGGATGGTTTTTGAACTTTGTGCACTTCCAAGAGTGGTTACAACCGTTGAGGTTTCTTCAACTGTCCATTTTTTGAATGAAGGAAGAGAAATTTTATAGCCATCTCTAATTCCTGCCGGAGCATAAATTGTTGTTAAGTTAAAGCATTCAGTAATAAAGCCTGTAATATTTGTAACTTTAGAAACATTCATCCAGTTTAAATATAATGTCATTGCTTGATAGCCACTGAACATATATGCCGCATTTGTTACGCTTGCTGTTGATGACATGAAATTAAATGTTGGAGATGAAACTCCGTCTTTAACGCCACTGAACATATAACTTGTGTTCGTTACCTTTGCAGTGTTAATTTGAGTTTCACCAAAATCTGACAACTTCACACAACCTCTGAACATACCGCTCATATTTGTTGTGTTTGATGTGTCAAAATTGCCAAGTTCTATGCTGCCCAAACTTGTTAAATTTGCAAATAAATTTGTGCAATCTGTTGGAGCTGTGATTGAAGGATAATAGAATGCTAAAATTGTTGAATTTTCTGTTCCATTATTATTATAAACATAAACTTTTATTCCGCTTGTCAAATCAAATTTATATGTTAAGTTAGAAACATATTCGCTAAATTGGTCATAAGGGATAAATGTGATACTAATTAATCTGCTTGTTTCTATGTTGTTGTCTTCAACTTGATTTCGCCAATCGCTGTCAAATTGAGCTGATTTAATGCTTGTGTAAATTGTTTTTCCGCTGTGAGTGTTTGTTAATTTTTTGCCTGAAATGACGCCACTTGCAAGCCCGTCAACATAATATGCTTTTGAACTGTAAAGCGTCAACTGATAACTTGCACTAATATTTTTTGGAGCAATCAACTCTGTCAAGCCTGTTAAGCCTGTAAGCATTGTTGTGTTCCCTGATGTTACGCTTGCACAATTAAATTCACTTAAATCAAGTTTTGTTATTTTTGAACATCCATAAAACATATTAGTAACATTTGTTGCATTGTTCGCAATAACTTTTAATTCAGTTATTGAACTGCAATTAAAGAACATTGAAGATAAAGTTGTTGCACCTGTTTTTGACAAATCAACTAAATCTAGTTTTAGTGCTGAGCAATAATAGAACATATTTGAAACTGTTTTGAGAGAACTTGTTGCTTTGCTTAATAAACTTCCAAAATTAACTGATTTTAAAGATGAACAATGATCGAAAATATTTCCGATTGTTGTAAGTTTTTCACCTGTTGCACCAGAAAAATTAAGATTTACCATTTTGTTACAATTATAAAACATATAACTCATCGTTGTTACTAATGAAGTTTTAAAGTTTGAAATATCCAATGTTACTAAACTTGTGCAAGCATAAAACATTCTTTCCATAGTTGTTACTTTTGCAGTGTTGAAACTTGATAGGTTAAGATTTGTTAAACTGCTGCAACCATTGAACATATAACTCATATTATTCACATTTGTTGTTGTGAAGCTTGTTATATTTAGATTGGTTAATGCACTGCAATTATAGAACATATTAGTCATTGTTGTTACACTTGTTGTTGTAAAACTTGATAGGTCAAGAGTTTTTAAACTGCTACAACCATTGAATAGATATGACATACTTGATACTTTTGCAGTGTTAAAATTTGAAAGGTCTAAATTAGTTACTTTTGTGCCATAGAACATTGCCGCCATGTTTGTTACTTTTGCGGTATTGAATTTTGAACAATCAATGCTTTTCAATTTTGCCGAGTTAAACATCCAAGACATGTTTGTAGTGTTGGCCGTGTCAAAGTTGTTAAACGAAATTTCTTCAAGTGCTGTTAAATATTCAAACAAATTTGCGCAACTTGTT
Source organism: uncultured Clostridia bacterium (assembly GCA_934747965.1). Taxonomy (GTDB): domain Bacteria; phylum Bacillota; class Clostridia; order Christensenellales; family UBA1242; genus UBA7868. Next base: position 25,244 of record CAKVHI010000001.1, read on the forward strand.
GGTGCATAAATTTTGTCGTACACAAAAGCAACTTTTGTGCCGTTTGTAAAGATTTTAATTCCGCTTGGAAGTGTTTTTCCGCTGTCTGTATATTCACTTACAGAAGCAGGTGTTTCAAAACAAATTGAAGTGATTGCATCTGCACTAGATAAACTTGAACTTACAGCTGAATTTGCAAAGGTTGTTTTCCAGTTTGTGTCAAAGGTAGCTGTAGCATTCAAAAGATGATCATAAATTGTTTTGCCTAAGGTTGTTGAAACATTTGCGATTGTTGTTATTGCACTTCCAGCACCTTCAACATACCAAGACTTTCCTGTTGGAAGAGTCAAAGCCGAAACAGTTGCACTTGGTGCTTTAATTTGTGTTAGTCCACTAAGACCTGTAAGCATAGTTGTGTTGCCTGTTAATGATTTTGTAAAATTCATACTTGACAAGTCAAGATTTGTTATTTTACTGCAACCAGAAAACATATTTGGGACTTGAGTTACATTTGCTGTTTTGAAATTTGTAAAGTTTACGCTTTCAAGTGCTGAACAACCATTAAACATTTGGTTCATACGTGTCAACACACTGTTTGCAAAACCAGATAAATTTACTGATTTTAAACTTGTGCAATTTGCAAACATATTATCCATTGTAGTAACTTTAGCAGTATTAAATCCACTTAAGTTAATATTTCGTAAAGAAGAGCAGTTACTAAACATGCTAGACAAGCTTTCAACTAAGGCGGTATTAAAGTTTGAAACATCTATGCTTGAAAGAAGTGAACATCCATTGAACATAGACGACATAATTGTAACTTTTTCGGTATTAAAACTTGTTACATTAAGCGTTGTCAACTCGCTACAATTAACAAACATGCTATTCATATTTGTAACCAAACTTGTATCGAAATTCGACAAATCTAAAACTTTCAGTTTTTCACAACAATTAAACATTCCATACATAGTCTCCACTGAACTTGTATTAAAGCCGGAAACATCTATACTTGTTATTGCCTTACAGGAAGCAAACATACAATACATATTTGTTACTTTTGAAGTTTTAAATTTAGATTTATCAAATTTTATAGTTTCTGCTGCTTCACAATATTGAAACATACCCATCATGTTTGTTACTAAACTGGTGTCAAAATTTGAAATGTCAATAGCTTTTATTGCCTCACATCCAGCAAAGAAACCAGCCATATTTTCTACTTTTGATGTATTAAATCCTGAAACATCAACACTAGTCAACGCTGTGCAAGACATAAGAAAGCAATACATATTTTCAACATTTGTTGTGTCAAAGTTGTTGAATGAAATTTCAGTTAATGCTGATAAACTTGCAAACAAATTTGAGCAATCTGTTGGTGCAATAATTTTGTCATACACAAAAGCAACTTTTGTGCCGTTTGTGAAGATTTTAATTCCGCTTGGTAGTGTTTTTCCACTATCTGTATATCCGCTTGGCTGTGTTTTTTCAAAACATATTGATGTTATTGCAGTTGCGCTTGAAATGCTTGAACTTACACCCGAACTTGCAAAGGTTGTTTTCCAATCTGTGTCAAAGGTTGCTGTTTCATTTATAACATGGTCATAAATTGTTTTGCCTAATGTTGTTGAAACATTTGCGATTGTTGTTATTTTGCTTCCAGTGCCTTCAACATACCAAGACTTACCTGTTGGAAGAGTCAATGCAGTGCCAACTGCACTTGGTGCTTTAATTTGTGTTAGTCCAGTAAGACCTGTAAGCATTGTGTCTGCACCCGTTGTTGCTTTAGAAAGGTTAAAACTTGACAAGTCAAGATTTGTTATTTTACTGCAACCAGAAAACATATCTGTTACAGATGTTACATTTGTTGTTTTAAAGTTTGAAAAGTTTACGCTTTCAAGTGCTGAACAACCATCAAACATTCTGTTCATATTTGTCAACATATTGTTTGCAAAACCAGATAAATTTGCTGATTTTAAACTTGTGCAATTTGCAAGCATTGCATTCATAGTTGTAACTTTTGCAGTGTTTAGTCCACTCAAGTTAATGCTTCTTAAAGATGAACAACCGTTAAACATGTTAGACATGTTAGTTACCAAACTTGTATCGAAGTTTGACACATCTATGCTCGTAAGTTTACTGCATTGAGAGAGCATATCTGACATAATTGTAACTTTTGCAGTATTAAAACTTGAAAGATTTAATTCTGTTAAAGCTTTACATCCATTGAACATACTCTCCATAGATGAAACTTTTGCGGTGTTAAAGTTTGACACATTCAAACTAGTAACCGCCGTGCAACCCCCAAACATACTTTTCATATTTGTTACATTGCTTGTATCAAAGTTTGAAACATCAATGCTTGTTAGAAGCATGCAATCATAAAACATAAACCACATTGCAGAAACCTTGCTAGTGTTGAAGTTACCACAATCAACACTTGTTAAACTTGTACATCCTTGGAACAAACCGCCCATACTTGTAACTTCACTTGTGTCAAAATTGCCATTAAATGCAATTTTTTGAAGTTTTGTAAGTTGATTTCCCGTAGAACTACTAAACAAATATGAGCAAGACCCAGCAGGTGCTTTTATTGAAGCATGAACAAAGGCAACTTTTGTGCCATTTGTGTAAATTTTGATTTTTGTGCCATTTAAATATTTTGCAAAAGTATATCCGCTCGGTTGTGTTTTTTCAAAACTAATTTCAGTTATAGCCTGAGCATTTGCAATTCCGCTAACCGCTGCGTTATCAAAGGCTGATTGCCAACTTGCTGTGAAACTTTCGGCTATTACATGGTCATAAATAATGTGCCCTGCGTGAGCGTTTGTGATGCTTGTTACCACTTCTGCGCCGTCAAGATAGAATGATTTTGAGGTTGGAAGTGCAATTTCCACACCAGACTTAATCATACTTGGAGCTTTGATTTGTGTCAAACCAGTACAATTATAAAGCGTGTTAGTATAACCAGTTACAGCACTCAAATTGAAATTGCTTAAATCAAGTGTTTTTAGTGCTGTGCACTGAGAGAAAGTTCTTGAAATTTCTGTTACTAAGTTTGTTGTGAAACTTGACAAATCAAGAGTTTTTAAAGAAGTGCAACTAGCAAAAGTGTTTTGCAAACTTGTAAGTTTTGGTGTTTTAAAGTTTGTGAAATTAACTTCTTCCAAAGCACTGCATCCACTAAACATCCACATCATAGTGTCTAGTGCATCATTAGTCAATCCAGAAAGATTTACAGATTTAAGTTTAGAGCAAGCCTCAAACATTCCACCCATTGAAGTTACTTTTGTTGTTTTGAAATGTGATAAGTCTATGCTGGTTAAACCAGTCTTGCAGAACATATATGTCATTATCTTTACACTTGAAGTGTCAAAACTTGAAACATCAACATTTGCCAAAGCACCGCAGCCATAAAACAACCTTTCCATTGTTGTAACTTTTGCCGTGTTGAATTTTGATAGGTCAACAGATTTTAGGCTGCTACATCCTGCAAACATATAATACATAGTTGTAAGACTTGAAGTGTCAAATTTATTTTTATCCCAAATAATGCTCTCCAAATTAGTACAATTTTCAAACATATAGTTAAAGCCTTCAACTTTTGAAGTTTCAAAGCAAGACAAGTCAAGTGTTTTTAATCCACTCAAGCCCTTAAACCATGCAGCCATATATGTTACATTTGAGGTGTTAAAATTGTTAAATTCAAGTGATGTTAGATTTGTTAAGTAGGTTGGAGTTGTGCTGTTACTGCTGAATAAAAATGGCGAATATGTTGGCGCATTAATTGTTCCAAACACAAAAGATATAGCCGTTTTTATTCCTGCACTTTGATAAACTTTAATACCACTAGACAATCTTTTTGTGGTGTCATGATATTCACTATCTAAAGTTGACAAAGAGTCAAACCTAATTGAAGTTATGTCAGTTACCGCAGAAATTCCATCAATTCCTAAACCCGCAATTTGTGTTTGCCAGTTTGCATCGAAGGTTGCAACAAAACTTTTTTCAGTAAAAGTTGCGGTGTAATCTGTGCTTTTTGTAACTGCACTGATTGCTGGTGACCAAGCACTGAAAACATACTCTTTTTCACTTGTTGCTTGTTTTGTTGGGTTTGTTTCACCAAAAGAAGGTGTTTGACCATATTCAACATAACTCGTTTTTAAAACCTTGCTGTCTTGTTTAAAAGTTATTAAATAATTTGTTTTCTTTGAAGTAATATTCCCCCACTCAGCAAAATTTTCTTTTTGACAATATTCAACATGATATGTAATTGTCGTTTTTAAATCTTTCTTTAAATTTCCACTAGAATCTCTCAAAATTTCATCATTAATTTCTGAACTAACCAAAAACGAAAATTTTACATTAACTGTTTGTGTTTGTACGCTGGTTAGGCTGTTTGCGTTTGTGGTTGAATAATAATACCTGCCGTCTGTTCCAATAATTGTGCTATCAACACCATTATTTAAAACGACATCAGTTTTTGTTATTGTGTTGCTTCCATTCAAAGTTTGAGTTACAACCGTAGCATACGCCCTGAAATAAACATCAGTTTTTGACTTAAAGTTGACCGCAACAGATTTTACAAAACTATTGCCTGCAACCAAATCTTCTGGTTTAAGCTCTTCGCTTATTGTTGCTTCGCCACTAGCACCTGAAATTGTTATGTTCATAGAGGCATCTTTTTTGTCTGTATACCAAGAAAATGAAACCGCCAATAAAGACGCTAAAAGGGCGACCACCAGACCGACCCACAAGCAAATTTTTAAAATTTTAGTTTTTTTCGTCATATTTTCACCTCTTTAAATAAAAAGATTAAAATTAGCATTAAACATCAGAAATTGAATCAAAGTTTTCTTGAACGATTGTTGAAGTTAAATTAATCACAAAACTTTTTCCACAGCACACCGAAGAAGAAATTGCATCTTGCACTTTAAGTCCGCTTAAAACTTGCACAGAATTGCCAGAGTTTTTTGTAAGTGCAATTTTGTTTTGAGAAATATCAAAAACAGAATTATTTTGAATTTGATAAGTGCTTGAAACTAATTGCAAGTAATATAATCCAGCACCATAAGAGTTATCTACAACAACTTTAGAGCTTCCGCTTAAAAAGTTTATAGTCGCAAAAATGTTTTTTACTACCCCATCAACATTCCCCGAATTTTTAATTTTTATTGGCAAACTAAAAGTTTTTGTTGTTGAATTGATAGTTATAGTTTTTGTTGTTGAACCGCTTTTAACGCTCAAACTTACAACGCCCGCACTTGAAACCGAGCCGGTTATTCCATTTTTGTCAATTTTGTATTCCGTACTTCCATCAACATAATAGTATTCAAGATTAACATAAGGGTTTAAACTTGAATGGTCTTTAGAAAATGAACCGCTAAGATAAGCATAAGAAACACTAAAAATCGTTCCTAGCACGCAAATCAATAAAACTAGAAATACAAAACTTAAATATCTTTTTTTCATGTTCATATTATTCGTTTTCAACATTTTTCTCCAAATCACTAATATAATAAAATATTTTTAAAAAAAAGTCTACTAATTTTGTCAAATTTTGAAATTTTAAATATTTATATATTTATTATTTAATATATCACTAAAAATTATTTATAAATTTGTTTTAATTACTCAAAATTTTTAAAAATGTAAAATAAAAAGTCAAAAATTAATTAAAAATTAGAGATGAAAACAAAATCATAACAAACAAAAAACAGAAAAAGTTTAAACCTTCTCTGTTTCATTATTTTTCTTTTTTATTAAGCAAATTCCGTCCTCAACATCCAAAATCTCGCACTCTAAGTTTTTATCTTCACTCACAATCTTTAAAAATTTTCTTAAATTATTAACAATCGTTCGATGTTTTTTCGGAATAATAGCATCATAATTTTGTACAAGTCCTTCAAACAAAACATTGTCGCAAAACATTAGACCTTTTCTTGACAACATATTGATTAAATGTGGCAGATATTTTACATATTGCCCCTTTGGACCATCCAAAAAGATAAAGTCAAACACTTCTTTTTCGCTTTCAATAAAGGTTTTGCAATCTCCAAAAACAAGATTAACTCTGTTTTGAAACCCCGCACTGTTAAAATTTTTCAGGGCAATGTTTTTTCTGTTTTCGTCAATTTCAAGCGTGGTTAAAAATGCCTCGCTGTTTTCAAGCATAAGCATCCCAGAATAACCAATTGCTGTCCCAATCTCAAGAATATTTTTTGGGTTGATTTCTTTGACTTTTTCTATCAAAATTTTACTAGTTTTTTCTCTAACAATGGGAATAAAATTTTCTTTTGCAAATCTTCTTATTTCTTGTTCGTTCATTAATTTTCCACCACAATGGTTAAAATCATTGGTCTTCTTTTCATCTTTTTATAGAAGAAGTTTGCCAAAAACTTTCTTACATTGTTCTTAACAGCACTCAAATCGTTCTCTTTTAGTGAAACAGCCTCTAGCGCCTCTCTAATTGCGTGTCTTGCTTCTGAAACCAATTTTTGAGCCTCATTAGTGTAAATTAAGCCTCTTGAAATAATTTCTGGCTCGCCAACAATTTCGCCAGTTAATTTGTCAAGCATAATGATAGACACCAAAACGCCCTCTTCGGCAAGTTGTTTACGATCTCGAATAACAACACTTTCAATGTCGCCCATTCCATTTCCATCAACCAATCTTTCGCCAGCAATAATGTTTGAAGTTTTCTTAAAAGTGCCTTTGTTTACTTCAACTCTATTTCCATTTTCACAAATCAAAATATTTCTTTCTGGCATACCCAAATTCATAGCCAAATCTTTATGAAATTTTTGATGCCTAAATTCGCCATGAACAGGCATAAAAAACTTAGGCTTAACAAGATTGTGAATAATCTTCAATTCTTCTTTATAAGCATGACCTGAAGCATGAATTTCTGCCAAACTATGGTAAACAATTTCGCAACCAAGTTTGTAAAGGTTGTTCATAACATTATTAACATTTCTTTCATTTCCAGGAATAGGAGAAGCACTCATAATAATAACATCATTACTGTCTAACTTAATTTTTGGAAAATCATTGTTGGCCATTCTGGTTAGCGCACTCATAGGTTCGCCCTGACTTCCAGTAGAAACAATCAAAAGTTCACTATCTTTATATCCACCAATTTTATCAATATCCAAAATATTATTTTTGTCAAATTTAAGTTCGCCAATTTTGTATGCTGTTTCAGCAACATTTTGCATACTTCTTCCCGTAAAAACTACCCTTCTTTTATGTTTTTCGGCAAGGTCCAAAATTTGTTGCAAACGCAAAACATTGCTTGCAAAACTTGCAACCAAAATTCGTTTGTCGGCATATTTCCCAAACAAAGTGTCAAGGTTTTGAGCAACTTTCTTTTCACTCATTGAATAACCATCTTTTTCAACATTTGTACTTTCACAAGTAAGAAGCAAAACGCCCTTTCTTCCAAGTTCGGCAAACCTACCAAGATCAGTAGGCTTTCCGTCCATACTTTCAAAATCAATTTTAAAGTCGCCCGTATGTACCATAAGACCAACTGGAGTTGTTATCGCAAAAGCAAATGACCCCGGAATTGAATGGTTTACATGGATAAATTCAATAGAAAAACAACCAAGTTTTATAACTTGTTTTGCTTTAACGCTAATCATTTTAGCTTTAACTTTCGGATATTCTCTTAGTTTGTTTTCAACAAGCCCAAGAGCAAGTCTAGATCCGTAAATAGGCACATTGATTTCACTTAAAACATAAGGAATAGCCCCAATATGGTCCTCGTGGCCATGGGTTAAAACAATACCTCTAATTTTGTCCCTATTTGCTTTTAAATATGTTATGTCTGGAATAACCAAATCAATTCCCGGCATATCATCAGACGGAAAAGTTGCCCCACAATCAAGAATAACAATATCATTTCCGTATTCCAAAACCATCATGTTTTTTCCAATTTCACCAACACCACCCAAAAACATAACTTTTAGGTTAGAATTTGCTCTTTTATTGGTTACTTTTTTCAAAATATCTTGCTTTTCTATATTTTCATCTTCCATTTGGTAAAAATCAGTTAAAAGTTTAATATTTTTTGTTCCTGCACTTTTATTTTCGTTGTTTTCTTTGTTTTCAGCGCCATTTTCAACCTTATTTTTTTTGTTTAAGTTATTAAATTTTTTTCGTTTGTTATTATTTTTTTTATTCAAACTCGTTGATGAAAAACTAGCCATTTTGTCTGATTCATTATTAACAAAAACTCGATTCAAATCAACTTTTTTATCTTCTATTTCCATATTATCTCCTTAAATAATGTATTTTAATTTATTTATTTTATCCAATTCTTCTTTTCTTAAAGGCGTTCTAATTTCATCTCCAACATAATATCTCATGCCGTTACATTCATAAAATGAAATTGTTTTAAACAAATCTAAAACAACAATCGTTATTGGAATTGTGATTATTAGACCTGCAAAAAAACTATATATGCTTAAAAAAATGTTGCAAATCAAAACAATAAACACAAGCATAATACTTGAGCTTAAAAGTTTAAAATATTTTTTTCCAATAGTTTTTAAGCCAGTTTTTAAACTTTTAAAAACTCCATTGTCGTTAACAATGATACTTGGGCAAAAGCCCGAAATCAAACTAAGATAAATTCCACTTACCAAAGTAATAAGCAAAAACATAAGCATTGGTATTAAAATTTTGTAAAGTGCGCCTAATTTGTCATAAAGAGTAAATCCATAATAGCAAATAATCACAAGGCAAGCAAAATAAGGCAAACTTACAACAAATTTTACGATGCTTTTAAGCAAACTTTTAAAGGTTTTTCCAACCATGCTTTTAAAAAACGATAATTTTGTTTTGCTTGTTAAATTTGCATTTAAAAGGTCAATAACAGCAAGTTCATCTAGGCTTCCAAAAAGCACAATCAACACAATAAACACACTTAAAGCCACAATGCAATTAACAAGTATTTCTCCGCTAAATGTTGAAAATAAACTAATCAATTTTAAAAATATATCTTTTATTCCAATAAAAATATTTGAAATGTTAAAACTTTCAAACATAAACACAAATTTGTCTGAAACAAAACTATAAAATCCCAAATTTTGAAGTTCGGTTAAAAACGGAACACCAATAGTCCCTGCAACCCCAACAGACAAAAGCAAAATAACCAATTTATACAAAAAAACCTTATAGGTTAAACTAAAATTGGTTAATAAAAGTTTAAATGTATTTTTAAAAATCATAAATTTATCCTACTTAATTTGAAAGTATTTTCTTTCGTCATAACGAGTAATGTTTGATAGGTCAAAATAAGCCGTTAGTGCAAAAGAAGAATAGTATATAATAGAAATTATTAAACATATAGTATTGACTATACCAAGCGCTATACCACTAAAGTTAAAAATTGAAATTAAAGGAATAATTATAACAAAAGGTAGCAAAAAAGCAAGTGCAAGATTAAAGAAATCTTTTCCAATCAAATTAATCGTGCTAGACAATGCTTGTTTAAAATTATAACCATTAATCATCATGTTAGGAACATTTATAAGAATTGCAAGTCCGCTTAAGCAAATAACGCAAAAATAAAGCGTAAAAAGAATTATTGCAACAACAACACTTGCAACGCCTGCAGTAGAATTTAATCCGCTCAAAATCACGTGGAATAAATAAATTAAAGTTCCACACAAAAAGGAAACTATAAAGTTAATCACAACAAAAATAGACAAATTTAACAAAACAATTAGCAAATTGTTGTTAACATAATGTTTATAATTGCCATAATTTCTTTTTCCGCTTCTAAAATGGTTTTCAATTTCGCCAACAATAACACTTGCAAAAACGCCTATCAAACACAAAGCAATAACATAAAATAAGATTTTAAGCCAGCTTATGTCTATAATTGAATAAAATATGTCAGCAAAACCCGTAACAGCCAAACTAGAATAGTTATTAATAAACTCTAAAAATTTAAACGGACTTAATAAGCTTCCAATAAAAATTGCAGGAATTAAACTCATTAAAAACAAAAACAAAATGTTTTTAACACAATACTTAAAACTTAGTTTAATATAACGCATTTTTAACTTCCTTTCTTAATTATATAACAAAAATTTATAAATTACAATTATTTTATAAAAATTTTAATTAATCATGCAAAATTTTTAAATATTAATGTCGAAAGTGATATTTTATTTGCTTAAAAATAAAAGTGCATAGTTTGCACTTTTACTTTTTAAAGACGACTAAATCAATTTAGTTCTATGTTCAATTTCTTCTTTTCCCAAAATTTTGCAAATTTCATATAGGTCTGGTGTGTTTTTTTCTTTAGTCAAACCAACTCTAATAATTCCCGCAACATCAGAATAACTTCCAGCATAATTATCTGGATTTTCTTTGTATTGTTTCATATCAGTTGCAAAACCCAAATCTTCTCCCAAAAACTTAATTTTTTCAAACCAAGTGTTCTTGTCATCATTTTCATCATAACTATTTACATATCTTTCGAGCAAAGTTTTTATGGTAACTCTATCAAATTTTTCATCAAAATCATAAGTCGTTTTTTTGTCAAACAATTCTCTGAAAAAGTAATAGTATAGTTTTTTAATATCAGAATAGGTTGTTATATCTTTTCTTGGTTTCTTAGTTCCCCTTTCAATAGAAAACATTTTTATTGCATAGTCTTTTTTATCACATATCAAATTATAAAGTTCGCTATCATAATTTTTTGCAAAATTTAAAACATCATCATAAACTTTTTCTGCACTAAATCTGCTTATAACATTTCTTGAAATAAAATTTAATTTTTCATGGTCAAATTGTGCTCCGCTTTTGTTCATGTTTGAAATTTTGAATTGATAATCTTCAATTTTTGCAAGCGGATTGTTTAGTCTATATGTTTCAAAGCCAGAATTTAACAAAATCATTAAGTATTCTCTTATTGCTTCACTAGGATATCCTTGTTCCAAAAATTTTCTGCTGTCTGCCCAAGGGTCATAACGCTTGCTAACCTTTCTTGAATTTCCTGTTTTTTCATCAATAGTCAAAATTTGTGCCGTATGCAAATATTTTGGATGATTTAACCCTGCAAACTCAAATAACTGTATATGAAGAGGGACAGACGGAAGCCAACTTTCATCTCTAACAACTAAAGATGTGTGCATTAATGTGTCATCAACAAGATGTGCTAGATGATAAACTGCCTGCCCATCCTCTTTTAACAAAACATAGTCAATGAAGTTTTTAGGAAGCGAAATTTTACCTCTTAATTCATCAACAAAAACAATTCGTTGTTCTCCATCACCATCAGCTTTTATTCTTATTTTGAAAGGTTTTTTCTGTTTCAAATTTTCTTCAATTTCTTCAATAGTTAAATTTCTGCATTTTGCCCACTCTCCATAATAACCTGTTTGAAGTCCAAGCCTTTTTTGTTCCTTTCTGTAATCACAACTATCATCTTCATCATCGCCACTACAAAAACATGGATAAGCCTTTCCTTTCCTTACAAGTTCTTTGCAAAAAGCCTGATATATCTCTTTTCGTTCACTTTGCTTATATGGTCCATACTCTCCAACTTGTTTGTCACAAGAAACATAGCCTTCAGTAGGCTCAACGCCAAAATCTTTAAGGCAAGGATACATAATATCGGCTGCACCTTTAACTTCGCGTTTTTCATCAGTATCTTCAATTCTTAAAATAAACACCCCACCGCTTTGCAAAGCAAGCGTTTTGTTAAGTAGAGCCTGATAAACTGTTCCGATGTGCAAATAACCAGTTGGGCTTGGAGCAACACGCGTAACTAAAGCCCCTTCTTTCAAATCTCTTTTTGGATATTTTTCTAAATAATATTTTATATCTTTGTCAATATTCGGAAACAACAAATCCGCTAATTTTTCATAATCCATACTCAATTCCTTTAACTTTAAATTTAACAAAAACATATTGCCTTTAAAGTTGAATAAAACAATAGTTTTGTTTTAATTTCAAAACTATTTCATTTTACATTAAAAAAACAAAAAAAGCAACTAAAAAACTTAAGTTGCTCTTTTAATCTCTACAAACTTTTCAAAAATTTTATTAAACTTTTTGAATAATTTAAAAGATTGTTTGCATAATTTGAAATTTGATTTTGATACAAACTATATTTTTCATCATTGCTTTTCACAATATCACTATTCAAAGCTTCACAAGAAGAAATAAACACCACTTCCTCTTTGTTCAAACTGTCTTCTAAAGCCTTGATTATCTTAAAATTTTCAATTTTCTCAACATCGCCGTCTATTATTTTAGGATTAACTTGAAGTGTAAGAAGCTCTCTTAGCGAAACACTCAATTCACTATTTTCTGCAATATTTTGAAGTAAATCTGACGAAAAGATTAAGATATAATTAGAAATCAAAATATTACAATTATTTATTAATTGATTAAAATTTGAATAGGTAAATTCAATTTCTGATGTAGGCTTGTTAAGCAAAGTACTAATTTCTGTTGAAGGAAAGATATTATTTACTATCGCATAATAATAGTTTTTGTTAAATTCAAGCAAATTTTTTAAGCAAATATTCAAACTGTTTAAGTAGTTATTCAAATCATAAATTGCAGTTTGTTCGTTCGCTACCTCTAAATATGTTTTTTCGCTGTTGTTAAAAACACTTTCTAAAGATTTTTTGTTTGTTTTTAAAGTTTCAATATTCTTTTGCAAATCTTCTAAAGCAATATACATACTTTTCTTATATTTTTTTTCAGTCATTTTGTCATAAGTTATTTTTAAAGCATCAGTAGAAAAATATGTAGAATTTACTGCTCTATATAAAAGCCCATAGATGTTGTCCATAACAACATTCTCTCGGTCGCTTGTTGATTTCAAATAACCAAAGGCATCAATATTATCATTGATTGCAGAACTTAAACTTCCACTTTTATAAACAGGATTAAAATCATCGCCAACAAACAAATTATCTTGATTTTTAGAACAAATAAACTGATACTTGTCGTTTATACTAACCAAAGTTGCCTTGTCAGCATAAGTGCAACCTGAAACAAAAAATACAATTAAAAGCAAAAAACTTAATACTATACCACTAAACTTCTTCATAATAAACCTCCATATTCAAATAATCTAAAAGTTTATTAAAATCAGCCACTTTAACTTCATTCCCACTTGCTATCACTTCATCATTATCAAAATATTCTTTAAACTTTCCATTCCAACTATTTTTGTTATACCCAGCAAACAGAATGCTAAATTTAATAGTATCCTTGCTTGCCTTTTGATTTTTATCACAAAAAGCTTGAATTTTGTTTTGAACACCTAATAAAAGCCCATAATTTTTGTTGTTTGAATTAACACAATTTTTAGCAATCAAATTTTTGGCAATATGCAAATTAATAAGATTGTCAAAGCATTTGTTGTTATAAACTTTTTTTAAAGTCAAATCTTCAAAATAGTCATTAACAACCATAAATTGTTCAATAACACTTTTAAAGTCTAGGTTTACTTTTTTCTCTCGACTTCTTTCTTCAGATGTCGCAGGGTTTTCAGTTTTTTCTGGATCCAAATAATTTTTCATCAAAGTTACTGAATTATCCAAAGTTTTTAGTTTTTCATTAAAAGCATTAAAATTGTTTTTAATTTTATTTACTTCGTTTTTATCTAGGCTAACACTATTCAAAATTGTTTCATAAGTTTTAGCACTAATTTCTAAGCCCTTATAAATTTCTTCATATTGGCAAAAAGCCGAATAATTTTCACTTGTCGAATCTAAATTTTCTTTAAGACTAAACAAATTCTCATTATGTTGCTTATTCAAATTATTTTCTTCTATCAAATATTCACTAAGCACAAAAGGCGCATTGTCTCTTGCCACAAAATAAATGCCAAGACCAATTCCGCAAGCAATAACAAGCACCACCAATAGCCTTACTATATGTTTCATCCTAACCTCTAATTTTTTTCATTCAATTTTTCCAAAACCAAATTAATGTCAATGTCATGAGTCTGACATGCCTCTTCTAAAGTTTCCATAACTGAATGAGGACAATGCAAACAATGCATACCAAATCCTAACAAAATAGGCTCAGCATCATCAACAAAATCAAGGATGTCAGCCAAAATTGTATCTTTTGTAACAACAAATTTTTCCATAATTATCTCCTTTATTTTTATTATATATTTAATTTTACCCTTTGTCAATATTAACAAAACCAAAATAAATAATTTTTCATAATTTTTATTGAATCAAAACGCTTCCACAATGCGGACAGACATAATCATTTTTATCAATCTCTTTTCCACAATTTTCGCAAAGATTTTTTTCTTCAAAACTTTTACCACAAACAAAACATTTTTTTGTATTTTCGCTCAATTTTGCTCCGCATTTATCACACACAAAATATTTCAAATTTTTGCTTTCAACATCTTCAAGGTCGACTATTGATTTCTTTGAAAATCCACCACTTTGAAATTTTGGCTGTTCTAAATTTCCAGTTTCTTTTATTTCTTCTTTTTCTTTCAAATTTTCATCAAGTCTTTTGCTATAATCAAGGTCAAAGTCATTTTTATCATTTTTTTCCTCTTGCTCAGCATTTTCAGTTTTATCAAACAAAACTAAATCTTCTTTAACATTTTTGTCAGACATTTGAATTTGATTTTCGCCTTCAAAACTTGCCTTCTTAATTTGTCCGGTAAAGTCATCAACTGAAATTTCAAAATTTTTAACCTTAACTCCGATTTTCAACAATTTGTCAACAATATACTTATTAAGTTTTTCAAAGTTTACAATTTTGTTATCCAAAACAAAATAATAAATAAGTTGGCTTACATAAAATTTTAGTTCATTAAATGCGAAATCATTTTCAAAACAAATTTGTTCGCAAATCAAAAATTCTAAAAACTTTTTTGCATTTGTAATGCTAAACTTAATTTCAAATGCTATGTTGCTTTTTATTTTTTTAACAAAGAACAAATTTTCAGCACTCTGATCAAATAAGTTTACAAAATAAAAATCAGCACTAAACTCTGTCTTATAGCCTTTTTTTGTTGGCTTGTCTAATTTGTTAAGTTTGCATGCCTTAGCACAAGTTAAACCATTAATTTCATATTCTCCGCTAGGAATTTCATCCAAAAGTTTTTCCCTAGACAAAATAACAACGCAAAAATTTTCAGGAACACAAATTACAGAATTTAATTTAACCTTTTCTTTAGGGCAAAGCATAACAACCAAATTAGTTAAATTTTTTTTGTCTATTTCAAACTTTTTGCTTTTCTTTTTAAAAATTTTACTAAATAATCCCACGCACAAATTATAGCAAACTTAAAGCCCAAACACAACATTTAAGCAAAAATTTAATAATAAAATTTATTTTCAAAGCATATTATGTATTAAATTCTAGGAGGATTCAATGATAAATTTAACCAGCATATTAACCAAACCCGTTTTAAGTTTAAGTTGCTCAAAATGTGAAGGAGTTGTAAAAACGGGAATTTTTAATCAAAATTTTAAAAGATTAAAGTATCTTGTTTTGTTCGATAATGAAGAAGATTTGGAAGACAAAGTTTTGTCAATAAAATCTATTTATTCAAATGGAGAAAATGCAATAATAATAAAAGATGACCAAAACTTAACATCTTTTTATTCAACAACCCAAAGTCAAGACAAGCCCTCTCCCATAAACTCTAGTGTCTACACTTTTTTAGGAAAATTTCTTGGCACAGTTACAGATGTTGTTTTAACAGATTCATATTTCATCCATTCGATTAAAATTGATGAAAAAGAAATTTTAATTGAAGATGTAATTTCTTGTGGAAAAAACACAATAATTGTTCAGGACGAGCATAAAAAAGCAAAAATTTCTAGTTTAAAAAAGCGTAAGTCAAGTTGCGTTAAAATTGAAGATATAAAAATTTCAAACAGTCAAAAAGTTTATATCTTAAAAGATAAAGACAACAAAATTGAAACTCAAAATTCTGCATTATCTTCATTTCCGCACATTACTGGACAAGAGCCTATCAAAGCCGAGGACACTCTTTTAAAAGAAGAAGCTCAAACAAATTCTATAAATGAAATTCAAAACACTGGCGTCCAAACCCTACAAGAAAACAACATAAAAACTCGACCAAAAGTTGTTTACAATCTAACCGAAGAACCTTCTCAGCCCGGATTGGTTATATCAAATTTTGAGTTTTTGATTGGAAGAAAATTAGAGCAAAACATTTATTCAAACAATAATGAATTAATTGCCAAAAAGAATACCAAAATCACGACCGATACAATAATAAAAGCTAGGTTATTCAACAAAACTCGAGAGTTAGTTAAATTTTCTCACTAAAAAACAGCCAAACATTTTAGTTTGGCTGTTTTATTATTGTCCTTTCCAAAAATTTAATTTTTATCTTCTAAATTTTCTTCACGGATTTTTTCAATTTCTTTTTTTGATTTAATGTCTTCGTTCGTTTTTGTTTTGTTTTCTTCAATCTTTGTTTCATCAATAAAATCTTTTAAGTCATCTTTGGTTTTAACATCTTTATCAGTTTTATCTTTGTCAACAACCCCGATAGTAACCATAACACCAATGATTGCAACAGAAACCGAAATCACAGCTTCAATATTAAGTTTTATTTTAAAAACATCCATCAAAATTTCAAGCAAAACCACAACACTGGCCAAAACAGTCATCAAAAATTTATAATTCAAAAATTTTTTCATACTCACCCTTTAAACCACTTTAGTTTTGTTTTTTGCTCGTTTTTTTGTACCTTTCACTTCATCTTTGATTTCTTCAATGTTTTTTTCAATATCTTCAACCACATCAAGATGTTTGTTCAAACTCTCAATAGTTTGCTGATATTTTTTCTCACGCTTAGAGCTATCTTTTAATTCATAAATTAATAGTCCTAAAAATAAAACAGCGAAAAGTCCATTTTGTATAGCCAAGTTAACTATTTGTTCCCACATAACAGCTCTCTTTGATATCGTTAATTAGTTTTAAAGCTTTATGCTATTCAACTTTTCATTAACAAATTTGTTCAATAAATCAAAATCTTTTTTTAAAAGCATTTTTTCTTTTTCAAAATTTTCAAAAAACTTAGACAAAAAATCTTGTTTAAGATTGTTTTTATTTTTTAAAACCATAATCAAGCAAATCGACATTAATTTTTAAATTAGCAATGTATGCTTTGTTTACGCAACTTTCAATTTTAACTCCAATTTGTTTACCTTTCAAATTAACTTTAATCTTGTTTAAAGTGTCCTTGCCATAAAGTTTGAATGTTTTTTTAGACTTTTCAGTAAAAATTGTAATGCTAGCATCATACTTAGACAAAACCGAAATCTCTCTAACGAATTTAATTTTGTTTGAATAACCTAAATCAGTTAACGGCGAAATCCAAGCCTTTTTCAAATTAAAATCATAAAACTTCCCTGTTCTGTCAAGTTCAAAAACTCTTTGAGTCTCCATATTATTCAAAATAATTGCAATTTTATCCATGCTGTTTAGCTTAATAGAGCACATGCTTTTAATATCAATACCTCTTAGAATTTCAAACTTCATAGTTTCAACATCCAAAACAATTAAGGCATTATTTTTAAAATCACTCAAACTTTCACACCCAACAACATTGTCATCCAAAAAGTTAAGCCTGCAAGCCAAATAATATTTGCCTGAATGAAAAACTGCCTGCGCACAATCATTATCAATACCTTCAAGCATTTCATTAAAACTTAAATTCAAAATTTTGTTAGCAACACCATTAAAACTACAAAGACCGTCTTTTGTAAGCATAAGCATTTTATCCCCACAAATTTGAACAGTGTTTTCAAAAATTCGGCTTCCGGACAAATTTAAATGCACAACATCTAAAGTATTTTTGTTTTCGTAATTAATAATTTTCGAAATTCCATAATCACGAATGGCAAAAACATAACCCAGAAAAGGAATAACCTTGTTAATTTTTCCTCTGTCATCGTTCATTTGAATTTTACCGTTGTTTTCATCGCTTGTTTCAGTCCATTCGTTAAAATTTAAATTATTATGGTAAAACACAACATTTCGTTCTCCATAACCGCTTCCAAACAATTTTCCTTTATCTTCGCACATACTGTTAAGTTTAGGAAAATTTGTAAGTTTAACAGCTTTGGTAAGTCCGTCAATTTTGTAAATTCCGTCAGTTTCATTTCCAAAAAGGTTATAGTCAACTCCGTCATACTTTATGTTGTAATTAAAAGTTGGCACTTCATTTATGATGTCATCATAATAACTTGTTATACAAGGCACTTGGGTAATAATTCTTGAATAATATATTAACTTGTCGCTTGCATAAAACAAAAGTTTATCAACTCTTCCACCATTGTTTTTGTCATACATCTTAAAAAACCAAACATTTTTTAGATCAACCCAATCAATGCCATCTTCTTGCTCCATATCAAAAAGTTTTTTGTTTTGATAATTAGGACTTTGCAAATTTTTGATACCAAAACTTTCTGTAAGCACGCCCTTGTTGCAGGCAAAGTTAAAAACACTCACACAAAAGTTAGGATCCAAAGCGTTTTGCTCTTTTTCAAGATTAAGCCCTTTCGAAAAGTCATCAATTTTAACAACAATACTTTCAGTTTCAGGCTTAACATCTCTTTTTTTATAAAACATTAAATCCACCTTCTTTTAGGCAAAACAATGTTCTTTTTTGTCTTAAAGCAAGCCTTCAAACTATCTTCAAATTTGGTTTTAAACGCCGTGCTTTCATTAAATCTGTCGCAAATATAGCAATATTCTTTGCATAGCCCTAAAGCCAAAATTCTGTCTGTTATTTTTCCATTAAAATCTAAAAGTTGACTGTTAAGTCCTGCAAAAGAAGGGATATAACAATAAATTATTTTGTAAGTCCCATTTTTTGCATACAAAACATCATCATAAATTTCACACTTTTCTTCAAAAGAATTTTTATTAATAAGTTTAACAAACTTAAAAAATCTATTGTCAAGTTTTGTCAAATCAAAACTTCCATCACTAATTTCAATATCTTCGCATACAACCAAAGGAAGATAATCAGTTGCAATTTCTTGATAAGCAAGATTAAAGCACCTAACCATAAGTTCCAAAGTTTTTTCTTCGTCAGTTTTTATCACTCCTTCGGTTACTTTATTATATTCTTTAGTAACTTCAAAAGTTTCATCAAAAATTTTGTCGCCAGTCAAGATTTCATCAAGTGATAACATTGTCGCCGAAAGTTTAACCACATCTCTTAATTTCATAAAAATTTTTCCTCTCTAAAAAAGTTTAGCATTTGCTTTTTCAATTTCCTCAAAAATTTCATCAGCATTTTCAACTTTAGTTTTGTTTAACAAATTAATCGTTCTATAGTCTAATTTGTCATAAGGAACAACGAGTTCCAAATTCAAATTAACACCCTTTTGAAAATAAATTTCATATCGGTGTTTAATTATATTTCTAAACACTTTATAATTTTGATTAATTTCTTTAATTTTTTTAACAATATCAAATAAATCATTTTTAATTTCGTTCATAAAACCTCAAATTAAATTTTTGCTGGCTCATGCCAGCAAAAAGTTAAATCGTAAAATTATTTTGTTATGCCACTAATTTTAGCTTGACCACAAGGTTTAGAGCAAATTAAATCAGCATATTTCACTAAAGTTGCTGTGTAAGCAGGGTAGCCAGGTTTTTGACGGATAATTCTTCCACCTTCATCTTCAAGCCAACGCCAATCGCAAAGTTGATGCAATGCAAAATCTTTTGAAGATAATAAATACATTGTTCCATCTTCAATAAATCTGTCAGAAACAACAGGGATGCCATTATATGAAAGGGCTTTAAAACCGCCTTGAAGGTCCATAACATCAATGTTTGATCTTGTTGAAGTTAGCAATTTTTGATAAATTCTTTTAACATCATTAGCACAAGTGATAAAGTCAACTTGACTTCCACTTACTTCATCAACATCATCAATACAATTTTGCATCATATCTTCACTCAAATTGCTATTACCAGCAGCTTTTGTAACTGGTTTCATCCAACTATAATTTGCTTTAGTAACGCCATAAAGTGAAGTGATATTATCATCAAACAAAGCCCCAATACCAGTAATTTCTTGGTCTTTACTGTTTTGAAGAGTTATGTAATAAGTTTCTCCAGTTGCAATAGTTATAGTAGTAGATTCACTTAAAGTTATTTTCTTATTAGATCTGTCAACTTTTGTAATTCTTGCTGTTAAACTAGAAGCAGAGTTTCCAGTTTTGTAAAGTTCAACAATCTGACCTTCCATTAAATTTTTAACATTGTCAACAGTAAGCACGCTAGAAGCAATAGCACTAACATTGGCAAGTTTTCCACTTCCATCCCCAAACAACATTCTAGAGAAATTGAAATTTGAAGCTTTTATTAAGCCTTCCATTTCAGCATTAAGCAAATTAACAAAGCAACCCGCATTGTTTTCGCCTGCTCTTATAGCCTTGTCCGAAATTTCAATAACACCATAAAGGTTTTTCAAACTAGAAACAAATTTTACATAATTGTTTCCAGCACTGCTAGGTAAAGCGCCTGTTTCAGTTCCAGCACCAACACCACCATTAACACCAAAACTTGTAAGTTTAATAATTTCTTTTCCCCAAACATCGCTTGTAGTTTGATTTAATCTTGCAAGAAATGGATTAGCTTTAATATTTAAAGCTTCGCTTACAACATCAAGGTAAGCATCTTTTAATGCATTTTGTGCATTTTCAATAGTAACCATATTTTCTCCTTATTTTTTCAAAATGTGCAAAGCAAATTTGCCAGCCTCACTAAGGTCTTTAGCCTTAAATTTTGGGCTAGACACACTCATAGAGCCCGCAGTGCTAGCAATTAAAGGCACATTTTTTCCACTTTGTAATTCAAATAAATATTTTTCAATAATTTTGTTTTTTATATTTTCATTATTAAAAACATATTCATTCAAAAATTCTTCATCGCTTGCTAATTGTTCTTTAGTTTTAAAATTTTGTTTCAAAACCCTAGAGTAAGCAAGTTCCAAAGCATCTTCTTTTTTTGCCAAATCTTCATCTTCAACTAACATATTTGTAATTTGTTGAACATAATTTTTAGCATTTTCATTTTCCTTCAAAAATTCGCTGGTTTTTTTAAGCCAATCTTCTTTGGTCTGCGGTAAAACCTTTTCAAAATTTTCATCCTTTTCAGTTTTATTGTCGCCTTTAATAGCACTTAATTGTTGACATTTTTTTGTAAATTCTTTTTCTAAATTTTCATAAGCTTTCAACAATTCTTCTGTGCTTTTAAATTTTGAAGAGCCAGACACCAAATTTCTGTTCAAATAATTTTCTTTTTCATTTTGCTCAACTGCAACAAGGTCAACACAATTTTTGTCTAGTTGTTCTTCTAATCTTTCTTCCATAATTAATTCCCCTTAACTTCAATATTTTCTTTTTTCAAAAATTCTTTGTGCTTATCAATATGACCAAGCATAATATCCCTAATTTCAGGGTATAATTTTTCAGCTTTAATATATTCTTCTCCAAGCATAAATGCAATGTGTTCATCAATATGAAGCTCATGATTGTCAATGCTAAGTGGTTCTTCAACATCTTTTTCTTTAATAGCCATTAAATTTTCTTTTCCTGCCTTTTTCATGTGCAATTCTTCCAAATCATATTGACTATCCCACATTCCAAATCCTAACATCTCTAATGTTTTTGCTTTGATTCTTGTTGTCAATTTGCCGTCTTCGTTTTGAAGCAAACCTTTTTCTAAAAGTTCAAAAATCAAACTTCGTTTTTGTGCTTTTGTTTCGCCAATTTCATTTTCAGTTTGAAAAACAATATCATCAGAAGAAATATCACTTTTGCTGAAATAAAACATTTCAATGCTTCCATCTTTTCCAATAACTTTTGCAATTCTAACTGAATTAACAAATTGTTTGTAAAGTCTTAAAATGTTAGAAGCGATGTTTTTAATTGCAAACTTAATTTGGTCAGATGTTATGTTAAGCCTATTGCTATCTTGCTCAAGCAAAAGTTCTAGGGTTACGCCTGACATATTGTTAATATTCAAATTATTAATCATTAGGTCAGAAATACCACTAATTGTAGTAAATTCGTCCAAAAGTTTTTCCTCTTCTTCTTTAAAGTCAGAAGGAATAGTCCCATTATCCATAATTTTAGGAGCGGTGCTTCCTTGCCTATAAACCAAAACTTTTCCAGGACACAAACCTTCTTCTTCCAAACTGTCGCAATCAACCGAGCCATCTTCAACAGTCAAAATTCCCATAGAAAGCCTATTTAAATATTCATGCTTTCGGTTTTTAACTGCGTTGTAACTTCTTTGAACAGGAATAATTCTTTCAATAATACTTGTTCCAAAAAAATTCCCCGGCCTTTTTAAAGAAACCTGTTTTACAAACGGAAAACCTCTCTTTCCATCTTCCCTGTTGACAAACGGAAGAATACCATCATAAACCAAAGTCTTGCCTGCAACAATAATAAGTCTGCCGTCTGGATAATCACAACTTGGTGCAACATATTTTTCAATAACCAAAACTTGGTCGTGTTTTGTTTGAGATTTAACTTTGTTAGAGCTTGCAAACATTCCGTAACCACCCGCGTTATTAATGCTGTCAAGGCTGTAAACATCAATATCAGTTCCAACTTCTTCGACACCCCAAACTTGTTTAACAACATCTCTATGATAACTTTTGGCATGAATAATGCTCATACAATCGTCAACATTCTCATAACTCAAACTGTCTGGGAAAATTTCAAACGGCGAAACAACTTCAACATCAACATCGCCCTCAAAAACTTCTTCATCATCAATGAGTGCAAGTTTTTTACCTTTTCTACTGTTCCAAACGACCTTATAAAAACCTGTTCCACAAATCTCACTATAATGCGTACAACTAACAATTTTGTCGCTAATATTTAACTTATGGTAAACACAATTTATCAAGTTTTTAGAAACCTTAGCAGTAGAAATATCTTCATCACTGTTAGTAGCTGGAACAACACTCATTGCTGGTCTAATCTGTCCTAATTTTGCAATTCGACTTTCAACTATTGATGCAATGTGGTTATAGACTTCTCTTTCTTGCCAAAAGTAATGTTTGTCATAGTCTTCAACATCATAGTTGTTAATTCCGCAATACTGATTGCCATACAAAAAATTCATATTCAAAAGCCATTGTGCTTCAATAGGTTTTCTTTCAATTTGTCTGTTATTGAAATCATTAATTGTTTCTTTAACCAAATTTTCTTTATATTTTTCAATAACCTTCTTAGAAACTTTATTTTTCATTTTGTCCTTCCTTTAAATTTCATCATTTTGTTTTAATTTTTCGATCAATTTATCTCTTTCCAAAAGCAATTCTTCATCAGTCATTTTTTCAAAATCCAAATTTTTATTTTCCCCAAGCATTTCCAAAAGCACTTTAACCGCCGTAATATCTGGTGGAATATTTTTTTTAGTTACCTTTCTTTTTGTAAGCACAAGTTTTTCTCCCTCATCATCTTTGCAAAATTCTTCTGTAACTTCTTTGTTTAAATAACCAAGAGCGCGTTTCACGAGTGCTTTATTAAGTTTTTTGTTATAATCAAATTCTTTTTCCATATCTTTCATTTTTAGCCTTTCTAAACAATCTTTCTTTATCTTTTTGAATAGTATTTTTTATTGGTTTAAAGTGGTTTTCGGGTCTGCTCATAACATAATATCTAAGTTCGTCCATACTGTGATCATCTTTTTTTACAGGTCTGTCATCATTCCCCCAAAAATAGCCTTTAATTTCTCTTATCATATTCACACAACTACTAAAAATAAAAAGTTTT
Source organism: uncultured Clostridia bacterium (assembly GCA_934747965.1). GTDB lineage: Bacteria > Bacillota > Clostridia > Christensenellales > UBA1242 > UBA7868. The sequence continues at coordinate 49,027 of CAKVHI010000001.1, forward strand.
CTTTCGCCGTTTAAATTGCAAATCAAATTTTTAACTCTACTTATCCCACTAAACAAATCTTTGTTGACTTTTGTATTAACACAAATACCATAGTCATAAAACAAATCTGCCACGCTTTTTTGGCTCGCTAGTGTCGTTTGATTTGCTGCACTGTCAATCAAAGCCCCAAGTTTGCCATTTGACAGCCTAGGCCAACCCAAACTGTCTGCAATCTCAAAAATTTTTTTGCTGTGATATTCCAAATCTTTGTCAGCCTCATAATGTTCTCTAATCACATAAATATTTCCATCAAAGTCTACGGCATAAAAGTGGCATGACAAAGGGTTCCTAAAGCCGGGGTCAATACTTATATTGTCAAACCATTCTTTAGGAACATCAAAAGGCTCAATAATATTCAATTCAACATCAAAGTTCGAATACACCAACCCTCCAAAAAATCTAAACCTACCAAAGCATCTCGATTCAAGTTCGTCTTTGCTCAATGTTTTTTTCAAACTTTCAATCTCATTTTCATCCAAAAACGGATTATCTTTCCAACTCAAAAACTCACACCAAACTTCATCATCTTGGTTTTCATTCAAATAAATTGTGTCATAAACCCAGGTAAGCCCCTTAAGAGGTGTCATTGTCCCAAAAATCTCGCCACACCTATCAACAACTCTCATCTTGCATTCAAGATAAATGTCATACGGAGGTTCTTCATCAAACCAAACATAGTCAAGACTTGTTCCTTGAAACTTTTCCCTTCCTTGATCACAACTTTTAAAACCAATCGTGCTTATTCCCCCAAACACATTTTTAATCAAAATCTTGTCAATAATTCCACTACTCAAATTATCTTTTCTTCCGCTAAGCATAACTATATCTTCAATCCAATCAGGGTTCAAATAGTGCAAAATTTTGCTTTGAGCAACATCTCTTTGCACCTGACTAGACAAACTAACCACCCAACCTGAAGTGTTAGGCTTATTTTTTTTGTAAGGATGAATGCCTCTTGCAATATACAAAACTTCAACAGCGCCACATTCGGTTTTGCCAGTACGATTTCCACCAAACACCCACCTGTTTTTTTTGGTGCATTTATGAAACAAAATTTGCTTTTCATGCACAACTTTACCTTGATTATATTGCATTAATTTGTTGTTTCTTTTTCTTCTCAAAATTTCCTGATTAATCAAATTTAAATTTCTTAATTCTTGTCGCATACTCTCTCCGTTTGAAATTTTAAAAATTGTATAAAATATTAATAAGTTAAAATTTAATTTAATAAAATAATAAGAGGTTTATTTTGAAAAAGCATTTAATAGTCATTTCGAGTTTAATATTCGTAATAATTTCGGCATTTTTGCTTAGTTTTTTAAGCCAAGATAGCATAACCACACAAGCCGAAAACAAGAATTTGTTTGGCAAAATCATTTCAAACAACGCAAATTTGTTAAAAACACCCACAAAACTAGAAGATTCAACATCAACATATTTTTTGCTTGAAGAAAGTTATTTTGTGAAAGTGATTAATGAAATTAATGATGATTACTACTATGTTTCCTACAAAGATTTAACAGGCTATGTTAAAAAAGATAACATTCTTCTTGTGAACGAACAAATTGAAAACCCATATCTTGAAAATATTACTTTCAACATCTCTAAGGATTGTTTTTTATATACTCTGCCAATAAATAACCCAAAAAATCAAATTCTTAAACTAAACAAAAATCAAACTATTACTTATTATGGTAAAATATTTGCAGATGAAATTGCTCAAAACAGTGGAGATGTTTGGTATTTTGTGGGACTAGAAACCGAAAACGGAAAAGTTTTCGGTTATGTTCACTCAAGTTTTACTTTCAATCTTTCACCAATTCTTCCTTGCAAAGAAATTTCAACCGAATATATTAGCACAACAAACCCAACCAATCTTCTAAACCTAAACTTAAAAACTCAATCAATATTAATCATAGTAATAAGTTTACCTACACTGTTTCTTCTTATCATTCTTCTTAAAGGTTTTAAAAAAATTAAATAAAACTATATTTTCTATTAAGTTTATAGTTGTGTATAGCCAAACTAAAAATATTTTCATTTGAAATTTCAGGTTCAATTTTTTTAGAAATTTCTTTTTCATAAAATTCATTGAACAAAAACAAAATCCATTTTTCATTTTTTATCAATTTAATAATGTTATTTTCATCAAACCCATGCATCAAAAGTTTTCCAGCAAAACCGCTAATAGCATCGTTATATTTTCTAAAGTATGTACGGCGTTTTAAATTTAGCGTCTGATAAATCATATCGTGCGACATCTTATCAATAAATTTAAGTGTCAAAATTTTACAAGACACATCATCAAGGTCAAGCAAAACTTTCTCAACCAAAACCTTAATATTAACAATAGTCGCCTTCCTATCTGTTAAATCAATAATTTTTTGAATGTCTTGATATGTCCTGCTAAGCCCGTAGAAATTGCAACTATTTAATGCAAATTTTTCAACAATTTTGTCTATTTCTTCAGCCAAATTAAACAAACAATCATAAATATTAAGCAATGTTTTGCCCCACACTTTTAATTTCATAAATCCTCCTAAACTTTGTTTTTGAAGGCCGCTTTATCTGCCTTACACAACAATTATAAATTATGAAAATTTATAATGTCAAAGTTTAGTGCCAAAATTTTGTAAAAAATTACATTTTTTTACAAAAACATTGATTTTTTGACATTTAAGGGTTTTTAATTGCTTAAATTTGTCAAATTTAAAAAAAATATATACATTTATAATTTATTTTGATATAATATAATTATGAAAAAAATTTTTGCAATAATTTTAGTATTTTTTTCGGTTTTGTTACTACCCAGTTTTAGCAAAATAATTTTTGCAGACAATTTAGAATTTGACAGTTCAAATTACACAAATTTTGTAATCTTATCTGAAAATGATTTTTATTGCGTAAACAAAACAACAAACAAAATCACACATTTTATTAATGGCTCAGTTGTGTCTTTTGGCACATATGGTGAAAATGACCAGGAAGGCGAATTTGGAATTGTCCAAATTTTGCGAATACTTAAAAATGGCGAAATTGTGATTTATGATGACCTTAACAAAGTTCATTTCTTTGACAGTTCTTTTAATCATATTGTAACTATAAAAACAATAAAAATAACAGAAAATAACAAAACAACTTTCAAAGCACTTGGCAAAATTACCGACATAACAACCGATGTCTTTTCAAATATATATTTAACAGATTATGTAAATGGCTATATTTTAAAAACCAACTCTAGTTTTACAAACTTTGAATTGCAAAAACAAATATCTTTTTCACAAAATTGTAAACTTACAATTCTTAATACAACGAGTCAAATAGTTTTGCTAGATAATTCAATGTTGATAACAGATGACAATCAAATAATGTTAAACAACAATCCTATTGCAATTTTTTCAGATGCCAAAAATTTTGTTTATGTCGTTTATGATAATTTTATAGAAAAGTATAAAGACTTGGTTTTAATAGACACAAAGTCAGATATAACAAAAGGAGATTTTTATTCTATCAATCTTGTCGACGGCACAATTTACTACTTTAATGGCGAAATTGTTTCCTTGAAAGGTTTTGCTACCAACATTCAAGATTTGCCACTTCCCACAGAGTATACTCAAAAAACTGCTCTAAATGAAATTTGCAAAATTTATTATCTAACGAAACCTGCCCCACTTCTAAAAAATCCTTATTCAGCAACACAAGTTTCACAACTTAACAAAGATGACCAAGTTATATTTTTATCAAATGTCGATGAGTTTGAAAATTCTTTCTATTTCGTTATGACTTTAACGAATCAAGGCTATCAAACAGGTTTTGTAGAAAATAGATTTTTAGCACAACAAACAATTCCACAAAAAGAAGTAAAAGTTACACCAATCAGAAAAGATATTCCTTACTATAAATATCCAAATTTATCTTCTGATTTTTGCCTTTCTGTGCTAAACAATGAAAATATCAGTCAAATAGCTGAAATTTCATTAAATGGTCAAAATTTTTCGGTAATTAAATTGGATAATTCTTATGTCTATATCAATTCAAATGATATAATTGATGCAGATAACGAATATATCTCAACATTTTTAACCACAAATGCAGTTATTTCTCCTTATAAAAATGATGTTATAAATTTTTATAAAGACGAAGAAAAAACATCTGTATATTTCCCAATCACAACAAAAACGAATGTTCGACTAATAAAATCTTGCCAAAACAATTTGTCTGAAATAGAAATTTTATGGAACAATAAAATTTTACATGGATTTGTCGAAACAAAATACTTTGTTCCTCTAAACGATTTTACAATTCCACTTACAATTATCTTAAGTTTTATTTGCATAATAACGCTAGTTATTATCGTAATAAAATTTAAAAAAGATAACACAAAAAAATAATTATAACTAGTTATACGAATTAAAACTTTAAAAGCACAAAAACAATTAAATTTTAATTCGACAACATTATATACCAAAAAAAATAACAAAATAAAGTTTTAGTGCCAAATTTGTTGTAAAAAACAAAAAAAGATTGTATTATTTTTATACAAACTGTGAAATAGTTATCTAACAATTTAAATTCACCTTTGATTGATTAAACTTAAAAGTCTAGTTTCAAATTATATAAAACACAAAGCATATTTAATTGTTACTAACAAAAATTAAACGAATTAGGAGTTTTTATGATAGAAATTAAAAATCTATATTTAAGTTACATTAAAGAATATTACGCCCTTTGCAATATAAATCTAACAGTCGAAGACAATCAAAAGGTTGCAATAATCGGTGATCCTGAAAGCGGAAAAACAAGTCTACTTCGTTCTATTTGCGGTCTTGAATCTGTAACAAGTGGCGAGATATATCTTAACAAAACAAACATAAAAAATATTGATTTCAAAAAAGATATAAATCTAATTTATCTTTCATCAAATCCAGTTTTTTTTAACAACAAAACTGTGCACTACAACCTTGCCTATCCCCTAAAACTTCGAGGTTTTTCTGAAGAATTAATAAACAAAAAAATTAATAGAGCTCTCGATAACCTAGGTTTAGAAGGCATAAAAGAACAAAAAATTAAAAAATTAACAAAAAACGAAAAATTCATTGTCAACATTGCTCGAGCCCTTCTTCGAGATGCTGATATTTACTTGGTTGATGATATATTTATCTTTGATGAGCTTACCAATAAAAAAATTGCAAATATTCTAACTGAAACTTTCAATCCAGATTCAAGCATAATTTTCGCACTAAACAAAACAAATGAATATTTAACTTCCCGCCTTGATGTTTCAAAAACATATACGCTTACTCATGGGGCTTTAAAATCAAATCAATCATAACTATAAAAATTATTTTCAATTCTATTTAAAACAGTTTTTCAAAATATTAAGTAAAATCGTCATTTCAAAAATATAAAATATAAAATATAAAATATAAATAAACCACCAAAATTAAATCAATTAACAAGGTGGCTTTTTTATACAAAAAAACCACTCAAGTTTTAACAAAAGTCTTAAACTTGAATGGTTTATAATTTTTTAGTCTTTATTTTTCTTTGATTTTTTTTGTTTTTTATTTTTTGTACTTTCTTCGTTTTCCATATTTTCTTTCATCTTTTCTTCTGCAGCTTTTGCAAGTTTGTTTAATGTGTCTTGAATACCTTTATAGCCTTCATCTTTGCCTTCAGAAGAATTATCCTCTGCTTCAAGTCCCTCACTTTCATTTTCAGAATTATCTGCTTGAGACAAACTTTCGTTTTGTTCATTGTTTTCTTCTTTCGCTCGTACTTTTACCCTTTTTGTCTTTTTAGAAGATTTTTTACCTTTCTTTTTTGGCTTAGCCTCTTCTTGACTATTCTCATCAATCAATGTTTCATTATCCAAACTTTCTTGCTGAGTTTCATCATTCAAAACTTCTTGAGTTTCAGGCTCAACATTTTCTGCATTTTCATCCACAGAAGTTTCACTTTGCTGATTTAATTCATTGTTATAATAAACAGCATTGCCGTCTTCATCAACATAGTAAGCATTGTCATTATCATCAAACCAGAATTCTCTACCATCAGCATCAAAATATCTGTAAATTTCAACAGCTTTCTTCTTTTTAAAGTTTTCAATCATGTCATCTTTCTTAAGGATTTCACGCTTACGACTTTCAAGTTCTTGCTTAACAGCAAAAATCTCTTCATTTTTATCTTCTAAGTCTTGATTTAAACTGCTGATTTGGTTTTTAAGTTCATCAATAGAAATTCTATTTTCTTGAATTTCGGCAGTCAAATTATCATAATCATTTGCCTTGTCCTCATAAAGAGCAAGTTTTTCTGCCATAAGTTTATCTTTTACTTCAAGTTGATTTTCAAGTTCAGTGTTGTGTTCGTTAAGATTTAATATTTGCTCTTCAACTTCTTTATCTGCAATTTTTTTCAAATCTTTATAAGTTTTATCCGAAAAATGTTTAAATTCATCAGTTAAAGCCTTTTCAGCAATCAACTTGCTTTCATCAATTTCTTTACGCTTTTTATCAATTTCAATATTTAATTTTTCAATTCTAGCATTAAATTTGTTTGTTGCTTTTTCAATTTCTTTTTCAATATTTTGTTCTTTTTCAACTTCAGCACCTTGCTGCCTTCTTAAAGAACTTCGAGTGATTTCATTTGTCACAGTTTCAATTTTTGCTTTTAAACTTGCAATTTCTTCTCTAATATCACGCAAGTTTCTTTGATAGTTTTTGTTTTCTTCGTCAAAATCTTTTGTAACAGAAGCCTTTTCAGTTTGAATTGTATCTATTTCAGCCAACAACTTTCTGCGCATTCCCAAATAAGTTTCGCTTTCTTTCAAAGCCCTTTGCATAACCAAACTACCGTCAACGCCAAGCGCTTCAAAATCATAAGTTTCATGCTCAACTTCGTGTTCTTGAGCCTTTCTTAATTGCTCTTCATCATATCTAGCGCGTTGTTCCAAAAATTCTTGCAAAGCAGGAATATTATTTTGAATTTCTTTTGGTGTGAAAATAATTTCATAATCAATAGCTTCAGGAAGATTTTCAACTGCTCTATCAATCGCTTTTTGGAAATTAACAAAACTATATAACAAATCTGACATAATTGCATTATAAAGCACATTGCTCAAAAGAATGTAAATGTAACCCACAAAAAATGCAAGCAAAGGGGTAACAAAACTCAAAATCATTGTTCCCACCCTTAAGGTGTCAATCGTGCCTGTAAATAATGAGGAAAGCATAAAGATTGCACTAAAACTGCAAATAAGCATCAAACTTAATTTAAAATTTTTCAAACCTTGTTTGTAGCTATTTGTTCTTGTTGGTTTGCTAACACAATTTTCTTCACTCAAAAAATCACTTGGTTTTTTATCACGATTAATAACATATCTTTGCCATTGAAAACGCAAATTTTTTGGTGCTTTCATCATAAGTCGATTAAATTCAACCAAATTATCATCCGTAATAAAAGGATTTTTTGCAAGATATTCATTGATTTTGCCAACAGCCTTATATGTTTGCACTTCGGTTGTAAATTTGTTCCTAATAACCCTATAAACAATAATTCCAACAAGCAAAGCAAATGTTAAAATTGCAACGATATAGTTATCCCTAATTGTTTGTCCTATACCAGCAAAAATGTTTGTAAAGGTATTCACAACAATATCCCAAAAATTGCTTAAAATCAAATTCATAGTTTTCCCCTTTTGTTTTTTAAAACTGCCTTAAACTTTTTCTAATTATAAAATTTTCAAATTTTTTTGTCAAACAATTAAACAACATTAATTAACTTATCCAAAAAAATTGAATAAATATATTTTGAAATTTTTTTGCCCTTAAATTTTTCACTTATTGCTTTTTCATACAATGAAAGTTGCAAACTATATTTTTTAATCAAGTTAATGTCGTTCAACCTGCTAGTTTTATAGTCAATCAAAACAATCTCATCTTCTTTTTCAATCATAAGGTCAATAATTCCCTGAATTAAAATTTTATCTTCAATTTGTTTGCCTATAATTTTGTTATAATTTATGTTCATCAAAAAAACTTTTTCTTTGCTTATTTTATCGCCACTTTCTATTAATTTTGAAATTGAAGTTAATGCTTTTAAAATTTTTTCAACATCAATATAACTAAAAACATTTTCTTCAAGCAAACCATTTTCAATTAAATTTACAATCTTGTTATGAATTTCTTTTTGAGTTTTCAAATTAAAAGAAAGTTTTTCAAAACAATGATGGTAAGCATTACCAACCGCAATAAAATCTTCCTTATCAAGGTCTGTTACTTTAAAGTTTGTAATGTTATAAATATAATTATCTTCTTCACTTAAACTTGTAACACTGTTTTTTAATTGTATATTTTCACAATAATTGTAAGCATACTGCTTGTCAAAAATTTCATCAAAAATTTTATAGTCAAGATTTATTTCTTCTTTCGCCACTTCATTCAAAGATTCTTTTTCAAAAATCTTATCTTCATCTTCTAAAAATTCAAAATCAACAAAATCTTCAAATTTGGAAGAACAAATCAAACTTAAATAACTTGAAAAGTTAAGGAATTTTAATGGATTATTTTCACAACATAAATTTTCTTGTTTTTCACTTCCACAAACAACTAAAAAGTTTTTAGCCCTTGTTAGTGCCACATATAAAAGCCTAACTTCTTCGTTCAATTCTTCTTGTTTGTTTAAAAGTTTTATGATTGAATAGACAAGGTTAGGATTTTTAGTTTTGTTTTCTTCATTAAAATTATAAATTCCAACGCCAAAATTTGCGTTATAAATAAGATTAGAACGAGTTTTTGAAAAAATGTTATCTCCCGCACCAAAAATTATAACTGCATTATATTCAAGCCCTTTTGTGCTGTGAAAAGTGTCAACCAAAACACTATTTTCTCCATCAACTTTTTTTACTTCAAACTTTTTATCTTTAATTTTTTCAACAAAACTTAAAAAATCACTCAAAGAATATTGGTTTGTTGACACATTATTCAAAAACACTTCAAGCCTAGCACTGCTAATTTTGCCGTTTAATTTTAAAAGTTTTAATTCAAGTTGAGTTTTTTTAATAATTTCTTTTATTAACGATTTAACATCAATTTCTCCGGTCAATCTTTTAAAATAGTCATAATCTTTCCAAAAATTGCTTAATTTTATTGAAATTTCATCTTTTTTTGAATAATTTAAAACATCTTCAACAAAATTATTATTTTTTATGGTAATTAATTCATTATCGTTTAAATCATAAATATTTTTTAAAACACTGTAAAGAGCAATCTCATTTTGTATGTTATTTATAATTTTTAAATAAGCAAGAATAATTTTTGTTTCAAAAAGGTCAAATATTTTTTCATAATATTTAACATTAGTTGGTATCTTAAATTTTTGTAAGCATTCACACAAACTGTTAAATTTATCATTTCGTTTTCTAGAAATTATCGCAATATCTTTGTATGTAAGTTTTCTTTTTTGACCATTTTCAACTATTTCTTGATTTAACAAATTGTTTATAGCATTCAAAACAAGTGTGTTTTCACAATCATTAAGATTATCAAAGTTTTCACTTTTTTTGTTTAAACACAAAACGCTAACACTTTTAGCTAAATCTTTTTCATCTTCTCGTCCACAAACAAATTTACCATGAGAAATATAATCATATCCGCAATTTTCGTTTCGCATTAAATTTGAAAAAATATCATTAGAAAAATCTAGAATTTCTTTTCGGCTTCTAAAATTTTTGTTAAGTTCAATCACTTTGCCTTCATTAGATAGCGAATACTCTTTCATTTTATCACTTAAAATTTTAGGATTACATTCTCGAAAGGCATAAATGCTTTGTTTTAAATCCCCAACCATTATTCGCTTAGATTTAAGCGCAATGTGTTTCAAAATCTCTTCTTGAACGAAATTTGTATCTTGATATTCATCAACAAAAACAAACTTAAATTTTGAGGCAACTTCACTCAAGATATTATCGTTTTCAAAAAGTTTTAGTGTCAACTCTTCAAGGTCATTAAAATCACAACAGTTGTTGTCTTTTTTCAGTAGTTTATAGTTTTCTTCAAATCTTTTAACAACACTAACAAATTTATTTAAAAGTTTTTCACTTTTTTGTATATCAACAAAAAGTGCATTTAAATTATCATAACAAAAAATGTTGTTTAAAATTTTTATAAAGTCTTTTATCTCTTTCACAGCTTTTTGTAATTTTTCTTTAATTAAAATTGCATCAAATTCACTTTTGTTTGAAATTTGAATCCTTGGAAAGTCAAAAGAATTAAAAAATGTTTTTACAAATTTTTCACGACTTGACAAGTCTAGGTTTAGGATATTTAAAACATTATCACACAAATTTGTTAACTTTTCATTTTGAATTTGCTGACTTTCAATTTTTAAATTCACAATTTCAGTTTCAAAATTCTTTATTTGTTTTTCACAATATTTATTAAACTTTATCAAAAGTGTATTTTCATCTAAATTTTTATTATAATTATCCTTTATCACATTTTCTATATAATTATATTTGTCAACCTTACTAACCAAGAAATCATAAAAAGACAAAATCTCTTCTTTAAACAATTTATAGTCTCTTTTAAAAACAAATAAGTTAGATAATTTAATAAATTCCTCATCTTTTTCGCTTAAAAATTGTTTAAAAGTATTATCTAATGCTAGATTTTTTAGATAAAACAAAAAATTATCATCTTTAATTTCAAAGTTTGGATTTATTTTTAGTTCATAATAATATTTTTTAATCAATTTTTGACAAAAAGAATGAATAGTTGAAATATCTGCAATATTCAATTCTTTCAAGGCATCAAAAAACTTGTTGTCTTGTGTTTCACAAAATTTGGTTTCAAGCATATTTTCAAGTTTAGTTTTCATTTCACTTGCTGCCAAATTAGTAAAAGTTACAATCAACATTTCATCAATTTTATAACCTTTTTCAATTAGTTTCACAACTTTCTCAAGCAAAACCTGTGTTTTCCCACTGCCCGCAGATGCTGAAATAATTAAATTGCTATCAAAATAACTTATAGCCTCAAGTTGTGATTTCGTATAATTAATCATCCAAAATTTCCTTTAACATACTTTCATCAAATTCAATAACTTTCTTTTCTTTTTTTGCACATATTTCTGAATAATCGCAATAATCACATTCACAGAAATTTTCGCTTTCTAGTGGTGTTTCGCAAAAATTTGCATTCTTTATTTGATTAATAGCGCTTTTTATTTTATCAAAAACAAAATTTATAAGTTTTTCAAATTGTTTGCGTGTTAGCAAAAATTTATCCAAAGACATAAAAAATTTTTCATTTCCAAGTTTGTTTTTCATATTATTTTCATTAACAATTATCCCATTCAAAAAAATCTTTTGCTTGCTTGAAGCAGAATAATCATCAGACACTGTCAAATAAAAAACCCCCATACATTTTTTGTTAAGTTTTTGTTCTAAGATTTTCGCATACAACAAAAGTTGCACTTTTTTGCATAAAACGATTTCGCCATAATCAATTTTAGTGCTTCCTGTTTTATAATCTATTATAATAAATTCATCTTGATTTTCATCGATTCTATCAACAAAACCCTTAAATTTTATATCATCTACACTTTCTAAAAACGCAAATTCAGTTTTAGAAACTTTAAATTCACTTTCGATTTGTTGATTTATGATAAAATCAAAAAGTTTCAAAATTTCTTTTTTCAAATTCAAAATTTTAGTCTTTCCGTTTATGGTGCTATGCAAAAAAGAATATTTTTTTTGCAAAAAAACGCTGTTTATAATGCTTTCTTTTGATTTTTCATCAAAAAAATCATTTTGCTTTAATTTGTCTCCCAATTCTTTGCAACATTCATGCACCAAAATACCAATAATTTTACTATCAAAATCCACCTTTTCATTAGGCTTCAATTTTAATACATCTCTATAAAAAAACTTTCTAGGACACGCAAAATAGTCCTCAACACTAGATGAAGAAAATTTGTCAATATTTATAAGGCTTTTATCAACAAAAATTTCTTTTTCATTAAAATCCCAACTGATTTTTTTATCTATAATGTTTCGTAAAACTTTTTTTAAGTTTTCATCTTCACACAAATAATAATTTTTAATAAAATCATCTTTTGTGCTAAATTTTAATGCCAAAAGTGCCAAAATTTCATTGCTTTCAAGAAGCCCTAAACTTTCACTATTTATTTTTAAACTTGTCATTGGACTGTTTTCTATGGTAAAAAATTTATAAAAATTTTTAAGAAAAATTGAAGGATAATTTTGAGAATTTTGTTTTGTAACAGAATAACTTAAAATTAGATTTTCAGTTGAACATAAAAGGTTTTCAAAACTTTTAAAAAAATTTATTTTGTTGATTAAACTTGGCTTTGGGTTTATTTCATCTTTTTCAATTTTCTTTATTTCGCTTTCCAAAAACAATGCATTATCTTTTGTAAGCATTGGAAAATCGCTATCCATACCAAGAACATAAAGTTTTTTGTAGTTATCAAAGTAAGAATTAATTGGATCCCCCACAAAAATTGAATCAACAACAACTGGGGGCAAACTTATAGACGTGTTTTCAAAGCAAAGCGTAACAAAATAAATAATTTTGTCAATACTAAGGTTTTTATCATTAAATTCACAAATTTGGTCAAAAACTTTTGATATTTTATCTTCAAGTTGACTATATTGCTTAAACAAAACAATGTCTACAAGTTTTAAACTCTCAAGTTTTTCCGAAAATTTTTGTTTTACCTTTAATTCTTCACACAAGTCATTAAATTCAATAAAAATTTCTTTTACAGAAAGATTCTCAATTTTTTGTCTTGTTTCTAAAATTTTGTTTATATAATTTTCAAGAACAAAAATATAATCAGAAAAATCTTCATCAAAATTAAAACAAACAATTTTATCTTTTTCAACAACAGTTTGAAGGTTAAATTTATACAAGAAATTTTCAAAATTTTCAACTTTTTTGCTTTCAATGTCTATATATCCACTTTTAAGCAAACTTAAAACGCCACTTACAGAAAACTCATTTAAGCACTTAAACAAGTCAATTATAAATCTTGAATAGCCAAAGCCAATCAAATTTTTGTTTTCATCAACAAAATATGTAAAATTTAGTTTCTCTAATTTTTCTTTCAAAAGTTTGCCGTATGCATTAAAATCATTCACACAAATTGCAATGTCTTTAAATCTTAGCCCACTTATCAAAACATCTTTTCTTATTTCGTACAGCAAATTGTCAACTTCATCTTCAATATTTTTTGCTTCAAAAATTTTTATATCATAGTTGTTATTTTCAAACCTTTTAGTGCTTGCAGAAAAAAAGTTATCAACAATAAACTTATTGTAATTTTTTAAAGAAAAAGTTTTTACTACTTCACAATTTTTGTCTAAACTCAAATAAAAATCATAAATTTCATTATTGTTCACTCTATTTTGGACGAAACTGGTTGAAAAAGTTACGCTTTTTGCATATTTTGCAATTTCTTTAATAATTTTTTTTATTTGTGGAGTTAAACTATTAAACATCCCAAAATAAAAATTCGTGTTTTTAATTAAATCACTATTTTTAATTTCATCAAAAAACATTTCAAATTTAAAACTTGAATCAATCAAGCAATTTTGTAAAACCTTTTGATATTCTTTTAAAATAAATTTTACATCATCTAGTTTATTTTTAAGTTCTTTATCAACATTTTGGTTAAAATCAATAGCATTTGAAGTTAAAATTTGCGAAACAAAATTATATATGTCAACGCTAAATTCATTTATATCTTTAACATTTTTAAAATACTTTAATTTGTCAAAATTCTGACTTATAATAGAAGAAATAATCATTATTGAAACATTTTTGTCAATAAGCATTTGATTTCTTAATTTATTTTCCAAAACTAAAGAAGCAAGTTTAGTCAAACTGAAAGTTTGCGTAGAAAAACTAACAGTTAGTTTGTTTTCTTCAAAAAATAATCTTTCACTGCTTAAACTAAATTTGTCAGGCACCAAAATAATATTGCTTTCATTTTCATTTATGCTTTTAACCATGTTTTTAAAAGCATAAATATTTGTTTGGTCAACAAAAATCTTTTGCATATAATACTATAGCATTTTTTTTGTCAATTTTCAATTAAATTTTAATTATTTGATTTTTTATGCATATAAAAAAGTAGGTTATAAACTTTATACTTTTATAACCTTTACATTTTATTTTTATCAATCAAACTTGTAAGTTGATTGATTTTTTCAATTAAACTTGAAGTCTTGCTCTTTAAAACTTTATTTTCATTTTTAAGGTCAATTATAATTTCATCTTTAACTTTAAGCTCTAAAAGTGTAGAATTTAATTTTAATGAATTTTGTTTAAATTCTTTTTTAACTTTTTCACTAAAATCATCTATGGCGTTAGATTTGATTAAATTCACTAGCCCCAAAAATAAACTCTTTATTTCTTCATCCGTTAAACTTTTCTTTTTGCTAAAATCACTAAAATTGATAATATTATCCATGCAACAATTTTTTACAAACAAAATTTATTTATACAATTTTTTTTAATTTCTCATAAAATTTTAAGCATTAAAATAAAATAGTATATGGAATATATTTTAAAAATAAAATCTAATTTTGATTGTATGCTAAGTTTAAATAATTTTAACAGACGAAAACTTGAAAAAGATAGTTTTCAAACCTTTAAACTTGAATTGAATAGCAATGAAAATTTAACTATTTTTGTTGAGCCAACAATTAAATCAGAAAATTTAATTTTGCCATACAACATCTATATCAAAAACTCAAATCAAGGATTAATTATTGAAAGCAACAGTGCGGATGTTTTAAGTTACAAAAATGTATATTTAATTAAATTGGAAAAACTAGAAGTTGTAAAAAACATGAAAGTTATTTTGTCATCACAAAATTTTTCAGTTTTTAACACTTTTTGCACGAATGTAACCCTTCAAAACAACACTATCTCTCTTCCAAAATTGTTCGAAAATGTTGAAAGTCAAAAATCTGGAGCAAACACAGTTTTAACTTTTGATAACAGTTATGCAATAGTTTTTAATAATAAAAATGAAATTTTGTTTAATGACCACTACAACAAACTTTCAATCAGAAACAATAGCATTGATTTTTGTTCTAATCTTTGTGATATTGCAAAACATTCTATAATTACAACTATAACAAACAATGAAATCACGAATAAAACTGTTTATCAATTTGACCACCCTAAACTTACTTCAAGCAAAAAACTTATTCCAATAGCTTTTTTGCAAGCACTTAAAATTAATAACATAAATTTAGCAAAACATTACTTAACAACTCACCTAAAAGATATTGCCACACTAGATAGTTTAAAATCTTTCTTTGGAGATTTTGTTAATCTTGATCTTGATGGAAATAATATTGTTTTGTTTTATAAAGACAAAACACATAAAGTTTTTTCTTTTGAATTTTCTTTTGATAAAATTTCAAAAATAAATGTAAATTAATTAAAATTTTTTAAAATATCTGCTATAATATTTCTATGATTTATTGCTTAATAATAATTTCAATAATAATTTTTGGAATTTTTTTGAACATTTTAAGCAACAAACTTATAATAAATTATTTTGATAAAGCGAATAATGAACAGTCCGGTTTAGGGTTAAAAAGCCATGAAGTTGTTAGTTATTTTATTGAAAAATTAAAACTAAATTTAAAAGTACAAGAATATGGAAACTATTTAGATAACAGTTACAACATAAACAAAAAAGTTATTTTTCTTTCTAAAGATGTTTTTAATTCTTCAAGTGTTGGTGCTATCAGTGTTTCTACGCATGAATTGGGACATGCCCTGCAGCATAAACAAAAAAGTGCATTGTTTTATGCTTTTTGTGTTTCGATAATGTTAAACAAAATTTCTTCATTCTTTATTTTTCCTTGCTTAATTTTTTTAGTTGTAAGCTTGTTCTTAGAAACTATTTATTTAAAAATCGCTCTAATAATTTTAGCCTGTATTTATGCAATAAATTTAATTTCACGATTAGTTGTTATACCGCTTGAAAAAAACGCAAGCAATAAAGCAATTAAACTTTTAAAGGAATATAGCATTTTATCTAAAAGTGAATTAAAAATTGCTAAAAAGTTATTAAATTTGGCATGCTTTACTTATGTTGGCGGATTTTTCAAAAATTATAGAAAATTTTTTAAAAACATTTTAAGGGGGTTCTAATGTATTTAACTTATTATATTTTAGGCATAATTCTTTTGCCCGCAATAATTCTTGGCATTTATGCCCAAATAAAAGTGCAATCAACTTATCAAAAATATTCATCTGAAATTTGTCAAAATGGTTTAACAGGAAAAGATTGTGCAAAACAAATTTTAAATTTAAACAACATTCACGATGTTCAAATAGATGAAATTGATGGAACATTAACAGATTATTATGACAGTAAAAACAAAATACTTGCTTTAAGCAAAGACAACTATAACTCAGCATCTATTGCTTCTATTGGTGTCAGTGCCCATGAGTGCGGACACGCAATTCAAGATAAAGAAAATTATTTTCCAAACAAAATGCGTAATTTAATAATCAAAACTTACAATATAACATCAAAACTTTTAATGCCTATTATTATAATCGGATTACTGTTTGATTTTGTTTTGTTAATTCCTAAAGTCGCAAATATATTTTTAATTTGTGGAATGATTGTTTTTGGATTAAGTTTTCTTGCAAGTTTAATAACTCTCCCAGTTGAATTTAACGCAAGTAAGCGAGCAATTAAAACTTTGCAGAACAACAATATTTTAAGTGAAGAAGAGCTTTTAAAGGCAAAACAAGTTTTGAGTGCCGCAGCACTAACTTATGTTGCAAGTTTCTTATATAGTTTGTTAAATTTTCTAAGATTTGTTTTAATATTTGCAAAGAAAAATGATAAATAAATTACTAAACAAAAAAAGGTAACATTTTAAGATGTTACCTTTTTTATCGTCATTTTTTTACCTTTTCTTTTTGTTTTTTGCATAAATTTTTTATTGATGAGAAAACAACTTTTAGCCCACCAATCAGAATGAATGCAAAGAAAGTTAAAATTCTCCAAATAAGCATTGCCCAAGGGAATATTGGTTTTGCAAACCATTTTGCCATCAAATTGTCAAAACTTATTTCCGCAAGACCAGACCCACCCGGAAGTGGCATTATGCCTGAACACAAGTCGCACAAAACTGCACCGCAGAAAATATCAAACCATCCAACATTTATGTTTGCACCGTTAAGCGGTAAGAATGCAAGATAAATGAAATATGTAATCAAATATATCGCACAATAACTAACAAGTGCCATTAAAAGTTGACAAATTATAACCCATGCACTTTTTGAAAAATCTTTCATACTTCGCTGATAATTTTTAACAAATTTTGCGACCTTGAAAAATGTTGTTTTATAATTTTTAATGATATGCATTTTACTTAACAATTTCAAAATTTTTATAATCAAAGCCGGTCCAACCCGCTTTGTTAAACTTAGCAACAATATTGTTAAAACAACAGTAATGTTTATTGCAAGAGCAATAAAAGCAAGTGTTACAATAATCGGACTTGCAAGCAAAGGCTTTGTTAGTTGCGAAATCAAAACAACGAGCGAAATCAAAGAGAAAGCCGTCATGTGAAAAAATTGCTTTGCCAAAATGACTCCAGTTGCTTTACTTCCTGAAATATCTTTCTTCAAAAGATAAGAGATTTGAAAAGGTTGCCCGCCCACTGCAAACGGTGTTATTGAATCATAATATCTTCCAATTAAATGTGTGTTTAATGAAGTTATAAATCTTCGCTTTCCTGTTGTTCTTTTAATTAATTGATAAAATCTAAAAGTGTCAACTATTATTGCAAAGATAAACAGCCCTAATGCAACAAGCAAATATTGGTAAGCAATGTTTTCAAAGATTAACTCTCTTAAACTTTTGATTCCACTTGTTAAACCATAATAAATAAAAACACCGGCAATAATAAAAACATTTAAGATTAACAAAATTATATTTATTATCTTTTTCTTTTTTTGATTGTGAAGTTTAACTTTCTCTTCGGCAATTTCAACATCTTCTTGAACATATTTTTTCATTAAGGAACAACTGAATGTTGTTTGAAAAATTTTGTCTTTAAGACAAGAATATTTAACCAATTTGATATTCTTCAAAATACCCTTTTTCAGTTTCCTTTTTGTAAGCATGATTAAAATATACCAAAAATAAAATTTTTTGTCAACAAACAAATAGGTTTTAAATAAAAAAGCCTCAAAATATTGTATTATTTTAAGACTTTTTGTTTTTATTATTTAAATAATTTTTCATAAGCAGTTTTGTTATAGTTAATTGTTTTACCGCTTCTTAAATCTTTAATCAAAGAAGATTGATATTCACTATATGTGCTAGAATCTACAATCTCAAGCATTTTGTCAAACAAACTTTTATTTGTTCCTTCCATAACTTCTTTTTCATATAAATATGAAATAGTAACATTTTCAATATTTGCTAAAGAAATATCATTGTCAATCACACCAAGATTAAATATTATGTGATAACCATAACTACCTAGCACTGGTTTGTCGTAAATAGAATATTTTTGTGAATTGTTTGTATAAAGTTCTCTGCTTGCAACAGCAAATTCTTTTATCATTGTGTCTGCCACATTCGTATCTAAATTGATTGCGTAATATTGACTTTGACTGTTTATAGCGTTCAAAATTCCTTCATCATCATTATACATTTCAATAAATTCAATGAATTTTGCAACTTTTTCTTTGCCAGTTTCGCAATTTTTTAGTGCATTTTTAATTTCATCATAAACTTCTTGCACTGTTTTTTCTTGAGCATTTTTATCTAGTTTATTTTTAACTTTAATTTCACTCGCAATTTTGTCAACTTTTTCTTTATATTGCTCTGGAGTGATTTGTCCAATACTTAGTTTTGTGTCTAATTCTTTAATTTGATTTGTTTGTTCATCAGAGTATTTTAGCAAAACATGTGAAACTTGGATATATCTTTCACCAAAAGGTTGATAATAAACTTCGCCTGCACCACTTGAAGTGTCTTGCATTTTTTTGTTATAAGCATCTTCATCTAAAGCATAAGTGAATGCACTTGATTTAACTAGTTCAATATATTTGTCTTTAATTTTTTCAAAATCTATTTCCATGTTTTGTTCATAATCTTCTTGAAACATAGTCATATATTTGTTTTTTTCATATATTTTGTAAATTCTGTTTATTTCTTTTTCAAAAACTTCATTTTCATTAAGGTCTTTATATTCTTCTCTGCTCTTTTTAGTTTTGCTGATATATTTAGAGTAACCTCTTTGAGCCAAGCCTTCAATTCCATACTCATTCAAAGTAAATTCTATTAATTCAGTGTCAGATTCTTCTTCATTTTCTTTAACTCTTGAATATTCATATTCATTAGTTTGTGAATTAAATGTTCTTGTAACCTTTTTTTCGTATGGAGTGAATCTAGTAAGGGTTTCTTCTTCACTGGTTTCACTATTTGGAAGAGTTAAATTTTCATTTTTAACAATTTCATCAACATAAGTTTTAACTTGACTGTTAACATAATCATAAACTTCTTTCCAAATTTCATTTTGTTTTGTTATTGAAAGTTCTCCAAATTTTTCTTTAGCCTTTTTCAAAACAAGTTCACGATTAATCAAATCTTCAAGAGTTTGTTTAACTGCTTGCTCTGCAGTGTAAGATTGTTGCTGAACATAATTATATCCAAAACTGTTATAGCCAAGAATTAAATCTTCCATGCTTATTTTTATATCATCAACACTGGCAACAGTTTGACTTAAATATTTTGTGTTGTTTATTGTAACTAAACTGCACGCTGATAAAAGGCAGTTTACACCAAGCAAAAGTATAAGAGCGATTGCACATAGGATTTTTTTCACGATTTCCCCCTCGATTTGCATTGCAGACAGTCTACAAGCATTATTGATTAATTATATAATAATTTAATTTTTTTTGCAAATATTTTTATGAATTTTGAAAAATATTAATTATTTGTTTTATTTTATCAATCACTAAAGCATTCAAATTAACTTCAATTATTGGCAAAGACCTGAATTTTAAACTCAAAACACGCTTGTTTTTGCTTAAAATCTCAAGCATTTTTTCGTTGTCTACATTTGATTTGTCATAAAACTCTATAAAAGTTGTTTCGCTACCCACAACAATTCTTTTTGCCGAAAAGTTTTGCATAACATTTTTTAACACAGCAATATAGCATAAATTTTTTACTGAATTAGGCACCTGTCCGTATTTTTGCGAAAGCATATTTTCAAGTTCAAGTTCATCACTTAGATTTTTTAAATTAGAAATTTTTTCATAAACATCAAATCTTGATTCTTCATTTTCGATATAATTTTTAGGAATAAAGCAATCAAGTTTAACATCAATCTTAAGGTCTTTGTATTCTTGCGTTTTTATGCCTTTTAATTCACTTACTGCTTCTTTTAAAAGCCTGTTATACATATCTATTCCCACTTTTTCGATATGTCCACTCTGCTCTGCTCCAAAAACCGAGCCTGCACCTCTGATTTCCAAATCACGCATTGCAATTTTAAAGCCACTACCTAAACTTGAAAATTCGCTTAAACATGCTAGTCTTTTATACCCTTCTTCGGTCAAAAGACGACTGTTTTCATAAGTAAAATATGCATAAGCTTCTATGTCACTTCTTCCAACACGACCCCGTAATTGATAAAGTTGGCTCAAACCAAGTTTATCAGCCGAAGTTATTATTATGGTGTTGGCTTTTGGAAGGTCAATACCATTTTCTATCAAAACAGTAGAAACTAAAATTTGGATTTCTTCATTATAAACTTTCATTATAACATTTTCTAGTGCTTTTTTATCCATTTGCCCATGAGCGATGCCCAAAGCCGTGTTTGGAAAATAATCTTGAATTGTTTGTGCAAATTGATTTATTGATTCAACCCTGTTATAAACAATCAAAACTTGACCATTTCTTGCAATTTCCTTTTTTACAGCGTCTTTCACAAGAAGTGGCGAATATTCGCACACAACGCTGTGAACAGGTATACGGTTTTTTGGCGGAGTGTCTATAATGCTAATATCCCTAACCCCAATTAAACTCATATTAAGCGTTCGAGGAATAGGGGTGGCAGACAATGTTATAACATCAATATTGTTTTTCAAATTTTTTATTTTTTCTTTATCTGAAACCCCAAAACGCTGTTCTTCATCAAGCACCAAAAGCCCTAAATCTTTAAAAACCACATCGTTCGACAAAAGTCTGTGCGTGCCACAAATCAAATCAATTTTGCCTGACTTTAATTTATCCAAAATTTCATTTGTTTCCTTTTTTGACTTAAATCTGTTTAAACATTCAACATTAACCATAAAACTTTTCATTCGAGCAAGACAGGTTTTGTAGTGTTGCTCACTCAAAATTGTTGTTGGGCACAAAAAAGCAACTTGTTTTCCAGATAATATTGCCTTGAAAATGGCACGCATTGCAACCTCAGTTTTACCATAACCAACATCGCCACAAACGAGCCTGTCCATAACCTTACCACTTTGCATATCTTTTTTAATGTCATCAACAGCCTTTTGTTGGTCAGGTGTAAGTGAAAAAGGAAAAGCGTTTTCAAATTCTTGCTGAACAATATCATCACTGTTAAAAGCAAAACCTTTTTGTTTGTTTCGTTTTGCATAAAGTTCAATCAAATTAAAAGCAAGTTCTTTTACTTTTGTTTTAACTTTTTGCTTTTCTTTGTTAAATTCATCACTGCCCAATTTGTTTAATTTTGGATTTTGACTTTCGCCAACATATTTAGAAATTAAATTTGCTTTTTCACTTGGAAGATACAAAACATCATTGTTTGCAAACTCAAGTACTATATAGTCTTTTTCGACCGAATTAAATTCAATTTTTTCGATTTTTTTGCACAAACATATACCAAAAGTGTCATGCACCACATAATCGCCAACTTTTGGTGTGAAAAAAACTTTTTTCAGTTTTTCTTCTTGATTTGTTAATTTTTTTGTGCCATAAATGTTATAATTTCCAACAAAAATCACTTTGTCCTCAACAAAGTTTACACCATTCAAAACTTTGGAAACAAAAACATAATTTCCTTTTGCATTTATTTGATTAAGGCTTGTAATAACAGCAAAAATCAAATCATTTTGAGTCATAAACTCTTCAAGTTTAAGGGCTTTTTCATTGCTTTCAGCGCACAAAACAACAGTATAATTTTGGTTGATAAGACCTTTGATGTCTTCAAGCAAAAAAGTAAAATTATTATTATAATTATTCACAAAACTTGACAAAAAACTGAAAACCATTTGGCTTGCAAAAATTTTATTACTTGTGTTTAAGTTCAAAAAAGCAAGTTGAGTGCAATTTGCTTTAAAAACATTTTCTTTTTTAACAACGCAATCTCGGTGCTCAGGCAAAATCCTTCCTTCAAAAATAAGAGAAGAAGTCGTTGACAAAAAATTCACATATTCATCATTAATGTTGTCTAACAAAAGTTTAGGTTCTAAAAATATAACAACACCGTCATCAAGATAATCTAAAATTGAGCTATCGAAGCCATCCAAAAAAGGAAGAATAAAATTAGAGTTTATCTTGACTTTCGGACGGTTTTCAATTTCTGAGAGCAAATTGTTCAAATTTTCTTTCTTTTCGTTAGACGAGTTTTTAATTTCATCCAAAATTGTTTCTTTTATTTTACTTTCAACTTTGTCGCTTTCATAATAAAAATTGCATGGACAAATCGTAATACTTTCTTCTTTTTTTAATTCATCATAAGTGTCAATCGAAAATTGCGATATTTTTTCAATCAAATTGTCAAAAAAACTTATTCTTAGTGGATTTTTATAATTTACAGCATAAACACTTATTATGTCCCCCCTAATCGTAAATTGCCCTGATTTTTCAAGTTCATCAACTCTTTCATATCCCGAATTTAGCAAACTTTGTTTAAACTTTTCAAAATCAATTTCTGTATTAACATTAAGTGTTAAATAAAGTTTTGAAAACTCATTTTTGTTTATAACCTTTTGCATCAAAACTTTGCCTAAAACAATCAAAACATCAATTTGTTTTTCGTTAAGCAAAAAAAGAGCCTTTGTTAGGTTACGCATATCTTCTTCATCTTGAAAATAACTGAAAGAATAGTTTTCAATTTTTGATACTAAAACATATGTTTTAAGATTTAGGCTTTCAAGTTGAGCCGAATATTTGTAAGCAAGGTCTATGGAAGAAACAACCAAAATTTTTTGCTTGTTAATCATTTTAAGCAAAAATGAGATTTCATTAAAATTTAAACCAAAACAAGAGCAATCTTTATTGCTCAAAACATTATTTACTAAATCGACATACTTACTTTCTTTATTTAATTTCTCTAAAACATTTATCATAAACTTACATTATCAACTTGCCCATTTTTTGAAATAAATTCATCCAAAAAGTTGCAGGCTTTTTCAAAAACTTCATCAAAGTTTTGTTTTTTACATTTGCTTAAAACATAATTTATTAACGGGACATTACTATTTTTATCTTTAATTCCAATTCTAAGCCTTTTAAAATTCTCACTGTTTATCATCCTAACAATATCTCTCATTCCGTTATGCGTTCCACTACTTCCCATTTTGCGAAATCTTATTTCGCCGATAGGCAAATCATAGTCATCATAAATAACCAAAATGTCTTCAATCTTAGCGCCAAATTTATTAATAAAATTTTTAACACAAGTGCCACTGTTATTCATAAATGTTGTTGGTTTAACAAAAATAACTTTTTGCCCGTCAATATTTGTTTCACAAAAATTTCCGTTATATTTTGTTTTGTTCATCATCAAGCCTTTTTTTTCAAAAAATCTATCTAGGCACATAAACCCCATGTTGTGATAAGTAGATTCATATTCTTTTCCAAAATTACCAAGTCCAAAAATTAAAAGCATACAGCCTCCTAAACAATTTTTTCATTTGAAATCATTTTATTTTCTTTGATTGTTTGATTTTTTATAACACTGTAATCTTCAATCACACAGTTTTCAAGAATAACACTGTTTTTGATTATGCTGTTTTCAACGCAAACATTCTTTTCTAAGATAACTTTATTTAGGCAACAAGAATTTAATTTGCAGTTTTCTTTAACAACACTTTTTCCACAAATTTTTACATTCTCGCCAACAATTACCCCACTTTCTATATTAACAACAGCATCAACAGCACAAGAATCTGGGTCTAAAAACACAACACCTTTTGATTGATGATAACTTATTATCCTGCTCTTTAAAATTTTTAGTGCAACCGAAAAACTTTTTAAGTCAAAAACCTTAAAAAAGTCTTCTTCAAAGAAGTTTTGCTCCAAAGGATTATAAATCTTCTCCGTTTTTTTTAAATAATCAGTTTCAAACATAAACCCACGATTAAATTTCAAACTGCAAAGTTTTTTAATTAAAAAATAATCAATAATTTCATGCACAGTTTTTTTTGTTAATAATGGCGTATCTGAAAACAAAGTCAAAACATATTTTTTATTGTTTAAATTATGTTTTATAACATTTATAATATCATCTTTTGAATCAATATCAACTATTTTGGTTTCAAAATTTACGCAAGCATTTTTAATATAATCTATGCCTTTAACAGCAAACATTTCCAAACTAGAATAATCTTTTTCATAAGAAGGTTTTAAAATTAAAACTAAAATGTTGTTATAATCTTCTTCCAAACTAAGTTCGCCCAAAATTTTGGAAACCATATCATTTGTTTTTTCTTTCTCAGTAGTTTCTGTTTCTATAAAGTCTATCATAATTCCCCCTAAAAATTTTTATTTAAAATCACATAAACTGATAAAAAATTTGAAATTAAACAGTTAATAATACTTATTATAAAACATAATAAAAAAAAGTCAAACGGTTAGCGTTTGTCTTTAAAAAAATTTGTCAAAAGAAGCGAACATTCTTTTTCTTTTATACCTCCTTCAACATAGCATTTTGAATTAAAACCTTTTTCATTTAATTTTTCATAATTTTCAACTTGCATGCCATACTTTTTGTCGTATGCCCCAAAATATATCGCATCAATTCTGCTTGACAAGATTGCCCCATAACACATCAAACAAGGTTGTTTTGTAACATATATAGAAAGCCCGGATAAATTCCAAGTTTTTAATTTTTTTGACGCTTTTTTTATTGCAATAATTTCAGCATGATAAACAGCACAATGTTTTTTCTCTTTTCTGTTAAACGCTTTTGCAATAATTTTGTTATCCTTAACAATTATTGCTCCAACTGGCACTTCATCTTGTTTGTATGCCTTTTTTGCTAACTTTAAACAAACATCCATAAAATCTTCTTTTGTCATTATTTGTGATATCCCTTGTTGTTTAATATTGTAAATGCTCTGTAAATTTGTTCAGAAAAAATAACTCTCATAAGTTGATGAGGAAAAGTTAATTTTGAAAAAGAAATTTTATATTCGCATTTTTCTTCAACCTCTCGACTTACACCATAACTTCCGCCGATAACAAAATTTAATTCACTTATTCCATTAACTTGTTTGTTTTTTATAAACTCAGCTAATTCTTCACTTGAATATTCTTTCGCATTTATTGAAAGCAAAACATTATTCTTTTTTAGTTTTGAAATAATTAACTTTCCTTCTTCGGTTTTAATTTTTTCTATCTCACTTTTTGTTGGGCTTGCAAAATTAAATTCTTTAAGTTCAATAATATTAAAATTACAAAATGCTTGCAATCTTTTGGAATATTCTTTCAAAGCATCCCTAAAAAAACTTTCTTTGATGTTTCCCACACAAATCAAATTTATAGTCATCATAAAACACCCCAAATGAATGTAAAAATGGTTATGATAGTTCCCAAAAACAAACTTGCAATCAGAAATATTTTATCAAGCAAAGCAAGTTTTTCTTTTGGATAAATGTCTTGCAAAAACAATTCAGTCAAATTTTTTGGTTCAATAATATTTTCAAGAATAATAGGCTCTACATCGCCAATATAGTGCATCTCATTCACTTCTTCGCCCGACTCATAGTTGACAATATTTTTATTTAATTTTCCTTTTAATTTTAAAATAACATTTTTGAAGCTTTCAAAACTTGTTAATTTCAACAATTTCATGATTAATCTTGCAAGTAAGAACAATAAAACACAAATGCCTACAATTATAAACAACAAACTGATTATGAAATTGTTTGAAATAAAGTTTGAAATTGCATCATAAAAATTTCCTAAAAACCAATTATTGTTTGACGCAAAAGATAAGTATACATTAACAAAGTTGTTCACAAAATGAATTATAACTGCTGGCCAAATGCTTTTTCCAACAATAGAAACAAAACCGATTAATAACCCCAAAATTGACGCATAAAAAACTTGAACAATGTTAAGGTGCATAAGTCCAAAGCATATCGAGCTTATAATCAATGCGTGCTTCACACTTATGCTGTTAAAAAGCCCACGCATTAAAAGTCCACGATGAATAAACTCTTCACACAAAGCGGGCAAAATTGCAACACAAACAATATTAACAAAAAAACTTAATAGTGAATAATCTTGAGAAGTATTTCCGCTTGATGATTTATAGCCAAATGCATGAATAATTCCATTAAAAACTGAGCTTACAACGATGTTTAATAAAAATGCAATTAGGCCAATAAGAACACACAACAAAATAACTTTTCCATTAATTTTTTTGTATCCTAAGTTAGAAAAAGTTTCTTTAGGCTTTTTCTTAAACATAAGCATGTAAAACAAAAAAGGCACCAAAAACATAACAACCACTTGAATCAAAAAAGTTGAAATCAATTCTTGCCAAATTTCGCCAAGACCACTCAAAAAACCAAGTCCAAAAATAATTCTTATACCAACAAAAAGTACAAGAGAAATAAAATATATTAAGGTTATTCTAAAAAAATTTGATTGTTTTTGCATATTCACCTAAAATTGAAAAATTACATTTAAAACCCACAACAAAACACCACAAACAAGGCTAATTAAAAGCCAATTTATTTTTTTTAAGCCATTATTTTTTTGCCAAGTTTTGATTTCATTTTGATTTTCAAAACTAATGTTTTTGCTTTCATTTTGTTTGTAAAGATTTGACTGTTTTGCGTTTATTGTTTCTGTTTTATGAGATTTACAACTAGCACTTTTTAGCCATTTTAAAAGATAAAAAATCATAAAAAGCCCAAACAAAAGCAATGTTACAGCCAAAATGATATAGTTTAAAGACAAGTATTTATAATCAAATAATAGTGGATTAATATAATTTATGATAAGCACAACACTATTATTAACAAAATGAACAAAAATACTTGCAAAAATGCTTTGAGTGTAAATGACTATAAAAGCCATAATAATTCCAAGAATAAATTGATAAATTGTTTGATGCAAACTTAAATGCATAAGCATGAACATCAAACTTGAAACCAAAACAGCTTTTGTTTCTCCTTTTTCTTTAAGGCCGTCTAGGATTAAACCTCTAAATAAAAGTTCTTCAGTTATCGGAGCAAAAATCCCCATAGCAAACAACAAATAAACAAAATTTAAAGGATTTGATATGTCTAGTGGCAAGGTCTGTTGTTT
This sequence comes from uncultured Clostridia bacterium, assembly GCA_934747965.1. Classification (GTDB taxonomy): domain Bacteria; phylum Bacillota; class Clostridia; order Christensenellales; family UBA1242; genus UBA7868. Next base: position 76,669 of record CAKVHI010000001.1, read on the forward strand.
TATGCCAAGAGTTAATAAAAAACTGTCGTAAACATTTATTATTGGGCTTATCAAAAACAAGCAACAAAAAGAAATTAAAAGCAAAATTATAATTTGCTTGAAATTTAAACTCTTATGTTTTATTGACTTAAAAGTCATTTTTTTATGCTTTGTTATTGCTAAATAAATTATTAAAAAAGAAATTTGACTTATAAGTGTTGCAACAATTTTGTAAGCCATTGAATTTTCAAGTTCGGTTGGTTTAATAAAAAATGACAAAATAATTATGAAAAAAATTGCCAAAATGTTCGGCAAAAACAATGCTAGCATAAAAGAAATTGCACTATCTTTTTGATTATATTCGTTTTGCATCATTTTATTATATCATTTTAACAATTATTTTCAAACTAAATATTAATTTTATTTATTAATTTTACAATTTCACTTGTTATATATTTTAATTGTAATTTGCTTTCTCCTTCAACCAAAATTCTAATCTTATTTTCCGTTCCACTCATCCTTACAATAATTCTTCCATCAAAATTTTGCTTAAGTTTGTTTACTAAGTTATTTAATTCTTCACTGTTTTTAATTCTAAGTTTATCTTTAACTTCTAAGTTTGTTGCAAGTTGAGGCATCAAAGTTACATTAAAAAGTTCTTTTAAGGTTTTGTTTTCTTTTTTCATAACTTCCATTATTTTTATTCCTGCCAAAATGCCGTCTCCTGTTGGTAAAATGTTTTTTATAATTATATGACCACTTTGCTCTCCACCCAAAACACCACCAAGCTTGTTAAGTGTTTCAATAACAAACTTATCCCCAACATCACAACGCACAAAATTTATACCCTTTTGCTTAAGTTTTTTCTCTATTTTCAAGTTTGTTTGTGTTGTTCCAACAACAATATTATTTTTAAGCAAATTTTGCTTTTTAAAAGAATTTGTAAGAATATAAACAATCGCATCGCCGTCCAAAACGTTTCCATTTTCATCAACACACAAAACTCTGTCAGCATCTCCATCAAAAGCAAGCCCCAAATTTGCATTCTCGGCTAAGACTATCTTTTTCAAGCCATCAAGATGCAAACTTCCACAATTTTCGTTAATTTCTCCATTTTTACAGTTGTTTATTGCAACAACTTCGGCACCCAGTTTAGAAAAAATTTTTGGTGCCAAACAAAAACTTGCACCATTTGCCAAATCAAGAACAACCTTGAGGCCATTGAGTCTAACATCAACATTGCTAATAATGTGGTCAACATATTTTTTTTGCAAATTTTCTTTAAATCTGTAACGCCCCAAACTAAAATTTGCAACACTACTGGCACCCAAAATATAACTTTCTATTTCTTGTTCAGTGCTTTCGCTAATCTTTTCTCCTTTTTCGTTAAAGATTTTAATTCCGTTATATTCTTTAGGATTATGTGAAGCCGAGATAACAACGCCATAATCATAACCTAGTTTTGAAACCAAGCAAGAAACCACACTTGTTGGAGCAATGCCAATGTCATCAACAATTCCGCCATTTGAAATCGCACCACTCACAAGAGAAAACAAAATAAGGTCGTTGCTTGGTCGTGTATCTTTGCATATTAAAATTTTAGGGTTTTCTTTAATTTTTGTTAATGCTAAACCGCATTTAAAAGCAAGTTCTGTTGTTAAGTCTTTTCCAACAACTCCTCTAATTCCGTCTGTTCCAAAATAGACCACTTATTTATCTTCCTTCTTTATATGAATCTTTTTTTCATCATCTTTGATTTTAAGTTCTCTTTTGCTAATCACAAATTTGTTTGCTTCAATGTTTTTGTCGACTGTAGTCCCTGCAGCAATAAATGAATTGTCTCCAACACTCACGGGTGCAATCAAATTAGAATTACTGCCGATGAAACAATTTTTGCCAACAGTTGTTTTAAATTTTTCTTTACCATTATAGTTACAAAAAATCACACCACAACCAATATTTGTTTTTTCGCCAATTTCGCTGTCACCAATATAAGCCAAATGACACGCTTTTACGCCATTTTTTATCAAACTTTTTTTAATTTCAACAAAATTCCCTATTTTTGTATCATTCAGAATTTCAGCCTCTCTGAGTCTTGAAAACGGTCCTATTTGATTGAAAGAGCCTACTGATGAATTAACAAGATAACTAAAACTGATTTTGTTGTTTTCGGAAATTTTGCAATCTTTTATAAAATTATTTCCTTCCAAAACGCAATTTTGACCTATAACTGTATTTCCTAATATGGTGTTGTTAGGATAAATTATTGTATTTTTACCAATTTTGCAAGTTTTGTCTATTATTGTTGAATTTGGATCTAAAATTTGAACACCAATACTTTTAAGATAATTTTCAAATTCTTTTTCTATCATAAAAACTTTTATGTTTTAAAAATTAAAATTGTTAATTAAAAATTATTGGAAAGTGAAAAGAATAAGTTTTTTTAGTTAATTCATAATGTTTGTTTGTGAAAAATTGATAACTATGTTATGATTATATATAGACAAATAAAAGAATATTAAAAATAATTATTCATAAAATAGATTATATTATGACAAACAAAGATGAGATTTTAAAAAAGGAAGAGGATGTTAAAAACAAAGAATTTAAAAATATAAACAAACTTGAACAAATCGAAATAAAAAAAGAAGAAAATCTTGCAAAATTAAACGAAACTAATGTGAAACAAGGCAAAAACATTGAAATTGAAAGTTTTGTAACACTTGACAACACCACAAAAAAAGGTAAGATATTAAGATTTATAATTGTTTGTTTAGTTTTTTCCATGATTATTTTAGGAATCTATTTAGCCCTAAAATTTACCGGAACACTAGATAAACTTGAAAGCTTGGAAGACATAAAAAAACTGATTTTGTCTGGCGGAAATTTTAGTTTGATTGTTTTTGTTATAATTCAATTTTTGCAAGTAACAATTCTTCCAATACCAGCATTTTTAACAACGGTTGCTGGCGCTATAATTTTTGGACCATTAATCACATTCATTTTAAGTTTCGTTTCAATTCTGCTTGGAAGTTTGTTTGCTTTTTGGCTTGGACGAAAATTTGGAAAGCGTATTTTAATTTGGACAGTTGGAAAAGAAGATGCACAAAAATGGACCAAAAAATTAACGAATGGAAAATATGCCTTTTTTTTGATGATGCTTTTCCCTGCCTTTCCTGATGACATCTTATGCATGGCGGCGGGCGTTACAAACATGAGTTGGAAATTTTTTACGATAACCAACCTAATCACAAGACCAATAGGAATTTTCTGCATTTGTTATCTTGGAAGCGGAACACTTCTTCCGTATGAAGGGTATTATTTAATAGCTTGGGCTTTTATTCTGATTTTGCTAGTAACTTTGTTTGTTTTAAGCATAAAATATCAGGGCAAAATAGAAAAATTTGTTGACAAAATTAACAATAAAATTACAAAGAGAAATAAAGTTAAAAAAACAATACCAAAAATAGAAAATTTGAATTTAAGCGATGGCGAAAACGAAAATGAAAGCACAAAAAATGAAGAAAAAAATTAATTTTGACTTTTTGATCGAAAAGCATGTTAAATTATGTCATCGTATTCGTTTTGCTAAAATATGATTTTTAAGTTGCAAAAAATAAAATTACAATATATAATCTTAATATGATTACATATTTAGTTACAGGTGGATTAGGATTTATTGGAAGCCACTACATTGATAGCATTATTGAGGACAAGAAAAATTTTGTTATAAACCTAGACAAACAGACATACTCAAGCAATATCGACAGATTTTTGTTTAACAAAAATTATAAGTTTGTTTTGGGCGATATTTGTGATGAAGAATTAGTTGAATCTATTTTTAAAAAATATGACATAGATTATGTTTTAAATTTCGCAGCTGAAAGTCATGTGGATAACAGTTATAACAATTTTTACACTTTTGTTAAAACTAATGTTTTGGGAACAGCAAATTTGCTCAGCATATCTCAAAAATATTGGAAAAACAAAAAAAATAAGCGTTTTATTCAAATTTCAACAGATGAAGTTTATGGACCTAACAAACAAGATAACGAGTTTTTTGAAACAGACGAAGTCAATCCAACTTCTCCTTACGCAACAACTAAAGCATCGGCTGAAATGCTTGTTAAAAATTTTGTTTTTAACTTTGACTTCCCTGCCATCATCACTCGAAGTTCAAATAATTTTGGAAGTTATCAACATAAAGAAAAATTAATTCCAAAAACCTTTTTAAGTTGCTATCAAAAATCGAAAATTTCGCTATACAAAAACAGCAGGCTTCACAAAAGAAATTGGCTTTATGTTAAAGACAATGTTAATGCAATTAACCTTGTTTTGAAAAATGGAAATGTGGGCGAAATTTACAATATTTGTTCTGATGACGAGTTTACTAACCTTGATATGATTGAAAAAATTATTAACTATTGCAACGAAAATGTTGATGAAAATATAAGCAATAAATTAATAAAACTTGAAAACTCAAGACCTTTAGACGATGAAAGGTACAAAATAAATTGTGATAAAATAAAAAAACTTGGTTTTAGACAAACAGATTTTGAAAAAAATTTTAAACACACCTTAAACTTTTATAAAAACAATATTGATAATTTAGTAAACAGAAAATAATTTTAGATTTTTAAAAATTTCTTGCTAAAAAACTAATAAATAAAGCAAAATCACTTTTAAAAAAGTTATTAAAACTCACTTTTACAAAAATTAAAAAAATGGTTTTAATCATAAAGCATAAACAGGAGAAAAATTTTATGAAAACTATACAAGACATTTTAAAGCAACTTGAAATTCTTAGCATAAAGTCAGATGATGACCATGTAACCATTACACTCCCTGTTTGTTTGTATATGAATTGGAATTGTGTAGAATTAATTATAAAGCCAACTGAAAAGGGGTATGTTATAACCGACACGGGTGATAATTTTAATAGGTTTAATAATGTTGCAAGTTATTACTACGACTTGTTTATAAAAAGTGGTAATCGCTTTTATGATATTCAGTTAGATAACGAAACTATTTTCAAGGAATATGAATTTAACTTTAGCATAATCGCTGCTCTTGATGAATTTATTAGATTTTTTGCAAACTTAGATGATTTTGTTTTGGATAATAATTTGTGCTAAAGACTACTAAAAAGATAAAAGATTTAAGCACTTTTTAATTTTTAAACTGCTCAAAAACTTTAATAATTTAATTAAGCAAAAAGGAGTTTTACGAAATGTATAACTCCTTTTTTTTGTTATAAGTTTAATCTTCATATTCTTTGCTTTATAATTAATTATTTATTTTCGATTTTTAAATATGTTTTTTTACCTTTTTTGATTATATATTCATCTTTTTTGCTTAAAATTTTCTTAAAATCAGTTATTTTTTCATCATCAACCGTTATTCCACCTTGTTCTATCATGCGTCTTGCTTCGCCTTTGCTTGCAAACAATTTTGCATCAAAAAGCAAGTCAACAATATTTATGTCATTTTCAATTTTAAGTTCAATTTTTGGCATATTTTCAAAATTTGCATTACTAAATATGTTGTTAGACATCTCTAACGCTTTGTCCGCCTCATCTTTTCCATGAACAAGTTTTGTTATTTCATAAGCCATAACTTTTTTTGCCTCTCGAATGTCGCCTGACAAATATTTTTTAATCTCATCAATCGAAAGTCGAGTTAAAAGTTTCATTGTTTTTTCAACATCACGATCATCAACATTATAAAAATATTGATAAAATTCAAAAGGAGTTGTTTTGTTTGGGTCTACCCACAAAGCACCTTTTTCTGTTTTACCCATTTTTACACCTTCGTAATTTGTAAGAAGTGGATGAGTAAAACCTTCAAGTGGTTTTTCAACCACGCCTTTTTTAAAGTTTAGTTTTCGAGTTAATTCCTTTCCTGCAACAATGTTTCCCCACTGGTCAGACCCTCCAAACTCAAGTGTGCAACCGTAAGTTTTGTTAAGATATGCAAAATCATACGCTTGCATAAGCATATAGCCCATTTCAAAGAATGTTAGCCCGCCGTCTTGAATTCGTTTTTGATATGCTTCACTGGCAAGCATTTTGCTTACATTAAAATGAACACCAATATCACGCATAAAACTTACATAATCATATCCCCTAAACCATTCAGCATTATTAACAATTATTGCTTTGTTTTCACCTTCCAGGTCAACAAATCTTCCAATAATTTTTTTAATTGCGTCATAGTTATTATTAACAAATTCATCAGTAACCATTTTTCTCATCGTAGCTTTACCGCTTGGGTCGCCTATTTTTGCAGTTGCACCACCCAAAACAACAATAACTTTATGACCTGCTTCTTGCAAGTATCTTGCAATAATTAATGGAAAGCAATGCCCTATATGCAAACTATCGGCAGTTGGATCTATACCTACATACGCCGTTATAATTCCGTTAGTCAGCATCTTTTCAATTTCTTCCAAATTAGTTGCTTGATAAATGTATCCCCTTTCATTTAAAACCCTAAACAAATCTTTCCTATCCATACAAACTCCTTTACAATCTATTTTTATTACCATTTTATTTAACAAAATTAAATTCAAGTTTAACAAGACAATTTTTAAATAAAAATTTTTAACAAAAAAGCCTTCTTGGTAGAAGGCATAAAAAACAAAAAACTTCTACCAAATGCTAGAATTAAAAATTATAGTAATAATAGTAGTTTTGTTTAATCATAACATAATAATATTAGCACACAAAAAAATCTTTGTCAAACAAAAATTTTTATTTTTAAAAATTAAAGACATTAAAATTGTTAAGTTAGCTTTTTAAAAAATTTTCCAAAACAAACTCTTCTTCAAAATTAGGGATATATTCTTCAGTTTGTGAAGATTTTTCTTGAACATAAGCGTTGAAAAATCCAAGTTTTAGTGCATAGCAAACAACGCGTTTATATTCAATGTCTTTAACTTTATTTTTTAAAATCTCATGTTGTTTGGCTTTGTAACAAGGAGTGTATTGATTAAGCAAACTAATAATTGCACTATTTCCAAGCATATTATAAATTTCATCCAAAATTTTGCATGAATCTGCACTCTCTTTTGGAAGCACAAGATGCCTAATTATTATACCCTTTTTCATTATCCCATTTTCTATAACATCTTTTGGAACAATTTCTCTTGCCTTTTTTAAACTTTTTTTGGCAAATTCAAAATAATCTTCTGCCCCTGAATATTCTTTTGATAAACTAGAAGAATAATATTTTAGGTCAAACAAAAAAATATCAACATAGCCTTTCAGTCTTTCAATAGTTTCAGGTTTTTCATAACCGCTTGTGTTCCACACAACGGGAATTTTAGGCTTATAAATTTTTAACGCTTCAATAATCTTGTCAGTATAATGCGTTGGTGTTACAAAATTTATATTATTCACACCTTTGCTTTCAAGTTTTTTGATAATCTCAACCAAATCTATAACAGAAATTTCTACACCTTTCCCTTGGTGGCTTAATTGATAATTTTGACAAAACAAGCATTTTAGGTTGCATCCACTAAAAAATATGGCACCACTGCCGTTTTTTTCACATATTATTGGCTCTTCAAACCTATGCACCATTGCTTTTTGAATTTTAAGTGTCTTTTGACCACAAAATCCAATATTTTTGTTTCTGTCTGCGTTACAATTTCTTGGACAAATATTACATAACATGATATAAATATAAAACTTTTTTTGAAATTTTGAAAGCATTTTTATGATTTTAAATTTTATTCTTTTGAAATTGTTTAAAATTGTTTTTTAAATTAATCAAAATATGTTAAACTTTATAAAAATATAAAGAAAGGAATATGTTATGAATAAAATAGTTGTTATAACTGGGGCTTCAAGTGGAATTGGATTATGCCTATACAATATGTATAAAGAAAAGGGCGATATTCCAATTTGTCTTGCAAGAACAAATGATTCAAATCTTGAAAATTTTTATGAATGTGATGTTACCAAAGAAGAAATGATAATTTCATGTTTTAAAGAAATTCAAAAAAAATATAAAAATATTGACATTTTGATTAACAATGCTGGCTTTGGAATTAGTGGTGCTGTTGAACTTGAAAATTCATCAACTGTCGAAAATATTATGAATGTTAATTTTATGGGTGCATTTTTGTGCTATAAATATGCCCTTCCTCTTATGAGAAGTGGGGCCAGAATTGTGAACATAAGCTCGGTATGTGCACTTTTCCCAATAGCATACAGAGGCTTTTATTGTGCAAGCAAATCGGCTTTGTCTAGTTTAAGTTTTACAGAATATATGGAACTTAAAAAAAGCAATATAAAAGTTATCACAATTTGTCCGGGTCAAACTAAAAGCAATTTTAATAAAAATCGTGTTAGAAATTTAAGTACAAACGAAAGATATGGCACAACAATCTCTTCTGCTGCCGAAACATTAAAACACACCGAAGAAAAGCGTATGCCAACCGAATATGTTGCTAAAGTTATTTTAAAGCAAACTTACAAAAAAAATCCAAAGCCTATGAAAATTGTTGGCTTTAAATATAAATTTTTCTATTTTGCTTACAGGCTTTTACCTTTAAGAGTGTTTTTAAATCTAACTCACAAATTTTTAGGTAAATAAACTTTAAAAAGATTTTAGTAAACTTATTAATAAAAAATTATTTGAATTAATAAAAATATATGTAAGAGGTGAAAAATGAGAATTTGTAATTCAGAAGCAATGAAAATGATAAAAAGTTTAGAGGCAGATTTGTCTAATATAAAATTAAATGAAACCTATAACACAGCAATTTCTTACAAGGAAGGCGAAGAAAAGACAAAAGTAAATTATGATTATGAGTTAACCCGAAGTGAAATTGCAACTATAAACAAAAAAATCAGGGATATTAAACACGCACTTGCCGTTGCAAACAGCACATATATAATAGATGATTTCAACATTACAATCGGCGAAGCATTAATTTATTTGGCACAACTAAACAATGAGTATAATATTGTTTCTCAACTTGCGGGCAGAAACAAACTTACAAGAAGAATAACAGCAAATGGCGTTTTGGAATATACTGAATGCACTTATGACCCAGAAAAAGCAAAGCAAGACCAAAAAGAGATTTATTTAAAAATCGGAAAATTGCAAGTTGCTATTGACAGAGCAAATCTAAATTGTTTTATTGAAATATAAAACTTTTCCCTCAATTTAGATTTTATTATTAAGTATTGTTTGGGTTATTGTTTAAGAAAGAACAAGGTTTATGCTTATTTCTTATCCTTTTATTAGTTAATGTTTATTGTTAATAAAAATCAAAGATATAAAGTTATCTAGCCAATCATTCTGAATTGTAAAAACTTTATGAATAAAGCTTGCTTTAATCATAGCGAAGAAGTATCGGGTTATAATCGCCTTAAAAGAATTTAACTTATAGATTTTCTATAAGTTTTTTTATTCATCTTTTTTTTCTAAACCCGGTTTATCAAAACTTGTTGCTATTTTTGGATCTAACAAATTATTTGCCTTAAATAGTGCTTTTTTGTTCATTTTTTTATTAATTTCGTAAACTACTTTGTCTACATCATCTTTTTCCTGCTTTGTTTTGAAAATTGATGATGTCAAAATTCCCGAATCAAAATTTGAAACTTTTAGTCCTAATTGCCTTACTGGATATTGTGGGAAAAATTCATAAAATGTTTTTAGTGCCTTGTTTTCAATCACAACAGAATTTCGAGTTGGATATTCAAAACTAACTTGTTTAGAAAATTTTGTTAAATCTTTATACTTTGCATATACCTTTAAAGTTTTTGCTTCATTAAGATTATACTTTATCATTCTTTTAACGATACTTTCAGCCAAAATAGAAAAACCCAATTCTAAATCTTGCTTTTTTGACAAATCTTTATAAAAAGTTGTGCTATTGCCTACACTTTTTGGTTTTATATAATTAGAATACAATTCAACTTCTCGTTTATCAAGACCACTGGCGTAGGCCTTCAAATCTCTGCCAATCTTTCCAAGCAACTTATTAATAAATTCTTCATCTATATTTGCCAAATCTCCTATTGTGTTAATATTACATTTTTTCAATCTAATTTCTAGGCGCTTTCCCACCCCTATCATTTTTGAAACATCAAGTTTCCAAATTTTTTGTTTAAAATTCGATTCAGTAACCACGCTTATTGCATCTGGTTTTTTAAACTCACTTGCAATTTTTGCAAATGTTTTGTTAAAACTTATGCCAATAGACAAAGTTAAATTTAATTTTTGCTTAACTTCGTTTTTTATTTTTTCAGCAATGCAAACACTTGACCCAAAAATTTTTGAATTAGTAACATCTAAATAGCACTCATCTATTGAAAATGGCTCTACTTTATCGGTATATTTCAAATAAATTTCTCTAACTTTTTTTGAATAATAATTATAAAGTTCAAAGTTGCATTCTTTAATAATAATTTTGGGGCATTTCTGTTTTGCTTCAAAAACAATATCTCCAACTTTAACTCCATAATCTTTTGCCATATAATTGCAAGCAATAACAACGCCCTTTCGGTCCTCCACACTTCCGCTTACTGCAACGGGTTTATTCTTTAATGTTTCATCTCTTGCAGTTTCACAACTAGCATAAAAATTATTCAAATCACACAAAAAAATCTCTCTCACAATTTTATTTTATGAATATAACTTTTAATTATTTATGTTTCCATATTATCACAAAATTTTATTTCAAAAAATATTATGATATAAGGAGTTTTTTATGCCTAAAAATAATTATTGCGACATTTCTGATTTTTTACATTTTGGAAAGTTTGTTAAAAGCGACAAGCATAATTTGAAACTAACCGGTCCAACAGGTCCGACTGGTCCAACTGGTCCTTGCGGGGCAACTGGTCCTTGCGGAGATAGTGGAATTGACGGGAAAATTGGCCCTATGGGTCCAACCGGTCCAAAAGGTGAAACAGGCGCCACGGGCGAACAAGGCTTAATTGGTCCAACTGGTCCCATGGGTCCAACTGGACCTACGGGTCCTGTTGGAGCAACTGGTCCTGCTGGAATTAAAGGCGAAACTGGAGCCACAGGTGAAGCGGGCAAGATTTCTAATTTGAATGCTACAATTCTTAATATGGCAAGCCAAAATATTTCAACAGGCACTCCGATTTCGATGTTAAAAACTTTAACAAACAATGGACTTAAAATTGATAACACATCAATAACTATTCCCGAAAGTGGAACATATCTTGTAACTTTTTATGTAAATCGAGCAACAAACGCAGCTGGAACAGACGGAATTGCTCTTGCGATTGACGGAGAAATAGACCAAAACACAGCACGACCTTTAAGCGAATCTTCAACCTCTAGCGGACAATTCGTAATGAATTTGTCGCAAAATAACTCTATTTCTCTCATTCCCGTTATCATGAATGCCACAAAAATTGAAGCAAATGGTGGACCGGGAGCCACTCTGACGGTCATAAAAATTTCATAAATTATATTTTAGTCAAAGATATTTCTTTGACTTTTTTAAGTCTTTATTTTGAAATTCTATCCACAATAATTCTAAAAAGAACTTGAAGAAAACCAAAAATTTGCAAATTTGATAAAACTAGACGGTTCATCCTTTAATATCGCAAAAGTTTAACAAAATACCCTTCTGAACTTTGGCAAAAACAAGACATTGAAGCAAGCACAGGTAAAACTGCAACACAAATTGCAGACTTTATATTTAAAAATAAGATTAAATTTAAAAAAATCTCTTAAAAGAGTTTTTTTAATTATATTTTATCTTATCAAAAACAACTTCACAAAAATATCTAACACGGAAACATAAAAATTTATGCCAGAATTAGCAACAAAAACAAAGCAAAGCAAAGTTTTTTCAATTTTAACACAAACATAAATTAATATTTGTGAATTATAAAAAAAGTTTGACAATATTCAATTTTTCATTTATACTATTTTCGTTTTAAACTTAATACAATTTTAACAGTAAATTTTGCACATTAATATGTAAAACACACAAACTAATAAAAATTTACTCAGCCAAACAACAAAATTAAACTCAATCTAAAAGACTATCTAATAAATCTGCTGGTGTGGCTCAGCGGTAGAGCACCACCTTGGTAAGATTTGAAATGCCTAAAATTACCGACTTAAAAACTTTATAAATTAGCCTATTTTTATAGATATGCTACTGTGGCTCAGCGGTAGAGCACTGCCTTGGTAAGGCAGGGGTCACGGGTCCGATTCCCGTCAGTAGCTCCACTTATTAAAAATCGCTAAAACCCTTTATTTTCCTAGGGTTTTGGCGATTTTTTTTCTCATTTTTTAACAAAATTTTTTAGGTAAAAAAATATTTGCTGTCAATTTTTGGTGCAATTGCTGTCAAATTATTTACATCTCAAAATCTTTTTCTTTTCTTCTGCGTTTGCGTTCTTGCAATTTTTCAAGTTCACGAATTTGGCGTTCTATTTCTTCATCAGATAATTCATCATCAATTTCTTGTTCAACTTCTCGCTCTTGTTCATGCTCTTGGATTTTGGTGTTTAATCTATCGGTGGCTTCTCTTACATATTCACTATTAACCGAGTTGTAGACAGTGATTGTAGTTTTCACATCACGGTGTCCTAAAAGTTGTTGAATTACTTTCGGGTTTTCATTCATTTCAAAAAGCATATTTGAGAAAGTATGACGAAGTCCGTGAAAGTGAATGTGGTATTTATTTAGTCCGTTTCTTCGTTTAAACCTATCAAAGATTACCCTTGTGCCATAATAAGTTCTATAACTTCCATTATCATTAGCAAATACAAATGAAGTCGGTGCAGTTAAAATTGCTGTTACATTTGGATTAGTTTCTTGTCTTTTACTTTGTTTTTCTTTCCATCGTTTTAAGGTTTCTAGGACAATATCCGTAACAGGAATATCTCTAACACTACAAGCAGTTTTCGTGTCACCAATAACAGTTGTGCGGTCTTTAACATTGCCTTGCTCATCAAACTTTAAAGTTTGAGTAATTGCTCTTTCAATTTTTATTGTCTTATTTGCAAAGTCAATGTTTTTCCATTTAAGTGACAGAGCTTCACCAATACGAAGCCCAGCAAACATTAAAGTAATGCAAAGTGGTTTGATAAAGTTTGCTTCATCTTTATTTAATGCATCTAAAAATTTATCTCTTATTTCAGGTGGCAAGGCTTTATATCTTTCATCACCATCTTCTTCATAGACATTTCTTTTGCCTTTAACCTTTACTTTCAAAGTTGGGTTGGTGTATATCCATTTATTTTCAATGGAATACTCAAAAAATTGATTTAATAAATGTTTACACTTCTTTATGGTGTCCACGCTATAACCTTGGTCTAAAAGAATATTTACGAATTTTTGAATTGTGTAATTGTCAATTTCATAGACTTTCATTTTGCCGATATGTGGAACAATATGCAACTTAAAGTTTCTAATATTACCTTCAAAAGTTCGTGGACTTACAGTGCTTTTTTTGAATGTCATAAGATATTCAAACATCATTTTTTCAAGGTTGCTATTTTCAACAAGTCCGTAAGAATTGCTTTTAACTCTACCACTTATTTCAGATAATTTTTTAGCAACTTCAGCTTGTGTTTTTCCATAAATTGTTTTTCTAATAATCTTGCCGTTTTCATCATAGCCCATAGTTAAGGCTCCGCCCCAACGACCATCGCTTCTTTGAAATATTGAGCCTTCGTTGTTGGCTCTGCGAGTTTTGCTTACAACTTTCTTTCTAGCCATTTTGCACCTCGCTTTGGTTGTTGTTTAGTGTGAGCCAAGTAACAAAATTTAGCACACTCACAACTTGTCGTTTGCCAACTTTGGTTGTTGGGAAAGATTTGCTTCTAAGCAAGTTCCTAACATTATCTCTGCCAAGTCCAGTAATTTTGATAAGGTCTTCGCAATCCAAAAAATCTTTGTTGTATTTAGTTGAAATTCGGTCAACTTCCGATTGTATTAAGTTGTTTAAATTTAGATTTGTATTGTTTAAATTCATAGTTTAATTTTCCTTTCATAGTTTAAATTTAACTCCTTTCTAAAACATATTTTTTATCTCTTTCTAAATCTAAATTTATTAAAATCTATTCGCATCGAGCGTAATAGAAGTAGCAACTTTGTTGCCAGTAAGAAGTGTTGGGTATCCCAACAGCTTCCAAAAATGACGAGTAAACATAGTAAATTTAAGTGTATCAGTTAAAAGTGCCGATTTTATCGGGCTTTTACGCACTAAATTTAGTAATTGTTTCTCGCTTATGCTCTATACTAAATATCTACCTAAAATGCTATTCTACATCTCAAAATCACTAGATAAATAGCCTTCATCAATGAGTGTTTTAATTCGCATTTCTTCCAGCTTTCTCATATAGTCCTGAAAACACTTAATTGCTTCGTATTCACACTTTGAATTTAGGTACATACAATGTTCAAGTTCTTTCCAAAGTTTGTCTTTTTGCATTCGCTTTTGGACTACATATTTTGCGTTAAGTTTTAATCTTTCAATCTCTTGACCTTTCAAACTTTTAGCACTTTCAATCACCAAATTCCCAAGCCTGCGATACAAGTCTTTTGTATATTTTTCACTCAGATTTTGTTGTGGTTTTGGGGCGCCATTTCGCTTGCAGTAACTATCTACCAATTTTTGTTTTTCTTCCACAAGGTCATCAAAATCATTTTTGTAAATACTAATATCAACATTATGGGAGATAATATAGTTTGAAATGTTGTCAATATTTGGTTTGATTTTTTGCATATTATCGCAGTCGTAAAATGTGTGTCCTTACTCTGGAAATTGATTTGCTAAATCTAGTAGCATTTGCTTTAATTTAAGCCCAGAAACATCGTTTAATCGCCCTTTAACACTCTTAGTTAGTCTTAACCTTATTTCTTTCTCACGAGCCTTAAAATCGGTTGCAGAGAGTTCAATATTGGCTTTCAAAAAATCCATTGCATTGTTTGAAATATAGCCACGAGAAAAATGCTTTTCTTTGTTTTTCATTCGCTGTGGTTCTTTCTCAAAAAACAACAAATGAATATGTCTATTGTCAGTATTCTCGTGTAGTCCAGCAAACCACTCTATATTGTCGGGATTTAGTCCAGCCCGTTTGAAATATCTTGGCAGTTCGCTTTTTACAAGTTCGTAAGCTTGTTCATAACAGCCACACCATTTCTTGCCAAAGTTTTCTTCAAAGGAAATAATGCCGGACCAAATAACCGATTTAGTTTCTCTTAAATTCTTTCTAAAATCTGCAATTTGTTCTTTGCTCATAAGTCCATTTTGGTTAAAGATTCCACTAGACTTTGTGCTGTTGTTTGAATACTCAACAAAGTCCAATTTTTCCAAATCTTTAATGCCAGTAGCAACATATTTTAGGTAGTCGTCATACTTGTTAGATGAGTAATAATTTCGCTTGTCTTGATTGGTTTTGTCTTTGTAGTTAGGCAAAAAGAACTCTTGTTTGTAAACCACATTTGGAACTTTATCTAACATCTATTAGCTCCCTTAAAATCCTATCTCGTTCGGTGTCAATTCCATTTTCATCTAGTGGTTCATATTTCCATCCTTGCGAGTAAGCGTTTAGATTTATAGGGCTTTGTTTGTTGAGTAGTTTAGTGATTAAATTAAGCAGTGCTTGATTTATTCTCACATTTGCATTAGTATCCACAAAGTCCATTTTTTGGTTTGCAGATATGGTTGTGAGTTTGTCGTTTATCTCTTGCAAACTTTTTCTAATCTCGCTGAAATTTATGCTTTGGTTGAGTACATTATCTCCAAGCATTTTGTCAGCACCAAGCAAAGCAAAATATTTTATAGCGTCATTTAGGCTATCAAACTTGTCCTTAAACTTTTCAAGCGCTCGCTTAAAAATCTCATACTCATCTTGACTGTAAACTCTAATCATATATTGAGTTTTCAAATCTTTTGTTTTAATTCTAGCCATTTTAGCCTCCTAATTATTTTCTAGTCTTTCTACATCTCTTTCTATTTCTAATTAAAGGGGCAATGATTGTTTTTGTTTGCTTTTACATTTTTAAAATCCTCCTTTTGTTTGAATTTACTTACACGAAAAAATACCTATCGGGGTAATAGGCAATATTTCGTTTTATCTCTTTCTACTAAATTTTTAATAAGAAAAAAACAATCTTGTAGTTCTGCAAACCAGTTTTCTTTCTTTATTAAATTTTCTTTCTTTATCTAACAAAACAAGAAAATATATATTTTTATTATTATATATAAGAGTGGGGACGAACTCATTTAAGAGTGGGGACGAACTCATTTTTCTTTGTTAGATATAAAAGTGTGTTTAGGTTGCTGACTTGAAAAAATTGCATTATTTTTTCTTTGTTAGAGATATTGCGGGAGCAAAGAAAAAGAACTATCTTTTGACAGTTCTTTGCTAATATATTTAGCTCCTACATATATAAGGACATTTTAAAGTGAAAAATTAAGTATCTTTTTTGAAAAATTTATAAATTTTTTATTTTTTTTATTTTATTATTAATTGATTGCCTTTTCCTTCCAAATCAGTAATAAAATTATCTACCATTTTTAAGACTTGCACAACATTTCCTTTAAAGTTCTTTAAGTTTTCAAAATGTGCTTCAATGCCATAATCAGCAAAGGTTTTATTTGTTTGTTTTATCCAATTATCATCAAGGTTAGAATAATCTATTTGTTTGGATAATTGTTCTCTAATGCTCATATTTGATTTGGTCATAATGCTGTGGGTTATTGCTTTTCTTATTTCTTTTATAAGATTTTTAACTTCATTTAAGTCAATAGAAAGCATTCCTTTTTGTCTTACTTCTCGCAAATAGGCATTAAACAGATATTCAGCTTCAGATTGAAATTTATCATAAAAGGAAGATTGAGAAAATATTTCGTTGTTACATAGTATTGTTCGATAATTGTATATAATTTTTTCAAGCCTTTGATTTATTGCACTTGAGCTAATATTAAAATTTTTAGCAATAAGATTTTGTTTTATACCGGAAAGATATTGACACAAAATCAACTTGTCTTGTCCTTGCAATTTTGCCAAGCTTTCTTTCAAAATTTGTTTATCTATCTTTGCCACCATTTGGTCAACAATATCCATATTTTCATGCAATGAATGTTCGTTTAAATATCTTTCCAAATAGTCTTGACTTTGCCCACCTTGGATAGTAGAAAAATTAACTTCATGTCTTCTAATTTTTCTTTCTAAACTTTCTTCTTTGATTTCTTTTTCTCCCATATTGATACCTCTAAATTCATTATACCATAAATTAATCAAAAGCATTGGGGTTTTAGCATAAAATTATAAAAACACTCAATCGTTTAAAATTGAGTGTTTGCTATTTAATTAGATTTCATTTCTAATTGATGAGGTTCTTTTAAAGCTCTATCAATTATATTTTCAGTACTTATATTATCATAATGTTCTCTTAAAGAATCTCTTAATTTAAATAATCTGTTTCTAGATGTCTCTATTAATTGGCCAAATGTTACAGCGAAAATCCGACCACTTGATGTTTCTTTTTTAGCATCGATATCTCCAAGTGTATTGCCGACAACATAAGCTGTAATTTCTGCATCTTTATGTAATACTGCACTTTTTTTAATTTGTCTAACATAATATTCTACTTGTGCAACTTCTTCTGGAGTAATTTCAAACCCTCCACGTTTAACTTCAATTATTAGGATTTGATCTGGTTTCATTAATTTAGCATCACTGTCCATTTTATCAGAACACACTGCTTTTAATGAATATTTTTTTAAACAAACAATATCAGGTCTCTTTTTAGAATTTTCTATTTCGGTTAAATCATAATCTTCATCTTTAAACAATTCTTTCACAACCGTTGAAAGTGTTTTATTTGATGTAAACATTGGAGAATCAAACTCGGCACCAAATAGCCATCTTGAATTTAAAATAATTGGGTGGATAGTATGTAACTCATCTATAGTTTTATCTTCTCCTAATCTTTCAAGTGTCTCAATTACAACAATTCTTTTATCAATTTCATCTAAAACAGTTGCAATATCCTCAATCGTCCATTCATTAAGTATATCCGATAATTTGTTTAAAGAATCTTCTTCCATCGAATTTAATTGTTGAAGAAGTCTTTCTCCGTTTTTTGATTTTTCAATTTTTGCAAAAGTTTCAACTGCAAGTTTCAAAAATTCCGGATTTATGACTGGATTTTGTTCAGTAATTTCTTCAAGAAATTTAGATATGTCACGTTTGCCAGAAATACTTAAACCTTCAACTTCATCACGTACACCTTTAATAATATCATATTGTACGGATTCAATTTGGTCTTTCATAATCATTTTAATCAATTTATTGATATATGGTTCTAATCTATCAAAAAAGTTATTAGTAGTATCATTATTATAAAATCCTGACCAATCTGGCAAAATGAATTCTTCTATATCATCCGATTTTATAACAATTGTGTATTTTTTAGCTAATCTTAACCTACCATCTATAAATTGAATATTATTATAAGACCAAGATGGACTACCGACTAAACGATTACTAACCCAAAAAGCAAGTCCATGTTGCTGATTTTTAATTGCTGTTTTTGTTGAGTCAATCATTATAATTTTTAAATTGTATTTATTTAACAATGTTATTTCTTCTTGATAAACAATTCCTTTATGCTCCATCAAATCTATTTGATTTCCATTAAGTTTTACTGAAAATTGTGGGTCATACAAAAATCGTACGGATAAAATTTCCTTAATTTGTTCAAAATCAGGTACATGTCTGCTAATTTCAGTACTTATTTTTG
Organism: uncultured Clostridia bacterium; assembly: GCA_934747965.1. GTDB lineage: Bacteria > Bacillota > Clostridia > Christensenellales > UBA1242 > UBA7868. Next base: position 95,413 of record CAKVHI010000001.1, read on the forward strand.
TACCATGTCCTTTTTTCTCGCTTATTTGATGCTCCGTAATTTTATATGGAGCATCTCCTTCACTTATTTCGATTTTATATTTATTTAATATACCATCTTTCCAAGTTTCAACAAAATAATAATCTGAGAAACAAAGCATACCATGTCTACCAATTCCGTTTCTTCCATAAGGTTTGCGAATTGTTTTGTCGTCAGCATTTGGGAATACTACATTATCACCTTGTTGTTTTCTGCGATTATAGTTTAAAGTCATCCATCTAGCACGAAATTCTTCATCAGTCATTCCAGTCCCATCGTCTTCAATAGAAATTGTTTGTCCTATTTCATATGGGATTCTAATATCAACATTATAGGCTCCAGCATCCCATGAATTTGAAATAAACTCTGTTAAAGCAATATCAGGAATAGATGTGATATTTTTATGATTTCTAAACAAATATCCTTGTTCAAATCTTATTCCATTACTCATTTAAAATCCTCCATACTATTTTGTTTTTGATTTATTAACTCTATCATTAAATTTTTCTACAAATTTGTTAATTATATAATTTTGCATTTCATGAGAAATCTCAAGTTCCTTGAAAAGAAATGCATCAATCCTTTTATGATGATCTGTTTCTAACTCTTCGGTAGCATTTAATACTTTTATATCTGAAGTTTCTATCATTAATTTTTTTATCTCTTCAACATTATTAAATTCAAAATATATAGGAAATTGTTTTAAATCCACAGCTTCCGCTTTTAACATTCCTCCACCAAGGCTTTTTCTTCCAGACATCTCTCTTATCAACCAAAATAATGTAGAATTCATAAATATCCATAAGTTTGGTAGATATTTGTCTTGATTTAAATATATATCTACACAACTAGCAGAATATCCTTTGTTTGAATTAATTGAGCAGAAATGTTTTCCTCCAACACCTCGTGGTAAAATTAAACTAGGCTTGTTTCTTTTTGTTTTAATTTCGTCAAAAACTTTAATCCCATTTTGATTAATTTGTTTAACTTGTTCTCCACTTAGTTTTTCATTAGACAATATATATGTTTTAGTTGTCTTCCAATCATAAAAACCACTTTCATCAACGTTTAGATATGGTATTAAATTTTCTTTAGTTATAAATTTTGGGATGTCTGTGATTACATAGTCTTTGGTTATATTAAGACCTTGTCCTATCTTTAACCAATTAACTTCATTCTCTTTTTTACCGACTTTGTTTAGGGATTGCATTAAATTTAGAAATTCAATATCTGAATTAAACAAAAATCCCCATTTATTATTTGTTATCAAATCACTATCTTTACTAAATTTCTTTATTGTAGCATCTTCATTTATTTCATTGGAATTATTTTCTACTGGGAAATGATAGTCTATAAAACTTTTATGGCAACGGGCAAAAACCACATCTTTTTTGCAGCCCTTGTTTCCTTCAAAAAAAGTTATTACTGTATTAATATTTGCCGATTCAAAAGCTTTGAAATCACTATCAATAATTGCCAACACATTCGTCATATTTAACAAAAATTGTTGAAATTTAGCACCATATTCAGTGTCCAACCAAGAATTTTGAGTAATAAATGCATTTATTCCGTCTGGTTTTATCATTCGCAAACTTAATTCATAGAAATAAATTAACAAATCTGAACCACGTGTAATTAAATCAAACTTTTTGCCATATCTTTGTTTTAGTTGTTTTTGTAAAATATCCTTTTCCCAATCCGGAAAATTACTATTCCTTGCCTCTAAATATGGTGGATTCCCTATAACAATATCGAAACCATCTTTTACGCCAAACATCCAGTCTGCATCAAACCAATTCGTGGATTCATTTTCAAATGGTTTCCAAGAAGATAATTGTTGGTATCTAACAGAAGCTTGCTTTTGGTAATTTGCAATTGTATTCAAAAGCATATCTTGCTGAATGTCTTTAAATTCTAATTTCAATTCCGTCCTGCGATCACTTTCAGCATTAAAATATTCATCTCTAACTGCTTTTAAACGATTAATATGATCTTCATTTTCAAATAAGGACATTTGTGAATTTTCCTCAAGGCCAATTAATGAATTAGCTATAATAAATTTAAAATCCAAATTTGGGAGTGGGTTAATGCCTCGGTTATATTCTTCATCTTTTACTTTTTCTTCAATTACCAATGATAGGAAACATCTTAATCTTGAAATTTCAACAGCTATTGGTTGAATATCTATACCAAAAATTGAATTCTGAATTACACTCAATTTTCTTATGTAATTTAATGACCCATCATTAAATTTCTTTTCAAATTCTTTTTTCAATAGGATGCTTACATTTTCAGTTGCTTTGTCGAACCACAAATCTGCATTTGGGTCAACTTCTTGTAATATATAAACAATTTTTTGAAGCATGCCAATAGGGAAGGCTCCAGAACCACAAGCAGGATCTAATATGGTAACATTATATAAAGCATTTATTATTCTCTTCTTTTCAGATAAATCAAAGGTTGCAATAGTGTCATCTTCCTTACCATAACTGATTAATGCTTTTAACCTTAATTGGTCAATACCAGACTCCTTTTTTAAATATTCACAAAGGCTTGTATCAACCATATAATCAACAATATCTCTTGGCGTATAAAAACTGCCAGTGCTCTTTTTTGCGTTTTCTCCAGTCTCAGGGTTAATCTCTGCGAGTAAATTTTCAAAAATTCTGCCAAGCATTTCAGGATCAATAGATAATTCAATATCATATGAAGTATTTTCATCAACGGTAAAGTTATACTGATTTAATACTTCATAAAATTGTTTAAACCAATCATTTGGAATTGTTACGAGTCCGTATTGACCACATTGAGTGAGTTTATCGTATCTATATAAATCATCATTGTGGGGGCTAAACAAGCCACCATTCAAATAAGGAATTTGTTTATATTCATTGCCAATATATTTGTCTTTACGTTTTTCTTGTTTTGTATTTAACAACTCAAAAAATAATGGTTCTAGTATCTTGTGATAATAATTGTCTTGATTATTAATTTCATCAATTGTTAAGTACTTTTCTGGAATTAAAGGAATTCCGTTTTCACTCTTTTTTTCTTTTAAAAACCAACAAAATGTTATCCTTCCTATAAGTCTAACAGCAAATTCTGCATATTTTTTCTGATCAATCACTCCATGCAAATTAAGTTGTTTATCAAATTTTTTACCATCTCTTTCACCACCAACTAATTTACTATAACACAGTGCGATTTCATTATAAAATTGTTTATTAACTACTTCAACCGAAAATCTTTCAATTAATTCTTCAAGATTATTTACTTTTCCTTTTTCAATTAAAAATTTATAGGCTGTCTTAGTTTTAGTTCCAAAACCCAAACTATAAGAAAATCTTCTAGGATTAGACAAAACTCTGACAATTTTATTTCCGTCATATTCATATTTACTCGTTAACAAGGAAATACGATAATTCATTTCATCAGGATTTACAAAAGAAACTAAAGCATTATCTATGCGAAAACTTCTCAAAATTTTAAACATTTCTTGAGTAATTGCAACTCTTTTGTTTTTTGAACCCTCTTTTAAATATACTTCGAAAACAGTTAAATTGCAAAGAGAAGATTCTCCAAGTTGTTTTACGGATTGAAATATTCCATTATTAAAGTGCACATCATGTTTAGAATTTGCAAAATCAGGTAACAAGAGTTCATTTACTAAGTAAATGAAATTGTCTAAATGATATTCATGTTTTAATATTTCTTCAGCATCTTTAATTGATATCATTTCTTAAATCCTCCGTAAACATAATAATTTCTGATTGTGCGTCTATACTTTCAACTTTTTCTTTTATTTGAACAATATAATGGACAGGTATTTTCGATTTCAAATCATCAATTATTTCTTTTATATTATTTTTTCTTATAGTTAATTTTGATAAATACTTTAATTCGCCATCACTCAAATCATCATATGTTTTAATAACATCAAGCAAATCAGATAAATAATCCTTTTCACTTGGACAAACCACTTTTAATTGTTCCAAATTGTCTATTGCCGTGCCTTTTCTTTTATCTAAACGAATTTTAGGATAAGGCTTTCTTATTTCGTCACGTAATATTGCAAATTTTTTATCTAGATTTTCATCATACTCATAGCTCGGTTCGTCTTGCTTAGCTTTAAAAAGTCTTAAAACTCTTTCAGGGGCAACTATTTCTGCTCTGTTTTCATAAGGGTGAGCAATAGCAAATAATGCAGTATTTCCTCTTTTTGCAAAAGATATTGCACATGGTTCTGGCTGATTTTTTCTTACAATTCTTGCTCTTTCAGGAATTTTAAGAGTTTCATCTATGAATGTTGTGTTGTGTTTGATTGAATTATAAATATTTTTAAAATCATTATCCCAACTTTTCTCATTGTTTTCAGCATTCGCTTCATCATATTGAGATTTGAAATAACTTTGTAAAGTTTCATCAGGTGTCAATGTTCTTGTATCGCTACCAACAATATTGTTTATCAAAAACATTTTTAAAGTAGAAATACCTTTGATTAGTGTATTCTGTTCACCAATGTCTGTTGGAAAAAGATTAAATATAAATATTTTATCGAACATCTTTCTGTTAATACGATTGATACGACCAATTCTTTGAACAACTCTTGTTGGATTGTATGGAATATCATAGTTGATAATAACACCAGCTCTATTCAGGTTGAAACCTTCACTCAAAGCATCTGTAGCAACAATTATATCGTAATCATTCAATTGTTCACCTTGTTTATAAGAAGCATCAAAATTTTGTTTTACAATATTTCTATCAATCTTAGATGAACCACCAGTATATATTAGAACTCTATAATTATCATCTTCAAGACGCTGTTTTACATATTCTGCAGTATCCGCAAAAGTAGAGAAAATAACAATTTTACGATTTTTATTTTCTTTTAATAGATAATTTATTTTTCTGCTGATTTCATTGTATTTTGGGTCTTCACCAACTTCTTCAGTAGCAAACCATTCATGATAAATTCCTTTAAGTAAATCAATATCACTTTCAATTGCATGAATAAAATCTTCTTTAAACAATTCTCTAGGGATTGGAATAGCTTTTTTCTTGATTTTATCCACATCGATTGGTTCATTATCTATGCTATTGATTTCTTCAAGGGTTTCCATTATTTCGTCATCGTTTGGGTCTGATAAATATCCACTTTTCTTAATTGGGACATATCCTTTAGCCCACCATTTTTTAATGTTTTCATAAGAACTAAATAAACTTGTCAATGTTGATTTAAATGCTGCTTTAGAACTTTCGAAACGCATAACAAGTAATCTTTTAATAAATTTAGCAAGGTTGCCTTGGAATAACTGAATGTTCATTTCACCGAACAATTCACCATACTTTTTATTAAATTCTTGTGGATTAATCAAGTAAGCAGATGGATTATATCTGGCACAGATAAATTGATTACTTAGTTTATCTAATGTAGATAAATATAATTGCCTAATTTCTCCTAAATCATATTCAACAAGTTCTGGGCCTACAACTTCAGGAAATTGAATGTTTTGCATTTTTAAATCTTCTGCATATTCTTTAACTTCCTGCAAATCAAGTCTAGAACGTCTAACAATTACAGGGTCTATTAATATTCTTAGTTCTTCACTTAATTTATCTAATTCTTTCTTTATTGCTGCTGTAAGATTTTTCTTACCTTCTTTTTCTAACTTATTATATTTAGCAATTAATTCATGAAATCTTACGCCTAAGTTATCAACAGAATTTAAAGTTGACCTACTTGGAGTTTGGAATAACTTAATCAAAGCAAATAAATCTTGTGGTCTATTGTTATATGGCGTAGCAGTTAAAAGAATGACTTTGTTTTCTGCATTAGAACGTGTTAATTGGTGCAACCATTGATAGCTATCGCTTAATTCGTTTCTATATCTATGAGCTTCATCAATTATGTATAAAATAGGGTCTGGGTCAGTAGCATACTGTCTATACAATTCTTCCATTCTACCGCTACTACAAACTTTTACACCACGCAGTCCAAAGTCTTGTTGATATTCATTCCATTGGTCAACAAGGTGTGGTGGAGCAATAATAACCGTTTTCCTCAAATTTAAGTTATAAGCAATTGCAGAAGCAATAACAGATTTACCAAGACCAACGACATCGGCAACAATTACACCATTATTTTTGTTAATACAATCAACACCATATTTAATAGCATCTAATTGATATTTTAAATTAGAGAACTTGCCATTGGTTATCTCTGTTGGAGCAATAATATTACTTTTGTCTAATGAGTTATAAAGTTCAAATAAAATACGAATGAAGATATGGTATGGACTTGGTTGAGCAAAGACCCATAATTTCTTTTTAAGTTCATTTTCAAATTCTTTATTCCCATCTTTAATGCAAATATCGATAGATTTACTATCGTTCCATAACTGCTCAAAACTTCCCATATATTCTTCATATTTACTGTTGTCGCTAAATCTTTCATTCATCTCGCCTTGTCCAAGCAATCCATTGTATGTAAAGTTAGATGAACCTGTAAACACAACACCCTTCTGGTCGCCAAAGCAAGAATATTCTGGCTTATTAGTTAGAATATATGCCTTAGCATGATTTTGAGTTGCAGTTAATCTTATTTCAAGAGAACCATCCTTAATTTTACTCAAAAACATTTTAAAAACTTGTTGGCTATCGGTAGAGTCAAATTCTTCTGATAATGCAGATTTATTAAATAAGTTTATAAAACTTTCCACATAAGAGTTTTTCTTTTGTGAATTATTTAATTTACTGTAACCTCTAACAGCATATGTTTCCAACAACTCATCTGGACTATCTTTTACCGCATTACATAAATCTTGTATTGCATTCGGATCAATAGTATTGCCAACCAAAATTCTAATCTTCTTGTCTTTTAATTCATCAGCAAGTGCATTAAATCCAGAAAAATAGAAGAATGCTGTTAATATATCTACACTTTCAGCTTGTTTTAAAGAATTTTTCAAAGATTCCAGCATTGTTTTGTTTTTATTATCTATTATAGATGCCATAATTATCTCCTATTTTCAATCATTATAACACATAATTATTATAATTTATATATAATAATTAAAATTTTTCTTAATCTTCCAACACAACCACATTCACTTTATGTGAATAGGTAGTGCAAGCGTCTATGGCTATCATATTTTTTGTTATGAAAGGTTCAAAATTGGCCTTATCTCCAAATTCTTCGTATTCGTCTGGATTTTGTTCGTGCCATAATGCAGAACAATGCCAATGTCCACAAACTATTGTTTTGTTTGGTTCGTAGATTTCATATCTATACATTTCTACTGGGTTTATCCAGCGAGCCTTTTCCCAACGTTCTTTTCTTGCTGTTCGCCAATCACTATCATACAAATAGCAATTTTCAATAATTGGTATCCAGCCGTGAACGAATATGTAATGTTTTGTTTCGTAGTAATCAATACACATATCTAGAACTTCTTGGAGTCTAGTTTCTTTTGGTATCTTTTTAAGGTCAAATTCACTTATTTGCCACTCTGGATACAAATCAACAATTGTTTGTGCTGTTCCATTACAAATGTCGCCATAATCACTTGAATTTCTTTCAATCATTTGTTCCATCAAGTCTTCGTGATTGCCACGAATAAGAATTACTTTATCTTTGTGTTTTAGAACAAAATCTATAATTTCTTTTGGTTGGTTTCCTCTATCGAACAAGTCGCCACAAAGAATTATTTTGTGTTCAGGATTGCTTATATCAAATCCTTTTTCTTTTAATGCTGACTGCCATTCATCATAAAATCCATGAATGTCGCCAGATACAAAATATTTCATAAAAACCTCTAATTTTAAACTGACTGTAATTTTTTTGTTATCTCAATAAAAAATTCTTTACTCCACAAATCAAGTTTTGTTTTATCTTTTATGAAAGGCAAAACATCTTGTTTTGCTTGCTCTATATCTAGATTTTCAAATCTTTCGTTTAGTAATGCTTTTAAATTATCAATAGTTAAATCATAATTTTCATTAATAAACTTTGACTGAACCAACTTTGCTTTCAAATTTTCCAAATTCACTTTTGCACCGATTGACAAAAAGAAAATATAATCGTAAAAATCTCTACCTTTCACTCTTGATTTCCAATTCCTGCAAAGGCAAGCATGAATTTTACCTGCAAATAATGATTGCAAATCGTATAATCTTACTTGATAAGGAGAAGGCAACAGTCCAAACTTGGTTTCATAAGTTGCACCAGTTGGTGGGTTAATGTCCACTTCAAACTTAATTCGTATAGCTTCTTCTTTATTGATAAATTTAGAATCTTCACTATCTTCATAGAAAGATAAAATATGTTCTTTTGTGTTACCCTTTAAGAATGCAGATTTTATATTGGAATCAACAGATTTAATTTTCTCTGTCACATTGAAATTTAAGCCAAGTGATTTTGTCTCGTTTTCAATATATTGAAAATATTTGGTTAAATCAAAATCTGGATTTTGTGTTATTAATGAAAAATCTAAATCTTCACTAAATCTATCCAATCCATAAAATATTCTTAGTGCAGTTCCACCATAAAATGCTGCTTCTTTAAAAAATCCACCACGAGATAGTCCACAAAGAACGATTTCTTGAACAATTTCTTTTATGGCATTCTTCTTATCTTCGATATTGTTAATTTGATATTTTGATAACATCTGGCTTAATACTTGTTGCATTTTACTTTTCTCCTTTAATAAATTTTACAAGTAAATTTAAGTTTGTTGAGTGATATAGTGGCGCAAGTTTTAAAATGTCTTGCTTGTTTAATTCGTTAAACTTGTCTTCATCTATTCTTAAATCTTCAAATAGCAATCTTTCTAAATCTTTAATAGTTTTCACGGGAGATATAGTATAAAGTTTATCGCAAAGCGCTTTTTCTGCTGTTGCCATTTGATATGAATATTCTTCATCTTGAAAAGCAAGGACTCCCAAACTAAATACCGCTTTAGGAACATCTCTATAAATAAAAGTTCCAAAACTATTTGTATATGTCTTAATTTTTTTCTTATTGTAGGTTGCACATGTAAATGTGTTGTAAACCGCTTCGGGAATTAATCCTTGCTGATACAAAACATAATCAAAGGATAAATAAGATGGCCCATAAATAAATTGTGCAAGTCTTGAACCATTAGTATTTGGATTGGTTTCATAAATTCCTTTAACCAAAGGAAATAATTTTCCTTGTATTACATCTCTATTTATTTTTGCTATTGGATTTGAATAATTAGCATATTGTTCTTTTAATTGTTGAGTTGTGACTATCATATATTCCCTCCAGATAATGCAATTATATAATATTATCTGGAGAAAATCAACCAATTTCACGATATTTTCTCCAAATAATGCAGTAAAAGTGCATTTTCTGGAGAAAATATGGTTTTGTAAAAAATCAATTCACATAGTTTAATGATATAAACTTAACTGGCTTCAACAAATTTTATATCATTGCAATGATACAGTTTCTCAAAAAGCATATAAATTTGGGATAATTTATAAGCACACTGAAAAACTTTCAAACTTTCACTAGCAAAGTATTAGATATTTTTAGGCGATTTTAGACAGGTTTAAAAAGACATAAATGTTGAGAAAAGTGCGTGTAGGTACATGTAGGTACATAGGTTTGAAATGGTTATGTACCTAATAAGAAAAATACTAGCGATTTTGCTAGTATTTTAGGCAATTGTAGGAGATAGGATTGAAGTTTTTTAAAAATATTTTTAAGTTGGTAAGGCAGGGGTCACGGGTCCGATTCCCGTCACCAGCTCCATTAAATAAAAGTCGCTAAAACGCCGATAAATAAAGGCTTTTAGCAATTTTTTTATTTGCAAATTTTTAGAGCACGACTCTCTTCAAAAAATACATTAGGTACACAAAATTGTCATTTTAGGTACACAAAAATCGCATAAAAAAAGACCGAAAATTGAACTTGCCAACTTTCGGTCTAATTCTCTCTAAAACTGCCCAAAACTACTACGTTAGGTACATTTAGGTACACGATTTTATTGTTATTGTAAGATTTTCATTTTTATAATTAATTTATTTATTATATCTGGATATTGAGCAAGTTTACTAAATGGATCATTGATTAAAGATTGAACACGTTGAGTATCTGATTTTATGTAAATTGCCAAATCATCAATAGATATTTTTCTCACTGGTTCAATTGTGTTTATAACATGTAACATTATTCCTTGTCCGTAAGCATCAGATAAAAGATAATCTATTAATTTTTTTATATCAGTTTGTTCAATATCATTCAAGAATTCCCCATATTTGCTATTTTTTAATGATATACTTTCATTAGCATAGTAATTCTCTCTTAATTTTTCTTTCCCATAATATTTTTTAATAAAATATTATTGGTCTTCTTAAATATTAATAACAATGCAACTAATACAGGATACCAATAAAGATATTCAACTTGTTCTCCTTGTTGTTTTTTTTCATTACATATTAAGTTAAGCTCTAGACATAATCTGTTATAATATTGCGAACTTGACACTTTTGCAATAGTTAAAATTTGCAAGAGTTAGAAAGATTAGTTAATGAATAAACTTAAACAAAGAATAAAGTTTGTTTGACAATATATAGACAATATATATATAATTTTAGTATAAAACAAAATCACAAAGGAGAAATATTATGCAGAAAATTACAGAAAGTAAAATGTTTGAATTGAAAAATAAATATTTAGAATGTTTTGACGAAAGTCACAATGCTGACAATGTGCTGTGTTCTGATACTAAATTGGTAATTATTGGAACAATTACGCCCAAAAACTTTGATTACTTTTATTGTGCCCCAAGAAATAAAATCTTCGGATATATTGATGAGGTTGTCGGTTCTAATTTGAAAGAATTAAAAATAAAACTAAATGCTTCAAAAAATGAAAGTGAAAAACAAAAAATAATTGTTGATATTAAAAATATTTTAACTGATAATAAAATAGCTTTTGTTGATGCTATGAAATATGTAATTAGAGATAAAGATAAAATAAATAGTCATGATGATACAGCAATTAAATATTACTCCATTGATGAAAATACATTAAATATGATTAATGATTATTCAATTATTATTTGCAATAGTAGATTATCTCAAGAAATAGTTTCAAAAATATTTAATATTAATAAAAATGAATTAACCTATATTCCCCAAAGAGGAAAAGATTCTACAAAATTAAATTGGTTAAATGGAATTAAAGAAAAATTAATTAAATAACTTACAACTGTATAATTGTATTTAAATAATTGTCACATTTTTGAAAATTTAGTTTAATTAATTAAAAAAACAATATGAACAGGGACTAATAGATTCCGCAAATTTACTTAAAAACTAACTTTACTAAAATTTCCCCATTTAGCATATTCTATTGCTTTTTGCAGTTCTCTCGCAAGCCAATATTCACTACCATCATCTCGTTTGCGTTTTATATCTTCAAAAGATTTGTATTCACTTGAAACAATTTCATTTTCTAACATATCTTTCCCCTTATGTTGATTATAACATAAACATCATCTTTTTGTATTTCAATTTCTATAAATATTTGCATTTACTTTCGTGTTTTGGTTTTCGCCACTTAAAAATTTAATTTCGTGTATCCTATTGTTCGTATGCACTGTAGTTCTAACTGACTTTATAGGATCAATTTTCTTTTCAAAAAGTCATTTTCGCTTGTAAATGACGATTTGGGCAACGATTTATCTTACTCTAACTCTATTATAAACAACTTTGTTTTTGAAAATGAGTATTGTGATATTCAATCTTTTAAGGTTGATATGTGCTACATATAAGATAATTTGGCCACCAACAATGGCGGTTTTGGTATTTATCTTTATTCTTCAAAAGAAATGCCGTATTTAATGAATAACTCTCAAAAAACAAACGGTGGTTTTGACGAAATTCGTACTGAAAGCACAATTGTAAAAGATAGTTACAATTCTACAAGTTTAAACAATACTATCGTTATAACTAGAAGTATTAAGGCTAGGTATGCTATTCACGATACTAGTGTAAACGGTAATTTTATAAGTGATAACAAACTCTAATGGTGTTTTTAGCAAATATTTTAATTTATGTAGACTACAAGTTAATTTTAACATAGGAGGTTTTTCTTTATCAAAGTAAACTGCTTTTGAACCACGGGACTATCCCGTGGTTTTCTGTAACAAAAAGACGAAATATTATCTACTCCGTCTTTCAAATTTTTTACTCTTTTGATTTTTTTACATATTCATTTATATATTCTTTCATTTTACCTGTTCTTTCATGGTCAAAAACATATTTCGTTCTTGGTTTAACAAAATTTGATGAGCCACGCTTTTCATCTCTATATCTTGGAATAAGTTGTATGTGATAATGATTATTTGCACCATCACACATTGTACAAACATACACCCTTTCACAACAATAAATTTGTTTTAAAGCAATCATAAATTGTTTTGCAAATCTTACAATTTTTTCATTAAGTTTGTCAGGAGCCTCGCTCATGTCGTGATAATGTGTTTGACTTATAATTGACATGTGTCCTTTTGATCTCGGATTTGCAACAAATAAACAATCAATATCTTTATCTTCATAAATTCTCAACTCGCTATCATTACCATAAACTCCACCATTTGTTTCTCTATTTAAACAAGTGGGACATATACCCATATCGACCAATTCACCTACGGGTAGTTTTAATAATTCTTCCGTTGTCATAAACTCTCCTTAAAGGAATTATACAAAATAATTTTTTCTTATACAAGTAAAAATTCAAAAAAATTTTGACAATCAATTAGTGTGAGCATAACACAGTCTTTTCTTGATAAACATTTAAACTCTCTTTAAAAGTAAGATTTTTAGCAACCTTATTTGCTTTAAACCACAAAATATGATATATTAATACCATGATATGAAAAAATATCTAAACCAATCAAGAACAAAGATTTTTGCTGTTTTTGCAATGCTAATGTTACTTTTAACATGTTTTACTATGATACCTAAACATGTTATTGTTTTTGCTGATACATTATCAAACACGACCACTCTTACAACATTAAGCATAGATGAGATTGCACAAAAAGAAAAGTATAACAGTTGCGATTATGATATCGTTACGCCAAATCTTGACCAAGAAAGCACAGATATTTGTTGGGCTTATGCAACCGCAAGTGCATCTGAAACATCAATTTTAAAAGACAAGTTGGATAATAACACGAAAGACACTTTGCATTTTTCTCCAACACAAATTGCATACAGAACACACAATAGAGATAAAGATCCACTTAATAATACCGACGGCGTTTATTCAAACGATAAATGGAATGTAACTGGAAGTTCTTATAACACATTTTTGATGTTATCCCAATGGTGTGCCCCAGTGGCTGGGAATATTACCCATAAAGCTGATGCCTATGAAAACAGTTTATATAGACTGCTAGATGCAGAACAAATCGACTTATACTCTACCGGTTTATCTAGGATAAGCGAAATAAAGCGGGCAATTGCTAAATATGGTGCTGTAACGGGATCATATTATAATGCTCGAGAAGTAAATTACTATAACACAAAAGGCGAAACACGTAACGGAATTTCTCATGCTATGACTATAGTTGGGTGGGACGACACAATTCCATCAAATAATTTTCAACCAAATATTGCAAGCCAAAATGGTGGTTGGATAATTAAAAACAGTTATAATTCCCTTCCTTACTTTTATCTTTCTTATGACAGTAGTGTTGGCAATGTTTGTGGGTTTAGATATGCAAGCAAATCTGAATTTGACTTTAACTATTTTTACGATAATGTATCTGATGCCCCAATGCGAAGTGAAAGTAATTCAAAATGCGTTTCAAATGTGTTTATGGCAAAGAAAAGTAATAACACTCATAACGAATATATAAAAGCAGTGAATGTGGCAACGTATGGGTATAACTTAACATGTAAAGTTCAAGTTTACACAAATTTAACCAACCCAAAAAATCCCGAAAGCGGAACGCTAAGCGCTTTTGGCGAGCGAAAATTAGATTATGGCGGATATCACACAATTATGCTAGAAAATTTAGCAAAAATTGAGAATGGCACATATTATTCTGTTGTCGTGAGCATTAGTAGTAATAGCGGTGGAAGTGCATACATTTTATATTCTCTCAATTCAAGCGAAAACACACATTACAAATCTTCTTATGGTTGGAATAGTATAGGTTATGCTGGAAGAATAAAAGCCTACACAGTTTTAAAAGAAAAGAAAGAAATCGAACATAAAACTGATATTTCTATTGCTCAACATAGCGACACTCCTCCTGTTCCTTTTACTGGTCAAGAACTTTACCCACAAGTAAATTTAACTTTAAATTCACAAACACTGATTAAAGATATTGACTACAATATTTCCTATAAAAACAACAAAAATGTCGGGACCGCTGAAATTGAAATTAACGGAATCGGAAATTACACTGGAAGTCTAACCCTGCAATTTGAAATTTTACCAATTGATGTTCCAACAAAGCCTAATAGTCAAATAAAAATTTCCAATAATGCAACAACTCTGTCTGATATTAGCCTTCCTGCTGGTTGGCTATGGAAAAATCCGAATTTAATAGTTAAAAATTTAACAAGTGCAATTGCAATTTATGTTGGTGAAAACAAAGACAACTACAAAAATACAACTATGACAATATCTCTGCAAAAAGAACCTATTGACGCAAATCCTGATAATTCAAATAACAATAACAATGATAATTCAGATGATATAATTCTAGTTAAGCCATATATTATTTCTATAATAGTAGTTTCAGTTGTTGTCGGATTGATTTTAATATTTTCAGCTTTTCTGCTTATCATAAAAATTCAAAAAAAGAAAAAAATTAAACATCGCAAAAATATATCAAAACTCAGGTAATACTTGAGTTTTTTTATAAAAAAAGAAGAATTATAACTAACTCCCCTTTTTTTGAAATTTAAGTTAAATTTATTCTAATTTATTATATTATCATACACTCAAACGCGTTTGTTATTTGACTTTTTTTTCTTTTTTAATTTAGAAAAAAACAATACTCCTAACACAATTAAAACAATTCCACCCACACCAATTGATAATATTAAAACTGCACCTTTTTTCTTCCAATCTTGCGAGTTGTTGACCGAATCTAATGTAACATTCTTTTCTTGTTTTACAAATTTCTCGTAAGTAAATTCCGCAGTATAAATTAAAATTTTTTTATCTTCATTTGTTTGATGTGTTATTGTTTTTGTTTGAACAGTTTCTGTATGTTTCCCACCACATTCACAATAACCGATTGCGGTACATGTTGAATTATCTTCACTCCATGTATATGTAATTTCTTGATTGTATAAATGGTTGCGAATTTTTATTAAATTGTCTGCAAAAACCTTACACAATGTTTGAGTTTTAATGTATTGAACACCAACAAATTGAAAATTTGAAAGATCTATAATTAACGACTTTTCAATATAAATATCTTCACTGAGCACAACATCATCTTTTAAAATTATTTTATCACCACTATCGGCGCAATTTATAGCTTGAAATAAGTTTGAAAAATAAATTTCCTTTTCACCATTCTTAATTACTGCTTTTGCAGATGTTTTTTCTCCAATTTTTATATTATTCCCATCGACATACAAAAGTTTATCAGTCACTTTTATTGATTTTAGAACTTTATATATCAATTCATCATCTTCACAAATGGCAACAATTGTATCATTTGAAGTATCTTCCATTTTAATATTTAATGTTTTGTTTAAAAGCGGTCCTGCAATATAAATTTTTTTATCTCTTGGCAAGTAAACTTCTTCAATCTCCTCAAAATCTGCAATATTTACTTTTGCGCTACCGTTCAAATAAATACTCGACCCAACAACTGCATAATTGTTTCTAAATTTCCCACCATTAATATCGAGTTTTCCGTTTGAAACCCAAAACACGCCGCCCTTCAAATTTGCAAGATTGTTTTCAAATGTGCCACCATTTACTAAGCAAGTCGAAGAATTGTCAACACAAAACACCGATGTGTTGTTTTTTGTGGTCCCACTATTGCCTGAAAAAACTCCACTATCAATAATTAAACTTGAATTATCTCGCATATAAACTGCAGAACCAAATGTATATGAATAACAATCTCGAATTGTAGTATTAGACAAAGTTGCTTTTGCTTGTCCACCCAAAAAGATTGCACCACCAGCATTTTGTGCATTAGCAGAATAATTATTAAAATTATTCCTTAATACACAATCCTCCAATCCAAGTTGCGATTTATCACTCATTTTAATTAGTGAACTTGTAGCACAAATTCCGTTATTTACCATTCCACGACCTAAAACAGAATTGATGTCGCCATCCCAAATTGCTCCGCCATCAATTATTAAATCTTTAAGCACCAAACTTCCGCTACCCTTTACCATAAATATTGCAGATAAAAACTCGCTTTTTCGTTTCAAAAGATGATTGTTCCCATTGATTGTAATTTTCTTTGATATATTGTATTCAGAAGACACCTCAATGTCTTTTAAGAGTTCAATTGTCCCAACAGCATCAATGCTTTTAATCGCATCGTCAAGTGACAAATAATAATTTTCTCCGACTAAGGCAACACTATCACTAACATCTATAACTTTGACTGTAAAATTTGTTACATGTATTTCATTATACTTGATAGTTATTTCTTTTGTCCCAATTTGAGTAAATATAATATTCTCTAATGTCAATAATTCATTTGGTATAATAGCAAAAGTATTGTCTTGAAAATTTATTTTTACCTTCAAACCTTTATAGTTTATCTTTTGATCTTTTACATAAACTATTTGATTTGGTAAATCTTCTATTCCTATCCCAGTTATTTGTTTGTTTTTCATTGTTGTATCTTCAAAAAATTCTAGCAATCTCGCAGAACAAAAGCCACCAACAGTGTTCGCTCCAACAACTTTGATATATTGTCCATAAACAGGCACAAAAGTTAAAGATTTCTTTGTGTTATTATTCCCCCAACCATTTACACTTGTTGCCAATGTCCAATTTTCCCCATCTTGACTTACATACACATTGCAAGCAAGCATTGTTCCATTTCCGCCAACAGGAGTGTAATCTAATCCGCTAATATATTTGCTATTATCTAGTTTTACCACAATAAACCTATCAGTGTCACCACCACTCCATTTTGTGTGCCAACGGGTGGATAGTTTACCGTCAATAGCATACTTTGCATAGTCATTTCGAGAAGGCTCTTCGCTTGAGTAGTCACATAATTGTAGTGAATAGATTGGTATATAATTCCTTATTGAATTATAATTGTTAGTAAATTCAAATGTCGTGACACTTCCTTCTAATATTAGTCCATATCTTTTATAGCGAACATAAACTTTTTTTTCATCCATAAAGACACTTTCTTCGCTCAAATCTTGCCATGTGACCATATCCAACGAAAATTCAACATTGGTAAAATTTCCAAAAAATCTATTTTCGTTATCATTCGCTTCTAAATTAGCGATTTTAACGCCATCTAAAATATCAATTTTGAATGCTTTTTTAAGGTCAATTACCGTTCCCCACCCTTCAAGCCATATATAAATATCATCGGTGCTTGATATTTTATCTAACTCACTTGCTGTAAATTCGTGTGTGATATTATCTTGTGATGTAAAGAGAGAGTTACTCCAAGTTACTCCAGCATCAATGCTATATTTATACCTAACATTGGAATAATTTGAATTAAATACCAGTTTATTTTTGTTTTCTCCATCAAAGGCAAATGTGGCAAGTTTTTCTTCTTCGACCAAACCAAGAAGATATTTTGCTTCTTGAACACAAGGACCTGTTTGAGCAATTAGTTTTTTTCCATCTTCATCACTATCCACATTTGTGGCTTTTTGCAATGCCATGTTGTCTATATTTCTCACTTTCGCAAGTTGAATTATAGATGAGTCAGTATTGCGAACTATTAATTCCTTTTCAATTAATGCAATTAACTCATGCATAGGAAGCGGAAAACAATACATATTTTGTGCAATTTCTTCCGCCAGACTTGCTAACTCTGTATCGTCTTTGTTTGTGTTAATATATAATTTGATAAGCTCATACCACCCATCTAAGTGATATGGCATTATAGACAAAGCATATCTAAATAATTCTTCTTGTTTTGCCTCGTTAGTTGCACTTTTAAGACTTAATACGAGTTCTGCTTTTTCATAACTTTCTTGATTATCCAGCGCAGTTGTGGCTAAAAGAATATATGTGCCGTTATAATTTGTAACTTGCTCACTGCCTATTGTTCCCCAATCACACATCATACGATTGTTGCCATGTCCAACAGTATCTTCATTCATCCATGATTTTGTCCACCCGAAAATATCGTTATCAATTGTCCAAATTGTTTTCCCATTTGCATCTTTGTTATACACAAAAAATGCTGCATGGTCTGGTTGCCTTATGTAATGAGATGGAACTCCAAATGCAGAAGCAAAATTTGTGCCAAGATATGAGATTCCCCAGCAAATTTGACTACCTTCCATAGCCATCCATAAACGAGGAGTTGTGGTTAAGTGAACACCAAATTGTTCAAGCATATACTTTTGATTGTAATTTTCAAAATTTTCTTCTTTATAATATCCTTTTGCTTCATAGTTCCAATCTCTGCCATATTTAATATGTGAATGTGGCGAATAAACATTTGGGTATTTAATAACCGAATTATTTCCTAAATATTTTATTGTTGCATACGCATTAAGCCAATATATTTCCTCACTATTGATACGAGAACTCATAAGATATCTCATTTCTTCAACACAGAGATTTTCAAAAATATCATATCTCAAATGATAGTCATCTGCAAGATAAGTATATTTAAATGCCTCATATCTTGCAACTGGGTCAAGAATATCTGACGAGTTTACCCAGCCATAAACATCTTTTGCATTGCTTAAAGCAATTGAAATCATCATTGTGCGATAAACATCTCCACGATTTCTTGTTGAGCCTGTTTCTGGAGCAAATAATTTTGTTGTGTCATTCAAATCTGCACTATGTTCCTTATATAACCTTGTCAAAACTTTTAGTGCATTTATATAGTTGCCCCCATTTGGAATTCCGCCCGTCACAAAATCTTTTAAGGCAGTGCTATCATTGATAAGCCAATTCAACATTTGTTGGCGTTCTTGTTTATCCTCACCACTTAGGAACTCATTTTTTAATTTATCATAACCTATTGTATCAACAAATTTACGCTGCATAAGTTCCAATGTATAATTTTCTAAAATTTCCTGTGTTGTTTTGTCTGCAAAAATCCTGTCATAATATTCAACAGATTTAATTAAATCTTCACTTTCAAAAGTGTATCCCGCTAAAAATAGTTCACCAGCCCTTGATGTCGAATAATAGTCGATGGTTTTAATCGAACTATCAGCATAAACTTTTGTCCTATTTTTACAAAGAAAATATATGCCTGTTCCAAAAATTGAAAAAACTAAAAAAAACAAAATAAATGTCTCAAAAATTCTTTTACTTAATGTTTTATCCCCTTGCATATAGGTCCCCAAATTATAGATAAATTTCATACTTAAAAATACAAGAAAAAAAGAAAAAAGTCAATACATACTCCATAATTTTTAAATCTGTCAAGAAATTTTCTTTATCTTATATCGCTCAAAAAGGATTAGAAAATTTATTTTCATCGCTTATTGAACTCGAAGACAATAAATACAATATGGAGGGATTGAAGAAACTAAAAGCGATATCATTGTAAAGAAACCAATTAAAAACATTTTTTATATAATCGTAGTTGGGACAATTTTCCTATAAACACCTTTAATGCAAAAATAAAAGAACCGGACATTATAATGCAGTTCCTCTTGGCGGAGAGTTTGTAACGTAAAACGAATTTTTCTATCTAAATAGTTACATAAAGTAAAATAATATGCTATAATTATACTCAAAGGAGTTAAATTATGGCAACAAAAAGAAGTGTTAAAAATCAAAAATATGAAAATTATTGGAAATTAACCTTGGAATATTCTGATATATTTGGAGAACAATTTAATAACGTTCTTCAAATTATGGTTGATTTTATTGATACATATAAACTATATGAAAATGAATTAACAAAAGAATTATATAGTAGGTTACAAGAAAAGGTATATCATGTATATCCTAAAGCAGATATGGGTTCCACTCGAAAATCGCTTAATCAATTTGTAAAATTGGGCTTTATTGAACCTCAATTAAAAGGATATCATAAATTAACTAAACAATTTATAAAAGAAACCAATAAAGAGAAAAAACAAGATTTATTTTCAAGAATCGTATATGAAAATTCTAAATTTAATTCCGCAATAACAGAATTTGATAATATAAGACAAGTCAATTTTCTTATAAAAACATTAGCATATAGTGGACCGTTGAATGAAGAAGATTTATGTGCATTAATATCTTTAAAGGATATATCAAATATCGGAAAGGGTTTTTTAACTAGAGAAGAATTAGAGACACAAAAAAGATTTGTTTTAGCAACAGGTTTTGATGATAGAAAATATAATCAAAAAAGGTATCTTTATGGTATAGCTAAAAGATTAACAGGAGTGTTTTGCAGAAATAGAATTTTATCATTAGATTCAGATAATCTTCCTGACACTGAAGAATTAAAAAGTAGAGACCCTTATTTACATTCTCTATATAAGAAAGCATTAAAAGATGAAGCAAAGACAATTTTTGGAAAAGTTGTTTGTGATTTTGAACAAATTGAACATACATCTTATGTCGCTTCCCATATTAAACCATTCCATGAAAGTTCACCCGAAGAACAATACAATGTAAATAATGGTTTTCTATTCTCAAGGGATATAGATATCTTATTTGATAAATTTGATTTAACTTTTGATACAAACGGAATTCCTATATGGGGTAAAAGAGTATCAAAAGAACTTCAAGACAAATATAAAAATTATAAAATAGACAACCGGTTGCTTAATCCAGAACGATTAGAATTCCTTAAAATACATAATAGTAAGTTTTATGAAAAAAATAAGAGTTAATAACTCTTATTTTTTTGTCTTCAATATTAGTAATTGCTCTATTGTTGTATTTTTATTTATTTTATTAGTTACTTTATATTGGTGCTCTTTTTCAAAAATTTTTGTTTCTCCGAATACTTGAATAGCTTGTTCAATTTCTTGTATAGATGGAGATGTTTTATTATTCAAACTTATGACTATATAATCTGTTTTCGGGACACATTCTTTGATAAGTTTTACGAAATTATCAAGAAACTTTTCATTTTGCGATAGATTTATATAATTAATTTCTTTATTAAAAATTTTATCGTATATTCCATAAAACTCGCCATATTTGTTCATTGTTTTAGGATAAGGTGGATCCATATAAATTATATCTACATTATTTTTAAGTGTTTTAATAAAATCATACGAATCCATGTGATAACTTTTGTTATTCTTAGTATTATCAAAAATACTTTGATTGTAATTTTCTAAATCAGCAATCATTAAACTTTCAAAAGATTTATTATGATATGCTCTTTTTCTTCCATATTTTTCATAACTATATTTTTCATCTCTTAATTTTTGTATTTGATTCCATGGAACATTCATTCTTGAATATGGAAGTTTTCTAATCATGGATCTTCTGATAAGAGCAAGAAATAATGATTTTTGATAATCCTTTAATTTTTCAGATATTATTATTAATTTTGCCAGTTCCTCGACTTCATAATCATAGTAAAGAATGTTTGTTAAGTATTTAGATATTTCATTGTATTTTTTAGAAATTTCATTGTCTGAAATTTTTATATCAAAAACATCTTTATTTAGAGTGTCTTTCGAATTTTCTATTATTGCTTTGCTTAAGATATAATTGCTATATAAACAATCGTTAGAAATAACTGAAAAATGTTGTTTTTTAAGTGCATAAGACACAGATGAACCACCAGAAAACAAATCAACAACAGTTCCAGTTTTAATCGGCATGTTTGAAATAATCCAATCAACTAACTTTGATTTATTTCCAATATAATTGATTTTAGGATAATTTACCATTTAAAGCCTCCTTTATTTTTAGTGCTAATTCATATGCAAGATTTGGTGGTACCGCATTCCCAATTGCTTGTTGTATTTTACCATTATTCCCAACAAAAGTAAAGTTATCTGGGAATGTTTGAATTCGTGCCAATTCTCTGTTTGTCAATGCTCTATTTTGATTGTAGTGAAAAACTTTTCTCATGTCTCCTGTTATGCATATAGAAGGTTTTTTACTATTATATCTTATATATTTTCTCGCATCTCCAGATTTGGGCCTTATTTCTAATGGAATGTCGTTTCTATCTCCGCCGTCTTTAACGTATTGCATTTTTTCAAGCATTTGTTTTGAATGATTCATTGCTGAATGATTTGGAATTAAACTTTTCTCTCCACTTTTTAGGGGAGGTAAATCTCCGATAGCTTCTTCTATGCTAATAAATTTATTATTTTCAATTGGAAACTCAAAATTATTTTTATCTTTTGCTCCAACTAGAACAATTCGTCTTCTTTCTTGCGGAACATTGTAAAATTTACTATTCAAAACTTTATGCTTAATTTCATATCCCAATTTTTTAAATTCTTCTTTTATTATTTCTAATGTTTTGCCCTTATTATGCTTTTCCATAGCTGCAACATTTTCTAATAAAAACATTTTGGGTTGAATAATTTTTACAAAACGAACAAATTCTTTAAATAAGTTGTTCCTTGGGTCATCAATAAAAGTTCTTCCTATGTTCCCAGCAATTGAGAACCCTTGGCATGGAGGCCCTCCAATAATTATATCTACTTTAGTATCTCCAATTATTGACCTAATCTCGCTTTCATCTATTTCTTTAATGTCCTTACATAGCATTCTATGATTTTTAAAATTAAGAGAATAATTTTCAGCAAACACTTTATCATATTCTACAGCAAATAAATTTTGGAATCCAGCATTATTAAACCCTAAACTTAACCCCCCAACACCTGCAAATAAATCAATATAATTTAATTTACCCATTGTCTGCTCCTTTTTCTTCAAATTCCATAATTTCACTAGGTTGGCATTTTAAATAACTACATAATTTACCAATTGTGTCGGTTGTAACACTTTTATTTGTTCCAAGATTTGCAAGTGTTGCACTGGATATTCCTGTTTCATTGATTATATCTTTTATTTTAATCTTTCGTCTTTTGATATAATCATAAAATTTATAATACACAATCAAAATATGATCCTCCAAATATAGATATTTTTATTATAGCATAAAAATTTAGAAATGTAAATGATTATGTTGATTTTTTTAGAAAACTTTAGAAATATAAAGTTTAAAACTTTGTATTTGAAGGCGTATGTTAGTATTTCAGTCTAAATTGGCATTTAAACGTGTGCTTGTCTTGATACAAGTCGGTGTCGCTTCGCTCTACCGAAGACAAGTACACGAACACAAAAACAATTAAACAATACAAACAAAATAAACAATACAAACAAAATTAACTACAAAAAGAGAAAAACGACTAAACAAAAATACATTTCTCTTGAACAAACATTGTCGAGTGAAAAAGAGGTTTGCGCGCAGGCTTATCGCAAAACCTCTTTTTTTTACCACTCGGCAAATTGTATTGTAATTTGTTTTCAAATTTCAATATTGTTGCTTTATAAAATTTATATATTCCTACGAAAGCCATTTTTCAAATACATAACCAACAAATTAGAAAGCCAAATTTTAGAGTATTATTACAATGGGGTTGAAGTAAAACTTATTGCTGAATTTTTAGGAGTAAGTACTGACATTATTTACAAACGTAGAAGAAAATTCAAAGATAGATATTTAGCATATTGCATATAACCTAACAAACAGAGTGTGTAAAAAGCACTCTTTTTTGTTTAAGAAATATTAAGTAAAGACAAGTTTAGTTTGGGTAAATGCTAAGAAAGGTTATGTTTTATATTGGTAAAGTATAGGTTTAGTTACTGGTAATTCTAAAAAATGTTTCTTAAAATGTTTTTAGTGTATCACGCGGAAACAAGTTTGAGTTAAAAAATATCAAACTCAATCAAAAATCAGGCATGTAACTATCATTAAGCTAGCAAGTGATGTCATTCCTTTATTCAAATTTCCTAGATACACTAAAAATGAATTAAAAAAGGCAATGCAAAATGACAATAAGATTTTAGTTATAGATTAGAGTGGCGAATAAAAAAGCCCAAAGCCCGACTAGGGGTTAGTACTAGTAGATTGCATTTTATGGCATAGAGAAATTTCTCAATCTTTTTAATTCCAAATTTACAAAAAGGAGTTAAAAATTATGCAAAAACTAAAACTTGAATTTGAAAACGAACTAGATTTAACACTGCTAGACAACGAATTTTTTGTTGCAATGTTAAATCAGATTATGTTGTTCAAAAAATGCGAGGTGCAGTATGGACTATCCCAAAACTAAAATATATTATGATGGTAGTCATTTTATTGGAATACCACCTGAAAAACAAATATGGAAGAAATGAAAAAATACAAAATCAAAACAAAAAAAAGAAACGCAAGAAAAAGTTAAAGAGTTATACAAATCTGAAACTGGGACAAAGAAAGAAAAAACTGAAAAAGTGATTGAAAAGATAAATGAAGAAATTAAGGATGAAGAAAAAGCGAAAGAGATTGTTAAAGCAACTTTAGAAAAGGAAAAGAGAAATAAAATTATTAGACTTACGAGATTGTATAGGAAAATTGGCCTGCAACAATGGACACACTTTTGCACTTTTACTTATGACGGAAATAAACTAACCGAAGAAGAATTTAGAAATAAACTACTTACTTGTTTAAGGCATTTATCTCATAGAAAAGGCTGGAAATATATTGGAGTATAAAAATTAAGAGAAATAGTTTTAAAAAATCCGACAACAGACATACCGACCGATGCCATTGGAGTTTATCTTCAATTACCAAACTTTGCTAATCAATATAGTTTTGATGTTGATAACAAAAAAATCTCTTTTTCTAAAACCATTGGTGAAATGATAAATCAAGAAAATTCAGGGTTAAATAATATGTTGTTGATACCAGGTGTGTATAAGTATTTTGAAGAAATTGGTTATGCAACTTCTTTTAAAAGAGCAAAGTATATGTTGACTCCAGATATGTTTTCAAGAATTTATAAAGGTGCTTTGGGTGAAGCTGTTGGTGAGTTTATATTAAGAAATAGGAATATACAACTTGAAAGGATTCGAGATGTAACTCGATATGAAAAATTTGATTTTTATGTTAAAAATACATATATAGATTTTAAAAATTTCTCAGGATATATGGACTTGCAAAGGAATGTCGAGGTGGAGAAAATTAAAAATAAACTAAAAGAGTGTAATGGGAAAAATGCTGTAATAATTAATATTTTGAAGCCAAAAGATACAAATCCAGAAATGTATATAGATAATATTGATGGAAATGTTGTAATAATTCCATATTTATATGACATTGAAAAACAAGAATTCAATAACAAAGCATTAATATTATTAAAAAAATTAATTGATTTATAAACTTTATTTAAAATTAAGCAACAAAAAAGTCACGACTAACTCGTGACTTTTTTTAGACAGTTTAATTAAATATTCATCTATTTTCAATGACTGCTCAGGTTTCTTATATGAAAATGCTGATATTCCTAGCAATTATCTCAGTTTTACACTTTGTTATATATTTTTTTACATATTCTCGTTTCGCCACCAAATCAAAAGATTTATATTCAACATTATAAGGATTTTCCAAATATATTTCAATATTTTGGTCATCAATAAAAATTTTCTTCACCAAGCAATACGCAAAATTGATTCCATTAAGTGTAAGTGATTTTTGAAAGAATTTTCTAATATATGGTTTTGTATGTCTAATATTGTCCTTATTATTTTCCAAATATATAATCGCTTTTAGTTCCCTTATTCTATTTTCTAACACTTTAATTCTATCGTTGGTTGTTTCAGTGTATATTCCATTTTCAACAGCTTTAACTAAATTATTCAAAGATACCTCACATCTTTGTTTTTCGTATTCACTAGATTTTACCAAATTTATATTTTTCTTTTGTTTATTTTTATTTAATAAAGTCATGGCGACAGTTTCAATATTTGTTTCATCTAAAATGAAAGACTTAATAAAAGAAGTTAAATAATCTTCTAAAATATTTTTTCTGTATGTTATTGCGTCGCAAGTATGATGTCTCTGTCTTTGAGAACATTTGTAATATCTATGAACTTTGTTGCCTTTTGAAGTTCCACTATCTGCAAAATATACACTGCCACAATTTTTACAAAATATCTTGCCTTTATAGTGATATGGTTCTAAATCACTTTTTCCATATCTATTCAATTCCAAAATTCTATTTGCTTTTACATATATTGCTTTGTCTATAATTGGTGGATAAACATCACAATAATATTCACCCTTGCACAAATACTTACCTGTGTAATATTCTTGCTTTAAAATATGATACACATGTTTTTCGTTAAATTTTTGATTACTTTTATACAATACTTTTTTCTTGTTTAATTTTTTGGCAATGTCTTTGCCAATAGTTCCCAAAGAATATTCTTTAAAAACAAATTTAACTATTTTCGCTTCTTCTTCATTCACTTCAAGTTTATGATTTATATTGTTATATCCATAAGGACGAACTCCGCCTTGATAATTACCTTTAAGTCTAGTTTCTCGCATACCTCGTTTAACTTTTTGAGATAATTCGGCAGAGTAGTATTGATTAAGTCCCTCAAGTAAACTCTCTAAAATAATTTCCTCAGGTGTGTCAGGGATATTTTCCATAGCTGAAATTACACTAATACCTTTATCTCTCAAACTTTTCTTGTGAATGACCGACTCGTATTTATTTCTACTAAATCTATCAAATTTATACACCAAAACATAGTCCCATTTCTTATTGTTGCTATCCTTTAACATTTTCTTAAAGTCGGGTCGGTTGTCTGTCGTTCCAGAAATTGCTCTGTCTATGTAATTACCCACAATTTTTATGTCGTGTTTTTCAGCGTACTCATTACAAACTCTTAGTTGTCCTTCAATACTTTGTTCTGTTTGGTTGTCGCAAGAATATCTTGCATAAATTACTGCATTCTTCATTTGTTATTTCTCCTCATATAATATTTAGGTGTAAAAAACCTAAAAAAATTATATTATTTTCAAACAAAACAATAAAATAATTTAAAATATTCCATTTTTATTTAATCTATGATATAATATATTTGAGGTGTGGTATGAATGGTACATTTTTAAATTTTTTGGAAATTTTTATTGATAAAGATGAGTTTGAAATTTCAGCTTGTGATTATGTAGATAAAAATTGGTATAATAATCTGAAGAATACATATAATAATTTGCAATTTTTAAAAGATAGTGAAAACTCATTAGTATATGTATGGGCAAAAGATTTTTCATCATCAATATATTTAGGAAATAATAAAATAAAGAAAGTTATAGTTTCAAAATATAAAAATGCAAATCTTATAGCACGCATCATAGAATGCTGCATAAATAATTTGTTTAGACAAAACAATTATCACACATACCTAGAAAAATATTCTTCATCCAATATTGTAGTTAATAATAAACAACTTTTCTTAGGAAATAAAGACTTGCTTGTAAATAGGTCAATTAGTTTTAACATATCGTTTGTGAATATAAATCAAGAAATAAAATTTTACATAGTTTTAGACACAAGACTAAATAAAAAATTTTTAATTGGAGCAAACGAAGCAATCAAGAAAGGAATTAATATAGAACAACGATGGATAAAAGATGATAAAATCATAGCAAATGAACATTCTATTTTAAGATATTTACAAAACAAGGGTTTGGAAAAAGAATTCACTAGCCTTATTAAAGAACAAACATCTGAGAATATGTCTTACAAAGTTATTAAAAAAACTTTAAATTTTATAAAAGATAATTTACAAAACAAGAAATTGAATTCTTTTTCAATTTCGTTCAGTAATTTAACAAATTTGCCATATAGTTCATCATTTTTTAATATAGAGCAATTGCAATCACCCAAACGATATTTTTTTGAAGATAAGCCACAAATGGACAATCGATTTTATCAAAATAATCTTAAAGATTTAAAGCCAACTTCTTATGGCTCTTTAAATCAAAAAATTAAAATAGCAGTTATTGTTCCGGCATCATATTTAGGAATTACCGAAGAATTTTTACTAAAATTGAAGAATAATATCAAGTTATTAATGCATATTCCAGATATTGACTATGAGATATTAAAATGTTTTTCTAATAGTTATGATGATTATAAAAAAGCACTAGATGACAATATCAACTCATTGAACAATGTACAAATGGCGATTATAATTGTGTCAGAAGAAATGAAATCTTTAAAAGTTCAAGAATCTCCTTACTTCTATTGTAAAGCTAAATTTTTAGGAAGAGGAATTTCAACTCAAGAAATAAGAGTGGAAAGTATCAAAAGATTAAATGATTTTATTTTGAATAATATAACTCTTAATATTTATGCAAAAATAGGAGGAACACCTTGGACTATTGAGTCAATAGGTGGAATAAAAGATGAATATATTTTTGGAATTTCCTCATCATCAGATTTCGATAAAACTAAAATAATAGGATTTGCTAATGTATTTAACTATTCTGGGGCATATTGTACTGGTGATTGTACATCATTATGCAATGTTTCAGAATACAAATCGAATTTCAAGTGCATCATAAAAAAACAGATGGATCAAATAATTAAATCTGAATCAAAACAAGTAAGATTAATATTTCATTTGTTTAAGTCGCCTTCAAATGATATAGAAATTGCTGCATTACAAGAAATTATTAACGAGTATAAAGATATTGATATTGACTATTGTTTTATCAAAGCAAGTTTTATACATAATTATCGTTTATTTGAAAACGAGGGTTTGGACAATGTTAAATCTGGCAAATGCATATTTATTAGTAATAATCAAGCACTCGTTTCATTTACAAAAAATATACCGGCTTATATTGTTGTGGATAAGCGCTCGACATTTAATGATTTGTATTATATATGTAAACAAATATATTATTTTTCTCACCTATCCGTGAGAGGATTTAAACCATCATATAAATCTGTAACACTATTATACCCGCAATTAATGATGAGATTATTAGTGAAATTAAAAGAAATTCCTGGCTGGGATTACGACTCTTTAAAATCAATCGAGGATAAATTATGGTTTGTATAATAGAATTAGTTAAAAAGTTGCGGGATAGTCTATTGTGTCAAACAAATATTGATACTGTTTTCTATTTGTTTTATAATAAAAAAGAACCAACCGAAATTCCATTTATTAGCAATCAAAATGATTTAATATCTCGAATTGCATTTAAAGGATATTCTAAAGAAGTGGATGAAGCTTTTAATGTAAATACTATAGATTCAGGTCATACACAAAATAATTATTGCAACAAATTTATACAATGTATAGGAATAAGACTTTATACTAATGCAAATTACGAAATAATATTATCTGATTTTAAGAGATTTGATATAAAGAGAAAATATGTTATGGCTCAAATATTTCCTCATTTACTTGACGAGTTGATGAAAGTTTTATTAGATGACAATACCATTGAAGCATCTTTTATTAAATTGCTTGTATGTAAAGAGACAGACTCATCAAAGATTCAAAAATTAGAATATGATTATATAATTTCGGCAAGCAATACGGATATAATAGACTTAATAATATTAGAGAATTATATAAAATTATATGGGTTCTCTTCTTTAGTAAATTATGATCAAAAGTCTCTTATTATAGATATACTAAAAAATTTTTCAAATAGCATAAAGCATATTACAAAAGACAGAATGAAAGGAAAATCGCTTTTTGAAATACGAGATGAATATGATGTTCAAGATATATTGTATACAATTATTCAATCCATATTCCCTAAATGTGAAAAAGAAGATCCTTGTTCAAAAGATCCACAAGGATTGTCTCATAGAATTGATTTGGTATTACATGATTTAGGTATTTATATTGAAGTCAAAATGATAAAGGATCAAGACAAAGATAAAGTTAAAAATTTTAAACATCAAATTGAAGAAGATATAGTAGGATATTCGGTAAATAAAGATTTAAAGCATTTGATTTTTTTTACATATGATCCGAATGGATATGTGGATAATGAACAACATTTTAAAGAAAGTCAATCGGAAGTGAAAAATAATGGAATAACATATTCTGTTGATAAAGTATACCAAAAATAATTATGGCTTTTATTAGGTATCATCCATCGAATAAGTAAATGAATAATATAAAAATTCTATAATGGCATTGGAGAAATAATGACGCAATCTGAAAAAATATGTAATGAAATTGGCTCAAGATTTTTTTGCAAAGATTTTTGTTTACGAAAATCTAAAATATTTTAATGAAAGTAATAATAAAGTCGAGTTGTGCGATGGTTTATTTGAATATGCTGGTACTTATATCGCCTTGCAAATAAAAGAACGAAATAAAACAAATTGTTTAAATGATGATTTGTGGTTGGAAAATACAGTATATAAGTCCGCCGTTTCGCAAATTGAGGAAACGATAAAAGGAATACAGAATAATAATGTTTGTGTTAACGATTTATATCATCAACCAGTAGAACTAAATAAAGATTATTTAATATATGCCGTAATTATTTTTGATAATCAAAATATAAAACAATATAAAAAAGTAGTAGAATGTAGTAATTGTAAAATTAATATTTTTTCACTATCTGATTATAAAATAATGATGGAGACAATAATGCATCCATATGACATTTTGGGCTATCTTTATCAAAGATTGAATATTGGAGTACCTTCCTTATTTATAGGTGAAGGAAATTTAACTACTGTAATTTCTAAAATTTCAACTGAAGAAGATTTCGCCAACAGTTTTGCAATATTTCTTGATAATGAATCTAAAAATTCAAGACATGATGCATTAAAATTAATGGCTTTAATAAATACAAGACAAATTTGATTAAAAGTACACCTAATTATAAAGAAATATTAAAAATTTTGCAATTATTAAAACCAGAGTGTGCTGCTGATTTTATGGAAAGATTTTGGTATGCATGGAAACAATCTTGCGAAAATAAATTTGACTTATCAAAAAATATTTTGCACGTAACTGATAAGAACGAAAGAATAGGAATAACTTTTTTCTCAGTTGGAACAAAACCTTTTGATAATTTAAGATACTACGAAATATTATGCGATGCTAAACAATTGCAACATAAACTTGATATTGTCTTAATAATTGGTTTTATAGGTGCAATGAATAATACTTGTCAAATTGATTGGATATATTTTAAAAAAGATTTTATAGATGATATAAATGTACTTAATTTTTATAATGAAATAAATATGTTTAACGGAATTGATCGAGAGAATTATGAAGATTTAGCAAAAAAACTTTTAAACTAATTACACGATATCTCCTTATATATTGCTTTTGTTTGTGTCTTTGTAGCATAGTTTTCGTATAAATCAACGGAATAAAATATTGCTTAAGCATTTAAAAATATCTAAATAAATCTCATAAGACTAGGTTTTACAACCTGGTCTTTTTTTTGTGTCTAATTGATTTCAAAGACAATTTTTTATTCTTTTTCGTTGATTTCTACAACTTGTATGAAAGGAATATTATTTTTGCCAAACAATGCTACTTTGCCCCTGCCAAAAGGCGAAATATATAAGGAGGTTTAAAGTATGAAAACAGAAGAAAACGAAATCAAAAACTACTACTTACAAGAGTTTTCTCTATTTGATGGTGAGTATGATGTTACATTTAACATTTTAGATGTAAACACCGACAAAATGACTATCACTGTTGCAGTTACCAAAGCTGGAAAGATTTATGTAACTGAATACGACTTGAAAAGAGATAGAGAGCAAGATTTGTATTTTCAATATGGCATAGAAAATACACAAGTTAATGTAAATGATTTTGAAACTATTGAAGATTAATAATAAACAAAGGAGAAGATAAAATGAGTAATATTAGTATTGTAATTGGTTCTTGGGGTTCATACAATGAATGTAATGAAAGAGCTTTAGGAAGCAAATGGTTAGATTTAGAAGATTTTGATACTTATGAAGAAATCGAAGATGAACTAACAAAACAAGGTTTTGAACTTGATGGCATTGATGAAGAACTTTTTATACAAGACATTGATGGTATTGAAGCAGAAGATATGAATTGTGATTATATCCATCCAAAAGATTTATTTGAATTATTAACAGAAGCAGATGTTATTAGTAATGACTACAATTACGAAATGATGTCTGCTTTTTTAGAAGTTCGCACTTGGGAAGATTTTAAAAATAGATTTAATAATTGTGGCTCAAACTGGCGTGATGATATCTACTTATACAAAGATACAGATTGGTACGACTTAGAATACAACTTAATGCACGAATGCTATCAAATACCAGATTATTTAGACAACTATATTGACTATGAAAGATATGCTAATGATTTAAGATATGATGGTTTTGAAGAATATAGTGAAGGAATTATTGAAATTAGATAAGGAGAAAAAATATGAATACAACAAAAATTGAGAGAAAAGAAAAAGCTTAGGAGATTATGAAACAATTAGATATTTATACACCATATGTTAAAGGTTTTAAGAAAACAACGATGTATGTTTCTTTGAAGGCTTTGGTGGTTTTTGGGCTTGGCAAGATGAAGAATTGCAAAACAAAATTAAGAAACTTGAAGAAAAATATAACTGCACTATTTATGCAATTACCCACGAATTTACAGAGTTTGGAGAGTTAAATGATTTCTTGCTTGTAACAGATTACAAAGAAGAATGGGATAACTTGGTTGAAAAATATCAAGGAAAAAATGATGATACAAATATCATTTACGCTTTGGCATATGTTTGGAACAAAGATGATGACTCTTGCTCTGAATTTGGAACTATTTGTTTACAAAGTTTTGGTGGTGGTATAAGGAGGTTTGCATAATGGATAAATTAGAAGAATTAAAAAGATATATAGACTATGAATTTTCATCTGGTTGTTACACTGTAGAATTTATTAAAGGTGGAACTGAAAACAAATATGTATATATTTCAATTAGTGATGTTAGGTATTTTAGCAATGACTGGTATAATCATATCTTGATTAGAACAGCAAAAAACGAAGTAGATTACAAAGGTGGTTTTAACCACTACACCACACTAGATAGACTTGAAGGTGATGTTTGTAAACTACTCAACGAACTACCATTTTAGGAGAAATTATATGATTAAATTAAACTTAGAAACTAAAACAAAAGAACAAGAACTCATTAAGCAATATTTAGAAGAAAATGTTAGTGAAACTTTGGCAAGCAAAATAAACAATGGTGTTAAGTTGATTAAGGAAAATAAAACCTTAATCAACAAAAAGACATTGCAAGGGTTTATGAACTATGCCAATCAAGAAGCAAGGAAACTTGCTGAAAAAGGTGCAAATTGTGCTTGTATTGAAGATAAAGTTGTATATGGTTGGGCTATTCATTATTTTGAAGAAGATAGTTTAGAAGGCAATCTTTACAATGAAGATGGAACTGATATCCAGATGTTGTAGTTTTAACAAGACTTGGAGATTTTTATGAAGCATTTAATGAAAATGCAGAAAGAATAGCAAAAGTTTTAGATTTGGTGCTTGCAAGTCGTGATGTTGGGCTAGAAAACAAGGTTGCACTTGCTGGCTTTCCTATTCACATAAAAGAAAAATATTTAGAAAAATTACAAAAGTATTACACTGTTTTAATTATTGAAAATGGAAAAATGAATTTCTATGAAAAACAAGAACTAAAACAACAAATAGATACAAACAACCAAACCTTTGATAAATATTTACTAAAAACTATTGCATCGTTATTAGATGGAAAGGTGGTGATCAAATGATTGAAATTAAAGATATAAAACCTATATCAAAAATGATGTTAAATAGAATTAAAATGTTAGATGAAAAACTAAACCCAAAACTTAGTGGAAATACTAGATTTTATACTTATTTTACTAAGTTTAAGAATGAGTTATGTTCAGTAACTGTTGCAGTTAGAAATTACTATAAAAAATGGTTTTGCAAGCAAGTTGTTGTTCATGGCATTCACACAGATAGAGTTTATTTACAAGATATTGGAATAACTATGGGATTTTTTAGAGATGGTTGGTTTCGGGAAGGCATCTCAAAATGGTCAACTTGGGTTGATTATGATTGGGGCTGGAATGATGACAAATACTTTCAAATGCAAACTGCAACAATAGTTAATAAAGAATATATTTCAAAACTAAAAGATTACAAATATTCGGCTATTGACTTATACAAATGTATAGATATTTTTAAATATTTAAGATTATATGAACAATATCCAAAAGCAGAGCTATTAGTCAAATATGGACTTTCCTATTTATCAACAAGCAAACAAATATTAAGGCTTTGCGATAAAGACAAAAACTTTTGCAAATGGTTATTCAAAAACAAAGATGAAATTGCAAGTACTGGCACACACATTAGTGCGTTAATTAAAGCATATAAAACAAATAAACCGATAAATCTTATAAACAAAATTGAATATGTTAAAAGAAATTATAATACTTATAAAGATGAATTAAAAGACTTTTTGCAACCAAGCGAAGTGAAAAGTTTATTACTGACATAACAAATAAAAAAACAAGTTTAGCAAGTTTTTTAGATTATATAAAAGCATGTAAATTTTTAGGCTTAAATATGACTGAAAATAAAAATAAATACCCACATAACTTTCAATATTAGCACGATGTTCGCATAGATGAAATGCACACAAAACAAACTGAAATAGATAAAGCAAAACGCCAAGAACTTTACAAAAATTTTTCAAATGTTGCAAACAAATATGAAGCATTACAAAGACAATTAAAAGATAACTTTGTAGTTATAATAGCGAAATCACCTAGTGAGTTAGTTCATGAAGGTAATTTTTTACACCACTGTGTTGGAAGAATGAACTATGACCAAAAGTTTATAAGAGAAGAAAGTTTAATATTCTTTATTAGGACAAAAGAACAACCAACTATTCCACTTGTTACACTTGAATATAGTCCAAAAACGCATAAAATACTTCAATGTTATGCCGACCACGATACAAAACCCAGTGATGAAATTTTAGACTATGTAAACAATAAATGGCTACCTTATGCCAATAGAAAGATTAAACAAATAACAAATGAGACTAATTCTCACAATTTATCTAATACAAACACAACATATATTAAAGAGACTTATTATCACAATAATTATCAATTAAATGCAATTTAGAAATAAAGGAGATTAAAAAATGAACGAAAAATATTATAGAATTACAGCATATTATGAAATAGACAACTTTACAATTATCATAGACTCAAATGGACTATTTGACAAATTATCATAGACTCAAATGGACTATTTGACAAACTTTGGCAGTTTAGTGCAAGTCTTATTAAAAAAGGTTTTCAAATTATAGAAGTTTCAAAAGAAGAAAACTTTATTGACATAAACATTGAAAAAGCACCAAAAGACCAACTAAATTATATTCTTCGTGCTTGTGCAGATGGAAAATCAGAATACATAGAACAAGACCACAACAATATGTTATACAAAGCAATAAAGGTTGGTGATAAGGTGTATATCCCCAACAAAGAACACATAATATAATAAATATAAGTCAACACAAGTTGACTTATTCTCGTATTTTTTTAAAAACTATTTTAATAATTTTTTAATTTCACTTTCCAATTTTTCTTTTCTTAATTTATAAAATTCCCCAAAGTTAGATATTTCCAAAGAAGTATCAGGAATATATGAATTTACTTTAAATTCTGCTTGTTGTGATTCATTCATATCATTATAATACTGCAAAAGAGGAATATCCTGTTTGCTTGCATTAGGTCTTCCTTCCAAGTATTGTAAATTAGGAAGACGATTTGATAATTTTCGCCACTCAGCCCAGTCAACCATACTTATACCTGTCGGTTTATCTTTGCAAAATCTTTCATATGGATGTAGATGATCTTGTTCATACTTAGGACCATCTTTAATCCAATTAAGAGATAAATAATATAATATTTCTCCTGCGACCCTACTTCCCTTTTCAACATTTAAAATTTCTTCAATTTTTGCATCAGATAATCTTAATTCACTTATTTGTTCTAACATATCATTAGTAATTTCATAATCAAAAGAAATAATATTATCTTTTATTTTTTGCAGTTTCCCAGTAGTTCCAGATTTATAGTAAGTAAAAAATATTGACCTTAATAAATATGCCTTAATACCATTTATACAGTTCATATAATTGGGATTATAATAAATACAAAAAACTATAGGAACTAAAACATTCCAACTTCCTACAAATCTTTGAACATTTATTTTTAAAGTTTTTAATAATTCAGCAGTATTCTTAAATGCTTTTTTAAAATCTTGCCAATTATTTTTTAAATCAGTTGCAACTTGTTTTGAAATATTAGATTTTACAACATCGCCATAAATCATATGTGCTGTTCTAATAATAAAATCTGTATCGAAATTTTCAAAATCTCCAGTTAATAGTTGACCAAATTGGGTTTTTGCACTTGGCCAATATGCTTCTAATATACTCATAGTAATTTCAGATTTTTTTAAATCGACACCTCCGCTGTTAAATCTGACAAACATTTCTAATGCATCATCTTGAGACATATCAAAAATTTCAGTATATCTTATTAGATTTTCAGAATAAACTTTTGAACATAAATTCTCTAGCAATTCTTTTGCATAATCTTTACTATCTTTGGGAACAAATCGAATAGCTTCTTCTATTGCAATTTCTCGTGTTTCCTTATCTTTGAATTCATCTTTCAATATATTTTTTATCTCAAATTGAGTTGGTTCAATTTTGCCTATTTTATCAGTAAAATGAATATCATATTTTTTAATATTAAATTCATCTTGGACATTAATTTTGTTTTTATTAAGTTCTATAAGCAATTTCGCTAAAATTTGAGAACCTGTACTTCTTCTTTGGCTTTTAGGTCTAATTCCTGCATTACCAAATAATGAAATATATAATGATGTTAATCGTTGCTGTCCATCAAGAATAGCCGTATCAGTAATACTTAAATCAATAGTTTTTAATTCATAATTTACATCATCAGCTTTCCTTGTACTATCAAATCTAATACTTTTCATAAAATCGCAAAAATATGTATCCCAAGAAACATTATTATCATCTATGTGCCAAAATAAAAAAGTGCTTATTGGGTATCCCTGTAAAATAGAATCCCATAATTTTTCTATTTTTTCCATGTTCCAAACATATTGACGTTGAAAAGCAGGCATTACATATTTTCCCACTTTAATGTTTTTCATAGCTTGATAAATAGTAATGCTTCCATCATTTAATCTATTCATTTTTACACCCCCATATATACAATTATAATATTTCACAATTTCTACCTTAAGTTATAAAAAATTTTACAAAACTTATTGGTCAAAGATATAACTATACAGCAATACCATATCTTTCAGTCACAAGTTTGTCAACAAGAGAACTAATATCTTTACCCATATTATTCATTATAATGTCATCTATTGAAGTGTAATCTGCCAAATAATCTGAATTTGACAAACATTCTTTACTGCAATATCTCGCAAGTGAATCTGCCGTAATCGTTACAATTGGAAATTCACTAATATCTAAAAGAGTTCCTCTTGAAAATCTTGGCGCTACAACAATACAATATTTAGAAGCATGTAACAAAATATGTCTTTTTAATCGCATAGGATTTAGATTCAAAGAAGAATTTCGTGATTTAGCATCAACATTAACTTTATATATATCCCTAGTTTCATTTAATTTTTCCATTGTGCACAGCAAATCTGTATCACCAGAACCACTAATAATTTCAACATTTAATGTTTCCCTAAATAAATCAAACACAGGTTTTAACGATTTTTCAAAATCCTTGCCATCAATAGCCGAATATTTTGACATGTAAGTCATATTTGTAAGAGCTGTAATAATCTCTTTTTGAGCATTAAATCTAGGTATTACAACATCAAGATATTTAATTAAATCATTTTCATACAAATCGGAAATCCAATCTTCCTTTGAAAATACAAGTTCATCATCCAATGTTACAGGTTTCTCAAAAGGACTGAATCTGTTAATCAAATTTTTTGCATCATCATATAAATCTTTATTTAATTTTATATATCCTGAAACATTATTACTTATTTTATCACTTCTGTATGTATCTGTATTTCCGTGTCTAAACTTAAACAACTGACCATCATTATGACTAAAATCTGTAACTGTATCAAATACGCCAAATTCTTTGAATATTTTTATAAAATAATAGTTAATTTCGTGCATACAATTAGCGAATATATCAACATAATTATCTACTGATTGAAATAATGTTTTCTTTTCATAATAGGATAGCTGCCTATATTCTAACATACTTTGGACAAGCTGCTCATATGATTTGTTAGAAATAGTTCTAATAAAAGGTAAAAACCAAACCATTTCATCAATATACAATTTGCTATCAATTCTTTCATCGGTAAGCAATTTTACAATCAACCTACCTGCATAAATTCTAAAGCTATTAGGTGTTTTGCTGTATGGATGTGGAAATTGAATAGAAAATAAATTTACCAACATATTTTTGTTAATATCACTATCACCATCTAAAATGTTAAGTGTAGTTTGAGATGGGATAAACACTGAATTAGAGGTTTTATATCCAAACATATAAAAACACATTTGGCTAAATCTTACACCCATTGTGCTTAATGAACCACTTTTACTACGACCTTTATAAGCGTTATCTAGTTTTAATTGTTTTTGTATCTGTGATTTATCTATATTTTTGTTTTCATTTATCACTTTAATATAAGCTTCAATTAAATCCTTAGAACTAATATTTTTTTGAAATATCCATTTTAGATCTTTCTTCCTTATCAAATCAATCATCAGCCACCTCCGAATTAAAAAAAATTCCTTTTACAATATTTTTACTAAACATAGGTGGAATAGCTTCCCCAATTACAGTTCTAATCAATGAGTCGGTACACCAAGAAGGTAAATCCAAATCTGGTGGCAAAGAAGAAACAATAAATAATTCTCTTAAAGTTAAAACTCTAGCATCAGAATATGTTCCATCAGGCAATAATCTACCAGGATGGACATTGTTGTGTCCCCCCATGTTCCCATTGTTCATAGCTCTAGCAGGACAAGGTTCATCCCATTTCATTCTCTTATAAGTATTATGAAATCCTTTAATGGCTTCACCATTAGGTTTTTTAGGATAATACACTGGATTTTTTAATGCTGAACATCCTTCGGGAGTATGTCTTAAGGCAATTATCTCTCTATCATTATGAACTTTTGCATAATGCCACTTTATCTCACTATTTTGTCCTGATTCTAAAGATGGTAAATTGCCAATAGCTTCTCTTAATGTGATTTTTGGGCATTCAATTGGAGCTGCCCATTTTAGCCCAATTCTTCTCATTCTTATAAAACCTCTAGGTCTACTTTGTGGAACACCGTAGTTTGCTGCATTTAATTCAAAAGTTTCAATGATATATTTAAATTTATACTTTTTTTCTAAAATTTCCTTTAATAACAAATATTTTCCATCAAATGGGAAATACAGTTTTAAGAATTTAGGAACATTTTCTATTAAGATATAATCAAAATCATTATCATCAATAATATCTAAAACGTAGAAAATAAGATAATTTCTTTTATCTGTTGAATATTCTTTTTTGCCGAGTGAACTCATTCCTTGACATGGTGGAGTCGCAATAAGAAATTTGCAATTTTCTTTTTTGATTTGATCATTTACTTTATCAAAAATTTCTGGTTTAGTAATATCGCCACAAATCATGTTTGTATTTGGATAAAAATACTTATATAATTCTGCACGCCGTGGCAATAATTCATTTGCTACTTTCATATCTATTCCTATATCCTTGAAATAAGTTTCAGCAATACCAGCACTAGAAAATAATGATGCACCTGTTATTTTATTCATTTTTCAACCCCTTTAATATAGCATTTATAAGTTTTGGAGGAACTGCCTCCCCAATCATTTGTCTAATTTGCATATCAGATGCAAAATCTGGGACATCAATATCAGGATTAATGGTTGATAATATAAATAGTTCTCTTAAAGTTAAAACTCTAGCATCAGAATATGTTCCATCGGGCAACAATCTACCTGGGTGAACATTGCTTTGCGAAGATATACAATCATTTCTCATAGTTATAGTTGGAGCAGGTTTATCCCAATCCATACGCTTATATGTAGCAGCATAACCCTTTAATCTTTCTCCAGTTTTTTCATTTTTAGGGAAATAAACATCGTTTTCAAATGCAGAATGTCCAGTAGGAGTATGCTTCATTAAAAAAACATGTTGAGAAATATGTTTTCTAGCATTATGATTTTTTATATTAGTTTTTTCACCAGATTCTATAGATGGCAAATTGCCAATAGCTTGTTTTATAGTTATGATCTTTTGTTTTTTAGGATTTTTCCATACAAATCCTTTTTTCCACAATCTAATAATAGCTCTTTCTCTGTGTTGAGGAACACCATAATACTGAGCATCAAAAACTTGACAATCAATATTATATTTTTCGCCATATTTCATTTCTATTATTTCTTGAACACTCAACAGTTTATTATCGATAGGATATTTAATAGAAAAAAATCTGGCGACATTTTCAATTAAAATACATTTTGGTTCTAATGCATCAATAACATTAAAGGTATGAAAAATTAAAAAATTTCTATTATCAGACAACATTTCATCATTAGACTTATTTTTTCCAATTAAACTAACGCCTTGACAAGGGGGTGTAGCAAAAACAAAATCAACTTTTAATTTTTTTGATTTGTCAATTATCTCATTTTTAATTTCATCTTTGGTAATATCTCCACATATT
The DNA here is from genome assembly GCA_934747965.1 of uncultured Clostridia bacterium. Lineage (GTDB taxonomy): Bacteria > Bacillota > Clostridia > Christensenellales > UBA1242 > UBA7868. The sequence goes on from CAKVHI010000001.1 coordinate 136,436, forward strand.
GTCTCAATATTTGGATGCCAAAATTTATGTGTATTAATTCTAACTGGTATTAACTCATTTGCTAAAACAACTTCAACATTAGTGTTCTCAAATCCAAATTCTGCAATACCTGCACTAGCAAAAAGAGAAACTGCTTTTAATTTTTTCATTGTTATTCATCCTTTAAGTAACTACATAAGATTATTATAACATAAAAAATATGATTCTGTATCGTTTTTTTGAGAAATAATAAAATAAATACTATGTTCTATTTTTTTAATTTTGAGATCGTGGCGTGTGCTTGTCTTGATACGAGTGGCGTCGCTAAAGCTCCGCCAGACAAGCACACGCCACTAAACAATTAGATAAATAAATTAAGTTATAATACAAAGAAAGTGATTGAATGTTTTGGTATGCACAAAGCAAAAACGCAATCTAAATGGGGACAAGTAGAGCAGGCTTTCTACGTTGTCCCTCATTTTTTACGATTGCGTTTTTGCAGTTTTAGTTACTCTTACGCATTTGTGCTATTACTTCGTGACAAACTTTACCTACAAGGCAACCTTTGTCCCAACATTTAAAATCATCAAAGAGTAAAAGTTTTTTATCTTCTTGACCTATTGTGCAGACAATATCATCGTCCATTATGTCCGAGATAAAATACTGTGGTAACCCTTTTGAATAGACTATCTTTTCGCCAGTCTTTTCAATATACTTCATTAGATATGCGAGGGCATTCCCAAGCCTGCGTTCTTGATCATAAATTTCTTTAAAATCGCTACGACCAAATCTATCATTAAAATAAGATGATTGAATACTTGTTTGCATTTTATGAGAAATAGTGTCATAGTCTTTGATGATATTTAGAGTGCCTGGCATTGAATTTTCTGGTATATTAAACAATCCATGAAAGTGAAGTCTATTTGTCTTTGGTGCTCGCTCCCAAACACCCATATATTTCCAACCTTTACGGTGGCACATCATCTTAAAACAGCTTTGTAATTTCTTCTTAAAACTTCCTTCAGTGTGGAGTTTGTTATCATAAGTAAAGGTACAAAAATAGTTGAAATTGGCAAGGCTTGCTTTCCTACACATTCTAACTCTACGACATATTAAATTGCGTTGTTTTCGCTCAAAATTTATGTTCACAAAATCTATACAATTTTGTTTTGTTTTAAAATAAGATAACATTTCTTCAATAATCTTTTTCTTGCGCTCATTTTTGCGTAAATCTATATATTTTAGATATAATTCATTAAAGAGTTCTTTGCGTGTTAATTGACGCTCTATTTTTGGTTTTTCTTCTACTGAATTTGGTTGTAAATTTCCACAATTATTTTCAGTAGTTTTTGTTTTATTTATTGATTGGTTGTCGTTAAAAACAGAAGGCACATTTGAAGTGTCTTCATTTGTACCAATATCTGTTTTATCTTCAATAGTTATCAGTTCCTCTGGTGGACTATAATGCTTTTTAGTCGGTCTCGTCTTGTGAGGAATTGCTATATAATGACTACCATCAAAATATACTTTTGTTTCAGCAAACGCCACAGTTTTACCTCCTTTTTGGCGCCAACTAAATACAATAAACTATTGTTGTTATTTGTCAGCAAAATTTTTATCACTGACTTTGGTTTTTATTAGTTTTTTGCTGATTTTTTAAGGTTTTTTCGCAAAGTCAGTGGTGTCAAGTGTATGACTAAAAGTGTTATAGTACTTATCTAAGGTTTCATTTATCAGTTTATTTTTATTAAAATTAATCACTTTCTTTTCTCCTTTTTATCGTTTTTGATTGGTAATAATTATCGGGAAGTTCATCATCATTTTCAAGTAAATATTTAATGTATCCTTGCTTGCTTTCTTCTAAAATATTGCTTTCGTTTATATCAAAATCTTCATCAAAATGACCTGCGTAAAACTTTGGTTTACAACTTTGACTTGAATACAAATTAAACACATTGTAGTTAGCAATAACAGTTTCTTCTTTGTAGCAACTTTTATCTTTTTTACCAGATGCCATATATCTATTAAAAAGAGAAGAATTTTCTATCTTTCGTATAGTCCATTTTAACTTTTTAACATTATTAAAATCATCATAATAAACTTTGAGTTTTACTATTTCAATAAATGAAGCAAGTTCTCTAATATTGACATCTATTAGCATTGGTCTTTGCGTGTCTAAGTAAATATCTAAACTATCGTGTCCATGCTGTTCATACCACCTAGATTGCCATTCTGGAAAATACATACTCTTTCTACTATTAAGATATTTTTGTGCTTCAGTTATTCCAATTACTTCATAAGGAAAATTGAAATGTGGTTTAACAAATGGGTTATCAAAACCAAGTCTATAAGGGTTTATCCTACGATTAAATCGTGGGGAATAACCAAATTTTCTAAAACAAATATCATAATTAGATGACACACAATGCTTTGGTAGAGATAGGTTAAAACCATTTGCGTTTTTATGATTTAACTCATCTCGCATTGCCTTATTTCTATCTCTATCAAGAGCATATTCGTTAAGTTTGTGTGTCATAAAACAAGTTTTTCCTGTTCTTGGTGGTGCAAAAATGATATAAATTGCCATTATATGTTATTTATTATTACATTAATAGTAAAATCGGTAATTTGGTTATTAGCATTGACACTATAGTTGTATTTTACATTGTAGTTATACATATCAACATCATTAGTTAAATTAGATAAGTCATCACTCAAAATTTCAGTATCATCAAAAGTGATTTTTGTAGCAAGATTAGTGCTTTGTGTGAAATAATAAGTCTCATTATGTAAAATATCTATACCAAATGTTTGATTTTGTATGCTAATTTCATAAAAATCATACAAATGAGAACAAGTCTCATAAATTGAATTTACTGATTTTGGTAAAATAACATCTACAATTTTTTGTTTTTCGTTTATTATTGAGACTAAGTCTCGCTTAGTTGCTTGATTGTTTGAATATTTAGTTTCTATATCTCCAGTGTGGCAAATATAGTTGTTGTTATCATCAAAAATCGCATAAGAAATGTTGTTATAACTACATACAAAGGTAACTATTACATCATCTATATTTTTAGATATATTAGACAATTTATTTGTAAGTTCCACAATTCGTTTGTTAAGGTCATTGATTTTTTCTTCATAAATTTTAATCTTATTTGCTTGTGCTAAATTCGTTTTGTTTAGCAAGGCAATTTGATTTATATAATTTTGTTTTACATCGTTCAGTTTATTTATTTGGTCTATGTATTCTTCAAATTTTTCATTTGCTTGTTTTTCAGAAACAACATCTAAAATATCATAGACTTTGTTTCTAAAAGAAGTTATGGTCATGCAAGAACAAAAAGAAATAAATAAAACTAGAATAACAAAACCTATTACTACCAAAGTGTTTTTACTTCCATCACTCATAATTCACCTCCTTTCAGTAAGCATAGTTGAATACCACATTTGCATTTGCTAGTGCAGTATTATAACTTGCTACATAAGTTATTTGATTAAATTGTTCTTGTGTCCCAGCAAAATAAACATTTACATTGCTAGAGTGATTACCAATTCCAAAAGTTTCAATTTTCTCTAATGTTGCTGGCAAATAAATATTTTTTATTTGTCCACAGCCATGTAAAAAACCGAATGGAATTTCAGTTACTTTGTTTGCAATATAAACATCTGTTACGGCAGAGTTTTGAAATACACAATTTCCCCAAGAAGATAATGATTGAGAAGTTTTTAAAGTCTTAACCCCACTATTTGAAAAGGCAAAACTTCCTACATTATTGACATTTGTTAAATCTACATTTGTAAATTTTAGACAATTTTCAAAAGCGTTGTTTCCAATAGTATTTAACTTGCTGGTAAATGTAAAATTTTCTAGGTTTGAACAACCATAAAAAGCAAAGACACCGATAGCTTCGACACTTTCTGGAAGTTCTACTGACTTCAAAGTTTTGCAGTTGTAAAAAGCATAACTCCTTATTTCAGTTAGCCCTTCCAAATCACTTGCTATTAATTTAGAAACAGTGCCACCAACTATTTGTTGGAACAACTCTTTGTAAGAGTTATCTCCATTTAAAATTGAATTTACATTCTCTAAAGATTTAATTGTTTCTTGTAATTCCACAATTTGAGATTTTAGAGAAATTATTTCATTTTGATAGTTTTGGATAAGTTCATTTTTTTGACTAATTGTATTTTCATATTCAGCAATTTGAGTTTCGTAAGTGTCTCTTGCAACAGTTAGTCCTGAAATAATATTTTCTACGCTTGACATTTTTTGAGATAATTCATTCATTTGAGTGTTTAATTCTTCAATTCTAGCAATATTAGTCGATTGACTATCTTGTAAAGTGTCTAGTTCAATATTTAAAGTCTTATAATCATTTCTAAGATTCTCCAGTTCTTTTGTTACACTTATCAAGTTTTTATTTGTTTCTTCCAAACTCTTTTGCATTTCAGATTTTTGACTTAAAACAAGTGCTAAATTGTTTTGACTTGTTAGCAAATTGTTTTGCAAAACGCTGACTTCATTTTGATATGAAATAGCCTTAAACTCAGCATTCATAAGTGAAGTTCGTGTTTCAGCAAGAAGTAGTGAATTTTTTAGATTTGCTTCATTTAGACCATCTATTGTATCTTTTTGTTTTTGATAGACCTGACTATATGGAGCAAAGGTATTGAGTATAAAATTTCTTGTTATAGGTATTGCAAACATTAGGCAAGCCACTAAAACTATGCCAGAGAGAATACCTGCACTTATTTTTAAAAATAATTTCATAGTTCCTCCTTTTAATTGTTTTCAGTAACATCATAGGTTACTTTGTAAGTTGTGTTTGTTTCATAAGTGAATGTTGTTATGTCTGATAGATAAGTGATAGTTGAATCATCTCTATCTGCAAATCTTAGTTGTAAGGTATATTTTTGACCAACAACAAGATTGCTTGCATACCAAGTATCACTGCAAGTTCCTGTAACTTGGTAAGTATGATTAAATGTTTCTATAAGTTTTCCATCTTCATCATAAATAACACAAGTAACAGTGTAAACTTGGGCTGATGATAGATAATTTCTTATCTTTGTCACATTGGAACTTTCACTATATAACTGAAAGCATTTATTTGTTGTTCCTGTTTTAGTGAGTCCTATTTTGAATGTAAGCGGGTCATCTACACCTAGAGCATAGTTAAATAGCATAATTTTATTGGTTGTTGTAATTGTAAGTTTTCCAGTTACACTTGCAAAAACTAATTGTTTTGATAAAATTGTGTAATTATATTCTCCCATTTCTACTAACATTGATTTTTGAATGTTTAAATCAGTATTATCACTAAACACAAATTGATATGTGTGTTTGTCGTTAGATAAAATGATTTTTACAGGGTTTTCAAATAAGTCTATTTGTGTTGAATCTATTGTTCCAACAGGGTTTAAACCTACTGAAGCAATGGTATAATTGTTGAGATAGTACAGTTAAGAGTTTGCAATCAATTTGCTCAAAACAACAATATTGAAGTTGTTGCGACATACATAGATAGGGCTATGACTGGAACAAACGACAATAGACCAGATTTTCAAAGAATGATTAAAGATAGTTCAAAGCAATTATGGAATTGTGTAATTGTATATTAGTTAGATAGGTTTAGTAGAAATAAGTATGAAACAGCAATGCATAAAAAGACTTTAAGAGATAACGGAGTAAAAAGATTATCCGCAATGGAAAACATACCAAATACTCCAGAAGGTATCATACTTGAATCTTTACTAGAAGGTATGGCTGAATATTATTCGGCTGAACTTAGTCAAAAAGTTCTTCGTGGACTTAATGAAAGTTATATAAAAGGAAACTTTACAGGTGGTGTTCCACTTTATGGCTACAATGTTGTGGATAAAAAAGTTGTAATAAATGAAACTGAAGCAGAAATAATAAAGGAAATTTTTACAAAGTTTAGTCAAGGCTATACTGGAGTTGATATAGCAAAAGATTTACTTTCTCGTGGAATAAAAACAAAAACTGGAAAACCGTTTAATGATAAAAAGATATATAAAGTAATTCAAAATACCAAATATATCGGCAAGGTTATACATAGAGATAAAGTCTTTACAAATATTTATCCAGCAATAGTAGATGAAGTAACTTGGCAAAAAGTTCAAAATATTAGGCAATCGTTCAAACATCATGAAATTGGTAAAATGGATAAATTCGAATACATACTTTCTGGAAAACTTGTTTGTGGCTATTGCAAAAACAAAATTGTTGGACTTGGTGGCAAGTCTCAAAATGGAGTAATAAAATACAGATACTATACTTGTTTAACTAAAACAAGAAGAAAAAATATACATTGTGAGTATATTCCAGTAAGGCGAGAGTTTTTGGAAGATGAAGTAATGAATGTAACTTGGAAGGTCTTATCTAATAAATGCAATTTGAAAAAACTTGCCAAAAGTATCCTTGCTTGTCATGACGACTCGGATGAAAGTGAAAGCAAATTAAAATCATTGGAGAGTGCAAGAGCATCTTTGATAAAATCTACTGATAATCTAATCTCTGCATTAGAACAAGGTTTTGTTACTGAGCAAACTAAATTTAGATTAAAAGAACTTGAAACACAAATTTCTATGCTAGATGTTGAAATAGAAGTTGAAAAACAAAGAAACTATACATATCTAACTGAAGAAATGGTTTTAGACTTTTTTAACAAAGTAATTTGTGGAGATATTCAAAATCAGGAAGTTAGAAAGCAAATTGTTAAAATGTTTATTAGAGAAATACTTATATATAACGATAAAATGCTCATAATCTACAACTTTACTGACCAATTTGTTTCAAAAGGTGCAATTCCTGATGATGTTCATCAAATTGAATTAGAAAATCTAAAAGATAACCTTATCACTGAAAATGAAGTAGATAAACAAGCAGATATGCAATTCTTCTATTCCAATGAATACTTTGGTGTAAAGAAAAACATTATAAAACCCTAAAATAAAAACCTTACTATGGTAAAACATAATAAGGCTTTTTTATTTGCTAAAACTCTAACTTAATAATCTATTAAAAAAAATTCAAATCCCTAATTGAGACCACAAGAGATACGAACCCTTAAAAAACAAAAAAATTCGGGCTAAATTACTTAGTCCGAACTCGCAATGTTAATGGCGGAGAAGATGGGATTCGAACCCATGCGCCCTGTTACAGACCTAACCCCTTAGCAGGGGGTCCCCTTAACCACTTGGGTACTTCTCCAAATTGCTTAAGCATTTATTTTACACTTTTAGTTATATTTTTATACTGTTCGTGTAATTAATTACAAGATTTATATTAGCAAAAAAAAATAGCTTTGTCAATAATTTTTATTAATTTAGTAAAATATTTAATGCAAAATGCTAACTTTTAAAGTGTTATTAGTAAAATGTTAAAAAATATATTTAGTAATCTTTGTATTGTAATATTTTACATATCGTAAAATGTAGTGTTTTTTTTATTAAGTTTTTAATTATTTTTGCATGTTTTATATTGAAAAACTAGAATGATTATGTTATTATATTTTTAGGAGAAAACAAATGAAAATAGTATATCTTTTAATAGGACTTCATGAAGCGGAAAAGTCTACTTTTGCAAAAACAAAACTAAAAAATTCTAGTATTATTGAATTAGATAAAACAAGGCAACAATTTGATGATGGAAAGATTATTGATAAAGAATATTCTTTTGAAGACAACTTTTTAGTTTTTAAAAAATTTCATAAAAAGATTTTAAACGAAATTAAAATAAATGATAGCGTTGTAATTGATACAACAAACACTAAAGTTAGTGAGCGACAAGATATTTACGATTTATTGAAAGAATACAAGCCAAAATTTATAGCTATTAATTTTATGGATGATATAGATGTCGTGGATGAAAATACAAAAAAATGCCAAACACAAAATCCAAATTATGTCTTAAAAAATCACGAAGAGATAGTAGATACATGTCTTAAGAGAATAGAAGAAAATAAAACAAGTTTTGATGAACCGTTAGCAGAAATCTGGTATGTTAAAAGCTGTAAATTAATAAACAAAGAACAAAAAATTTTAATAGCGTCTACAAATTTAGGCAAAATTAAAATTTATAAAGAAATATGTGATGAATTAAATTTGTATACAACTAGTTTAAATGAAATAGGTGTGAACATAGACATAGAGGAAACAGGAGAAACAGAAATTCAAAATGCAGAACTTAAAGCAAAAGCATATCATGAAATAACGGGTTTGCCTGTTATAGCTAATGATAGTGGATTAATTATAGATAAATTTTCTAAAGAAGACCAACCTGGAGTTTTAGTTAGAAGATTCGGTGGTAAAGAATTAACAGATAAAGAATTACTAAGCGTGTTTGTTGAAAAATTAACCGAGGTGGGTGGAGAAAGCACTGGTCATTACAATGTCGCTCTTAGTTTAATAGATAGCCGTGGAAAAATTACTTCAAAAGTTTTTAATCCTAAAAAATATTTTATAAATAAGCCAAGCGAAATCATAATTAAGGGAATTCCTCTTTCATCTATTAGTTATGATAAAAGTTTAAACAAATATGAAAGTGAAATGACTATGAAAGAACGAAACGATCAAGAAAAAGAAGAAATGCAGAAACAAAAAGAATTTATTAAATTTGTTTTTTGCAAATAAAATCGTTATAAATATAAAAACATTAAAATTCTACCGAAAGTAGAATTTTTTTGTTAATAAAGATTTATATTTATATATGGTTTATAAATTATAAGCGAATAATTGAAATTACAGATATTATAGGCACTATTTTTATCAAAAAATTTTTACACTTTTTTATAAAAAAATATTATTATTTTGTGATTATTTGAATTGATATACCTCTATATTTAGCTTTATTCTACAATTATTCAAATAGTTTTCTCCAAGATTATTTAAAACATTTTTGAATTTTTTATTATTGAATTTATAGAATCTATCATAAAATTTAAAAATATCAATTTTTTTTGCTTTTGAATATTCCAAACTATTCTCTACAAGGTCATTAATTTTTTCTTTAATCTTTTCAACAAGTGGATCTGACAGATAATTTTCATTTAACTTAACGATTTTAGGGCTCTTTTTACTTCCATCCACAATCTCTGCAACATAGCAATAAAGTTTTAGGTTTACATTCAAAATTAAGTCATTATTTTCGACTATAGAATTCAAGTGTGTGCTTGAATGTTCAACTTTAACTGTAACTGCGCTATTGTTATAGTATTTCCCATCCGTAACATTTTCAAGTTTTACCAAACCTTGAACAGTTTTTTCTTGTGGCCAAGTAAATCCTTTAGTTAAATCTCGTGAAATTATTTCAACCAATTTACCATTTTTATATACCGCTCCTTCGCCGTTATTTTGAATTAACGGCTCAACTTGACTTCCTCCAGACTTCCCTCCACTCTGACCTTGCTGCGAAGATTCTTCTTGATTTTGTCCACCGCCCTCGCCAGCTGATTGATTACTTTGTTCACTCTTTGGTGGCTCAATTACCGAAATCAATGATGTTCCCGAAAATGAATAGTAATCATTAAAGAAATTTCCTATTGTTGTTGTGTTCGCCGTTTCTATTAAAAAGTTATTATATCCTAAATTGTTTTGCAAACTCGAACTAGAGTTGTTGTTCAATTCAGCCGAAGTTTCAAGCAACGCTTTTGCTTGACCTTTACATTGAATTAAAATTGTAGACATAGTTATTTTGTAGTTTCTAAAAAGATAATCTAAAAGATTCATAACATCATCACCTTGAACATCTTCGCCAATAATTATTATATTTGCGTGCTCAAAACCAACAATCTTTCCAAGTTTTATACTCAAATTTGCGATACAGTTATAGAATGACTCGCCTTCATCTTCAACAATTTGTAAATTTTCGTTGTTGTTTATGTTGCTTTGAGGAGAAATTAGTTGAAGTCCGACCAAATAATTGTCTTGCTTTTTGTCAATAGAAATTCCTGTAACTATTGCTCTTGTATCTGTCTGAGCAGGCAAATTGATAGTTATTGGAATCATTATTAGAAAAAAAATCAGCAAAAGTAGAAAATATTTGTGTGATAAAACAAAATTCTTAAATTTATTATCCATCTTTCTTCTCCTTTGATTTTTGAGGCTTAAAACTTGCCAGTAACAACAATATTGGTAAAATCAAAACAAAGAATAAAACAAATATACCAATTTTGTTATAGAAAAAATCGGTAACGCTTTGATTGTTTATTTGTGCAACAAAGTGAGATGCAAACAAAATGCAAACTGTTATAACCGAGCACCATGTAGTGTTAAAATTAAAGGCTTTGTTCAGACAGTATGAGATTGAATATACACAGAAAGCATTTTGCAATACGATTAACGGAATCCAAAATATTGTGGTAAAAATATCAATCTTGAAATATCCAAAACTATTATCCCTGAATTGAGTTATTGTTATTAAACTTTCGTGCACAAACGGAGCCAACTTATCTAAAACTGCAATAAAAATGATATAGAAAGTTGTTACTAAAATGAAAATTAAGGCAAATGTTGTTGTTATTTTTGAGTAGTAGTGATTATCTTTAGTTTCGACATTTTCCATAAAAGTGAACAAAAATATATATTCACACGATTGAATTAAAATATAATTTAACGCAGTCATGAATTCACCATGGGTGTGCGAAAAAAGAGGAAGTATATTGTCAAAACTCGCATTACCAAAAGAAATGAACAATGTTACTAAAAAAATTAATAACGCAAAAGGAATAAATATTTGATAGCACCTGGACAAAACTTTAATCCCTTTAATTGCAACAAAACAAATTGTGATTACAACGGGCAAAGCAAATAAAATCCAATTTATATCGGTATAAATAGCATCATAAAGCAAAAAATTCATTTGATAGTCTATTAATAACATTTTAAACAAAAACACAACAGCAAGCAAAACCATGATAAATTTAGTCATAACCTTGCCCAAAAGATTTTGCATTATTTCATAAAAACTTTTGCCCGGATTTTTGTTTATGACATAGCAAATAATCATTGCAAACGACAAATTTATAATACCTGCTATGATACAAGTTATTATGCAATCATTTCCAACAAATTTTGCCTGCAATGCATTTTCAACTATTGGACGAACAGACATAAAAATACCAATAAATATTAAACAAAGTTGTGTTGAAGAAATTTTTTTAGTTTTCGTTGTCATCTTTTTTACCCTGCCTTATAACATTTTTTTGTTTGAATGAAACTGGTCGTGTTTTCAAACTTTTTATATTTGCCTTATAAAAGCTATCTTTCAAGTCTTGCTTTTGATAAGGTGCTAGTGGCGACAAATAGTCGGCGCCATAACTGTCAAAATCACTCAAATATGCCACAATAAACACCAGCGCAAGGCAAATTCCCACCACGCCAATTATTGTTGCCATTAGGGTTATAAAAAACCTTAACAGCCTCATAACATTTGTACCTTCTGGAATTAAATATATTGCAATAGAACTTAGTGCCACAATCATAATTGTTGGAGCACTTGCAAGGTTGCTTTTTACAGCCGTATCCCCCAAAATCAAAGCTCCAATAATATTAAAAGAATTTCCCAAACTTTTTGGCGTTCTTACACTTGCTTCATACAAAATTTCAAACATAAAAAATGCAAATAAAACTTCTATTGCAGGTGGCATAGGAATATTCTGAGAACTATTTATGATTGTAACAAGAAATTTTAATGGTAGTGCTTTATAGTGATGTAGTTGCATTGCTATATATATTCCCGGCATTGTTAAAGCAACAAAAAGACCGAAAAATCTTAAAAGCCTTACAAAAGTAACAGAATTATTTTCTTCGTAATAATCGCCCGCACTTTGTAAATCTTCAATCAAAATAAATGGAACAGTCAATGCAATTGGACTTCCGTCAACAATAATTGCAACTCTTCCTTCAAGCATCTTACCAGTCAAAATGTCAGGCTTTTCAGTCCAACCAATTTGTTTGAAAAGTGAAGTGGGTTTTTCTTCCAAAAAATCTTGCAAATAATAACTGTCAACTATTCCGTCTATATCAATTTCAGAAATTCGCTTTTTTATTTGTTTTACAACCTTTTTATCAGCAATTTTAGTTAAATAACAAATCGCAACTTTGCTTTTTGTGTATCTACCAACTTCCATAGTTTCAATTTTAAGGTCATTAGTAACAAGTCGCTTTCTAATCAAATTCATATTAGCATTAAGGTCTTCAACGAAACCCTCACGAGGTCCTCGAATAATATTGTTGTTTGGAGGTTCCATAATTGTACGCTTTTCTATTTTTTTTGCATTAATAATAATAGCGTCTTCAACGCCGTCTATAAACAAAACTTTTTCACCACGAGTTAATTTGTTAATAAAATCATCATGGTTTTTTGATAAAGAAATTTCACTTGCATACAAAATTTTGTACGCTACAAATTCAGCTAAATTATTAGTATTTTTTTTATCATTTTCTATTATAATTTCGTTTTTATTTTCTAAGCAATCATAACTTAATTTAGAATTTATTATCGGAGCAATTATATCTTTGCTTACAACATCAAAATCAGCAAAACTTTCCAAAAAGACTAAAGCAAACTCTCTGTTAAACGCAAAAAATTTACGAATTTTCAAACTTTCGTTGTCCTTAAACTCATCCTTTATTTTTTCAACTCTTTGTTTTAAATCTGTCATAACTTTAGTTTTTCAAAAAACTGAAGTTTTATGTAAACTTTTGCACTATTAAAAAAATCGCTACTCCTGATTTTACAAATTTTTAGCGATTTTATTATTTTTATAAAAAAAATTTTAAAAATATCTGCTTTTTTATCTAAAAAATTTAAGAATAATAAAATTTTTTATTTAACTGATTTTTCTTATAATGAATTGGAGCAAGTAGCGGGAATCGAACCCGCACTAGATGCTTGGGAAGCACCTGTTCTGCCACTAAACTATACCTGCATGGAGCTGGTGACGAGAGTCGAACTCGTGGTCTTTCGATTACGAATCGAGTGCTTTACCAACTAAGCTACACCAGCATTTAGGTGCTTTCGCACCTATTTTGGTTTAAAACAACCAAATTTTATTTATTTTCTTGAAATTTTTAAAACAATTTCTTTTTCATTAACTTTAAATGTTGTGCTAAATTCTGGATTTGTTAAAGTTTTGTTTTCAACAGACAAAGTCTCTTCCATAATTTTAGGAAGGAATAGACTTATAACCTTTTGCATTTCTTCATCATGAGAAGAAATATCAATAATAATTCGGTCCTCAATTTTGAAATTTGCTTCTTTTCGAGCAACTTGAATTTGACGAGTTATTTCTCTATAATAGCCCTCGTTAATTAAATCTTCAGTCAAAGTTATATCAAGAGCCACAATATTATTGTTTTCAACCACAATAGCGTACTCTTTTTTAGGAACAAATTTAAGAGTAAATATGTCAGATTTTTGAGTATCTAATCCTTTCAAAGTTACAGTATGATTTGTTTCAAACTCATCAATTAATAACTTCATTTCTTCATTACTATAATTTTTAAGAGCATTTTGATATAAAGGCACATTTTTGCCCAAAACCTTTCCTGCTTCTTTGAAATTTAGTAACAATTCTTTTGTGTTAAATTTATCATCAGAATCTTCAAATTCAATTTCTTTAACATTTAATTCTTCTTTAATAATATCACTTAAAGCAATAACTGCATTTTTATATTCTTCACTAACTTTTAAATACAAAGTTTTAAGTGGTTGTTTAACTTTAATTTTATGCTCATTTCTAAGTTTTTGTGCAAGATAAATAATCTCTCTTGATTTTTCGATTTGGTCAACCAAATTTGCATAGCCAAAGCTATCAATATTAGATAGCGTTGAAAGATGAACACTTTTAACTTCTTTTGATTCCAATTCACAAACAAGATTTGTCCAGATATAATCTGTGATGAAAGGAATAATAGGTGCCATTACTTTAATTATATTTTTTATTGCAAAATATAATGAATAATAAGCATTCATATCACTTTCCCAAAATCTTTTTCTGTTCGAACGAATATAGAAATTTGAAATATCATCAACAAGTTTTTCAAAATCTTTAACAACAAGATATGCTTTATTTTCAAGATAATTCTTATCCGAAAGATTAACAAACTGAGAAACTTTTTCAAGCAGCCATTTGTCGGTTAAATCAAGTTTTTCAAGTTCTATTACAAATCCTTCTAATTTTGGATTATCAATAACAGCATAGGTGTTAAAGAACACATAAATGTTCCAGAATGCCAAAAGTTGTTTTTTTGCTTCGTCAAGCAAATTATTCCCAAACCTCATGTCAAACACAGGGTTTGCTTGAGCATACAAATATCTTATTGCTTCAGCCCCAACTTCATCAGCCACTTTATCTGCATCCAAACTGTTTCCACCACTCTTATGAAACTCATTACCATTTTCATCTTTAACATATTGATAAGTAACAATTTTTTTGTAAGGGGCTTTGCCAGTTAAGATTACGCTCATTACTAAAAGTGAATAAAACCACAATTTTATTTGTTCAATCATCTCACAAACATAATCACTAGGGAAGTTATTTTCAAAGTATACTTTGTCTGTAAAATATTTTTTTGTTGAAAAAGGTGTAATTCCCGCATCAAGCCAACAATCGCCAACTTCTGGGATTCTGTCCAAAACTTTTCCGCAATCACATTCAATTTGAATGTCATCAATATATGGTCTGTGAAGATGAGGAATTTTATCAACTAAACTTGGATTAATCGCACGCTCTTTTAATTCTTCCCTACTTCCAATAACATGCACCTTCCCACAATCTTTACAAACATAAATAGGAAGAGGAAGCCCATAAAATCTTGACCTAGAAATATTCCAATCGCCCATATTGTTAAGCCAATCTTGCATACGCTTTTTTGCATACGCAGGTTGAAATTCAACCTCATCAATCGCTTTCAAAAGCATAGGTCTTACTTCATCCATTTTAATGTACCAAGTTGAAATAAGTTTGTAAACTAAATCAGTTTTACAACGCCAACAATGTGGATAACTATGTTTGTATTTGTGTGAATACAAAAGTTTGTTGTCTTGCTTTAATCTGTTTACAACATCTTCAACAACATCGGTAGTTTTTTTGCCAGCGATAAAACCACAATTTTCAAGCATAACACCTTGCTCGTTAATTGGACAAATTTGAGGCATATCATATTTAAGACCCAAGTCAAAGTCTTCAGCACCACATCCCGGAGCAATGTGAACAACACAAGAGCCCTCGCCAGCTTCAACTTGATCCCAAGGGTAAATTTTGTGCACAAACTGTTGCATATCAAGTTCAGGGAACATTGTTTCATATTCAAGGCCAACTAATTTATCGCCCTTAAATTCTTCCAAAATTTTGTAATCACTGCTTTTTAAAATATTTAAACTATCTTTCCCAAAAACAAGTTTTTCATTATTATATTCAACTTTAACATAATCAAGTTCAGGGTTAACAGCCAAAGCAGCATTCGCACAAAGCGTCCATGGTGTGGTTGTCCAACCAACCATTTTAAAATCTTTATTTTTAACAGGCACTTTAAAGAATATTGCAGTATGCGTTACATCTGAATAGCTACCTGCAAGTTCGTGTTCTGAAATGCTTGTTCCACATCTTGGACACCAAACCATAGGTCTATTTTTTTTAACAAGCCAACCTTTTTGGTTGCAGATTTTCAAAAAGTGCCAAATTGATGTGATGTTTTCATCTGTATTTGTAAAATACGAATGTTCCCAATCCATAAATTGACCCATTCTTATGCTTTGATTTGTAATTTCATTTGCAAAAAAGTTTACTCTCTCCATACATTTTTCAGTAAACTTATCAAGACCATACTTCAAAATTTCAGGTTTTCCGTTAAGACCTAATTCTTTTTCAACATTAACTTCAACCCACATACCTTGAGCGTCAAAACCATTTTGAAATTGTTGACTTTCACCTTTCATCGCATGATATTTGATTGTAACATCTTTCAAAACTCTTCCCCAAAAATGATGAACACCTGCCCTGTTGTTTGCTGTCATTGGTCCATCCAAAAATTTAAACCTTTTTTCGCTATTTTTGTTTTTATCAACAATTTTATGAAACAAGTCATCTTTTTTCCACTTGTCTAGCATCTGATGCTCAACTTCAACAAAATTTAATTTAGCTTCTTCTTTTTTCATACTGACCTTCTTTTAGTAATTTTAGATTAATTATATAAAATAACTAGTTTTTTGTCAAACAATAAGATTATATTTATGGTTAAAAAACTCAATTTTGAGAATAATTTTAAAAGTTTTTGTATTGACAAAATCATTTCAGTGTGTTATTCTACTTTTGAGGTAATTTATGATTAAATTCGATTTGACTAATATAGATGAAGATGAAGAAAGTGAATATTTGGCAAAAGAAATCTTAAAACTTAAAGAACAAAATCTTACAAATAATATTGACTTTGAAAAGGCTGAAATTGAAAGACAAGAGGTTTTGAAAAAACTGAATAACGAAAATCAGCAATCAAATAAAAAAGAAATAGAAGCAATTAAAATTTATAAAAATGAAGAAGAAAACTTGAATTTTTAGTTTAATTTTAAGATTTTTACTATTTTAATAAAAAGAAAAAATAAAAATATTACTTTTTATGGTAAATTGATTTATAAAAAAATTAGAGAAAAAATCTCTAATTTTTTATTTTATAGTTATATGTTGTATTGAGGAAAGTCCATTGTGTAAACATCCATACATTCGCTTTCTCTATCTTCATATTTAAAACCAAATTCAGGGAATACACTTTCATAAAGTCGCTTTTCAATTAACTCTTCTCTGTTATAAATTTCTCTAACACTGTTTATGTCTGTATATTCAGGAAATCTTTCAACAAATTCAAAATGTTTTTCTATAGTATCACTAAAAAGTTTATCTTCATATTTTGTCATAAAAATCGGCAAATCATGTTTTATTTTTCTGCTTCTATAATAAATGTCAGCAAGAGTATGCCCTAAGAAATGAAATTGAGATAGATTTAGATAAACATCAAAGCCACATTCAAAACTAACATGTTCCTTTACATCTTCATCAAACTCATCAAACGGAACAACTTCGCCATTTTTAATAAAAGAAACATGGGCTTTTAAAAGATAATCAAATTCATTTGCATAGTAATCAATCCAAAATGCATAATATTTTTTTAAAAACTTGTTCTCTTTTAATAATTGTTTATTTACTTCTGACTTAACTTTTTTTAATTCTATATCTTGCTCTAAAACTTCTTTTAAACTATATTTTAAATATTCAAGATATTGTTTACCCATTTCTTTTGCTTCGCGATAAAATTCATCACGCTCTTGTTCAAGTTTTTTTGCTTTAACAGGGTTTTCATACCACTTTTGACAAAGAATTTTATAGTTATAGTTCATAAGTCTTATAAATATTTTTTCTTTGTTAATTGAATCATCAAATTTAGTAAAAAATTTCTTTTCGTTATTTTCCATTTTTCACACCTCAACAAAATAAATGTTAAAATAAATTATGTGATGTTGCACTGCTGTGTTCGCAAAAGAATTTTGCTAACGCAATTTGTAATAAGCTTCAACATCACTGTTTGTATAAACTTAGTCTTTGAAAATAATGCTCGGCATTGCTTTCTTCTGACTTTCGATAATATAATAACACACTTAAAATCAAATTTCAAGATGAAATTTAAAAATTTAACAAAAAACCGCAATTAAATTGCAGTTTTTATTCTGATTCAGTTGCTTTTTTTATAGAAAGTGAAATTCTATTTTTTTCTTTATCAACACCAATAACTTTTACATTCACAATATCCCCAACGGTTAGTTCTTCACTTGGATGTTTAATATATCTATCACAAATTTCACTTATATGAACAAGTCCGTCTTGATGCACGCCAATATCGACAAATGCCCCAAAATCTACAACATTTCTTACTGTTCCTTTTAATATCATTCCTTCTTTAAGGTCATCCAAACTTAACAAATCGCTTCTAAGTTCAGGCTTTGGAAGGCTATCACGCACATCTCTACCTGGCTTAATAATTTCGGTTATAATATCATTAAGTGTTGGCACACCAATATTACACTCTTTTGCAACTTTATCAACACCAAAATCATTAACCAAACTTGGAAGATTTGAAATGTTACCATTTTTTATATCTTCATTTGTCAAATTAAACAATTTTAGCAAGACTTTTGCACTTTCATAACTTTCTGGATGAACGGCAGTATTGTCTAAAACATTTTCTCCGTTGACGATTCTTAAAAATCCCGCACATTGTTCATACGCTTTGTTGCCTAGTTTTGCAACTTTTAAAAGTTCAACGCGTTGTTTGAATGCTCCATTTTTTTCACGATATGAAACAATATTTTTTGCAACGCTAGAGTTTAACCCACTAACAAAGCTTAGTAGTCTTGGGCTTGCAGTATTCAAATCTACACCCACATTATTAACGCAATCTTCAACAACCCCATCCAAAACTTCGGTCAATCTTTTTTGAGGCATATCATGTTGATATTGCCCTACACCAATAGATTTAACATCAATTTTTATCAATTCAGAAAGTGGATCTTGAAGTCGTCTTGCAATAGACACAGCACTTCTTAAACTTACATCATAATCAGGAAATTCCTCTGCCCCTAATTTGCTTGCAGAATATACACTTGCACCAGCTTCAGAAACAACCATATA
Source organism: uncultured Clostridia bacterium (assembly GCA_934747965.1). Lineage (GTDB taxonomy): Bacteria > Bacillota > Clostridia > Christensenellales > UBA1242 > UBA7868. Next base: position 155,125 of record CAKVHI010000001.1, read on the forward strand.
CATAACAGGAACGGTTAATTTTTTTATTAAATTTGCAACAAAAATTTCACATTCTTTGCTTGCAGTTCCATTTCCGATAGAAATAACCGAAATATTATGCTTTTTTATTAACATTGCAATAACTTTTTCGGCTTTTTCAATTTCGTTATGAGGAGGTGTTGGATATATAACACCAGTTTCTAAAACTGTTCCATTTTCATCAATGACAGCAAGTTTGCAGCCCGTTCTGTATGCGGGGTCTAGCCCCAAAATAACTTTATGCTTAAGCGGAGGTTGCATCAATAAAGGCTTAAGATTTAATTCAAACATTTTAATAGCACCCTCGGCGGCGTTATCGAACATCTCATTTCTAATTTCACGCTCTAAACTTGGAAGCAACAATCTGTTAAAACTATCAACAACTGTAAGTTCCAATTTTTCTTTAAAAATACTATCTTTAATTTTAAAATCTTTTTTTATAATATCTAAGCATTTATCAACATTTTCTTCTAACGAAACTTTCAAACAGTCTTCTTTTTCGCCACGATTAATTGCCAAAATTCTATGTCCAGGCATTTTGCAAACTTGTTCTTTATAATTTTCATACATAGAATAAGTTTTTGCATTTTCGTTTGGTTTAAGACTTGTTACGATAAAAGCCGATTTAAACAAAAACTCACGCAAAGCCTTTCTTATTTCTGCGTCATCGCTTATTTGCTCGGCAATAATATCTAAAGCCCCTTGCAAAGCCTCTTCTTCAGAATTAACCCCTTTTTCTTCATCCACAAAATCTTTTACCACAGCAAAAACATCACCTGAAGTTTGTTCCTGTTTCAAAATTATATCAGCAAGTGGTTGAAGCCCTTTGCTTATTGCAATAGTTGCTCGTGTTTGGCGTTTTGGTCTAAAAGGTCTGTAAATATCTTCAAGTTCGGTTTGAGTAACAGCCTCTTTAATTTTTGTTTCAAGTTCTGGAGTTAGTTTTTCTTGATCACTAATAAGTTTTATTATTTCTTCCTTTCGACTTTCCAAATTTCTTAAATAATTTAGTCTGTCGCTAAAAGCCCTGATGGTTTGGTCATCCATTGTTCCATGCATTTCTTTTCTGTATCTTGCAATAAACGGAACAGTGCAACCTTCATCAAGCAAGTTCACTAAATTTTGACTATACTCTTGTTTTATATCAAACTCTTGACTTAATTTAGTTGCTATATCCATCTTTTCCCCCATCATTGATGTAAAGAATTCCAATCGTGTTTGCCCCGCAATGACTTGTTATTGTTGCACCCGCATTAGTAACTAAAATTTCTTTAAAATTTGCATTTTCTTTCAAAGTATCTTCAACCATTTTCAAAACATCATCATCTATTGTCGGAAAAGTTATAAAACAGCGAGTTAAGTCAGGATTATTATACTTTTGCAAAATATCCTTAACATAACTTTCAACAACCTTAATATATGGTCCACGATATTTTTTGCTCATACCCATTTTTCCGTTAATGACCTCAATAGAAGGTTTAATATTAAACAAATTTGCACCCAAAAGTTGAAGTGAAGAACATCTTCCACCTTTATGTAAAAAATTAAGTTTTTTAATAACAAAAGATGCTTGAACATAAGGTATCCTTTTTTCAACCCTTTCAATAATCTCTTCAAAACTGAAACCGGCATCTCTTTCATCACAAGCATAAAGCATCAAAAGGCCAACACCTGTAGACAAACTTCTTGAATCAATAACTTTAACCTTACCATCAAATTCAGCACTTGCTTTAACAGCATTTTCATAAGAGCAACTCATTTCGCCAGACAAAGAAAAATGAATAATTTTGTCATCTTCATTTTTTAGGTTCTCGCTAAAAAATTCTCTAAAACTTTCTATTGAAACTGCACTCGTTTTTGGAAGTGTGCCGTTTTCATTAAAATTATCAATTATCATTTGACTTGTTATGTTAATTCCATCCAAATATTCCTTATCATTCATCAAAATGTTGAATGGTAAAATTCTTATATCATTTTTTTTAATAAGCTCTTTACTTAAATCATTAGAGCTGTCACCAGTAATTATTATCATAGTCCCTCCATAATTTTATTATCTTATAAATTAACAAAAAAGTCAATAAAATAATAAACATTCAAATTTAATTGCGTTTTATTTTGTTTTATTATATAATATTTTGTACGATTATGAACAAATCATTAGACAATAAAAAGAACAATTGCCATGTTGGTCACAGAAAACGATTATATGAAACTTTAAAAGCGTGTAACTTTGACCCCGTTCAAGGTCACGTGATGCTTGAATATTTGTTATTTTATGTTTTCCCAAGATGCGACACAAATCCTATTGCTCACAATTTGATAGACAAATTTGGAAGTTTTAGCAATGTTTTTGATGCCAAAATTGAAGATTTAATAAAAGTAGATTATATTGGAGAGAATGCTGCAAAAAGAATAAAATCTTACAAACATTTTTTAGACTATTACTTGAAACATAAATCAACGATAAAAGTTAAACTAGAACATCCCGTAGATTATGCAAGATATTTTGGTGATAAAATTCGAAGTTCAAAAACAGAAAGTCTTATTGTTATTGCGTTAAATGACAATTTTGAAGTTGAAAACTATGAAGTGTTTGAAGGCAACAGCACAAATTGTGTTAATTTTGATATTCGCGAAATTTATGAGGTTGCCAGAAAATATGATTGCTATAGAATTGTTTTGATGCATAATCATCCAAGTGGGGACGCCACTCCATCAAGTGCTGATTTGAAAAACACTAAAATTTTGTATGAACAATTAATGGCTTTAAGAGTTGAAATTCATGATCATATAATTATAAGTTCAAATTCTTTTTATAGTCTTGATAAACATGATAACTTTACAAATATGAGAGAATTGTTTGGCAGAATAGACCTTAAAACGCACCAAATTTATGGAAAATAGAAAAAAACTACAAAAATTTACAAAAATAGTTGGAAATAATTTTGTTTTTTGGTAAAATTATAATATAAATTAAATGGAGGTTCCTATGAACAAAACAGAATTTTTAAAAGCACTTGCTGAAAAAGCAGAGTTAAGCGGAAAACAAGCAAACAGTGCATTAAATGCATTTGTAAGCATTGTTGAAGAAGAATTGAAAAAAGGCGAAAAGATTCAATTAGTAGGCTTTGGTACTTTTGAACTTAAAGACAAACCTGCAAGAGAAGGTATTAATCCTGCTACTGGTGCAAAAGTTAAAATTGCTGCTTCTAAAAACCCAGTATTCAAAATGGGAAAAGCTTTTAAAGAACTTTTTAACTAATTTATATCAAACAAAAAAACACGACTTTTAGTCGTGTTTTTTTATTTGCCTTTTTATTCTAATCATTTTTTTTCACTTATATCATCTTCAATTTTGTTTTTAGATTTATAAACCTTTCCATTTCTATCTAAAATAACTTTAACATCTTTGTTTACATACTCTATTTTTTTAGGCTTTTTTGCTTTTAAAGCACTATCACTAACAAAACCTTTACCGTATGCTTCAACAACACTTGTAGAAAACAATAAAGCCTTGTCATCTGTGTTAAAAACGATTTGCTTTAAGTCTCTTGCTTCATATTTGTTTACTAAGCACATCAAAATATTTTTATCGGTTTTTGAATAAGCACCCTTTCCATTAATTATAGTTGCTCCATGACTTAATTTTTGAACAATAGCAGAAGAAATTTCTTCGTATTTATCCGAAATTATATAATAAACCTTTGTGCCTTTACCACCTTCAATCACAATATCTGCAATCTTTCCGGACAAATATATTGCAAACAAAGTATACAAACTGCTTACAAGCCCGCTCGTTGCAAAATTTAAAATCAAAACAAGACTGTCAACAACTATCAAGACCTTTCCAACTGTAATGTTTCTGTTAAAACTGTGCAAAATAAGACCTAGCAATTCACTGCCTCCAGTTGAGCCGTCAGATCTAACAACAATTCCCACACCCACACCAGTCAACACTGCTCCAAAAAGTGCAGCAAGAAACTTATCATTAAGATTTAAGTCAAACTTAAAAAATTCTATGCAAAGCGAATATGCCAAAATCCCTAGAAGTGAATAGATAAAGCATTTTTTCCCTAAAAGTTTAAAGGCAAAACACATTAGAATTGCGTTCAAAATCAAATAAATTATTGTAGGACTAACATAAAACCAATTCAATTTGTTAAACAAATTGCTAAAAACTATTGCTAAACCCCCAAACCCTCCAGGTGCAATGTTGTTAGCATAGAAAAAACTGTTAAAGGCAAAACCCATTAAACAAACACCAAACATTATTAAAAAAATCTTTAAAATTTCTTTCAACCATTTATTTTTTACAAAATCTATCATAATTCCTCGTGTTTATTATACTATTTTTTACAATTTTTTCAAAGAGGTTTAACAAATTATCACATATATTTTGTGTAGTAAATTAAAAAAAATAAAATTTAGTATAAAAAATTAAATAAGGTTAAACAAAAAATAACTTCAAACGAAGTTATTTTTTATAAATTAATTTTGTCTGTAATTTACTTTAATTCCAGGTCCCATAGTAGCACTTAAAGAAATACTTTTCAAATATGTTCCTTTACTTGCTGCTGGTTTTGCTTTAACGATAGCATTCATAACAGTGTTAAAGTTTTCTAGCAATTTTTCTGTTCCGAAACTTGCTTTTCCGATAATAACATGAACAATGTTATTTTTGTCAAGTCTATATTCAACTTTACCAGCTTTAACATCTTTAATTGCTTTTGCAACATCAGTAGTAACTGTGCCACTTTTTGGGTTTGGCATTAAGCCTTTAGGTCCCAAAATTTTAGCGCATCTACCAACTAAGCCCATCATATCTGGAGTTGTAATACATACATCAAAATCTAGGAAATTTTGATTTTGAATTTTTGCAACAATTTCTTCAGCGCCAACAATATCAGCACCTGCTTTTTCGGCTTCATTTGCATGGTCGCCTTTTGCAATAACCAAAACTTTAACATTTTTACCTGTTCCGTTTGGAAGAACAACAACCCCACGCACTTGTTGGTCTGCATTTCTGCCATCAACCCCAAGTTTAACATGAAGTTCAATAGTTTCATCAAACTTTGCTTTGCTTGTGTCTAAAGCAAGTTTAATAGCTTCATCACTTTCATAAGTTTTTGATTTGTCAACAAGTTTTGAAGCTTCTAAATATCTTTTACTTTCTTTCATTTTTTTCTCCTTTTGGTTTTAACGAGAATAAATCTCTCCCATAATTAATCTACGACTGTAACGCCCATACTTCTTGCAGAGCCTGCAATCATACTCATAGCGCTTTCTAAACTACTTGCATTTAAGTCTTGCATTTTTGTTTTTGCAATTTCTTCAACTTGAGCTTTTGTAATTTTGCCAACTTTGTCTTTTTTGCTGTTAGCACTTCCTTTTTCAATACCTGCTGCTTTGATAATTAAATCTGCTGCTGGTGGTGTTTTTGTAACAAAAGTGAAAGTTCTGTCTGTGTAAGCTGTTACGATAACTGGAATATTGAAACCAACTTTGTCAGCTGTTCTTTCATTAAATTGTTTTAAAAATTCCATTGAATTTACACCATGAGGTCCCAATGCTGAACCAACGCTTTGACCTGGAGTTGCTTTTCCGCCAGGTAATTGTAGTTTAATAACTGCTTTAACTTCTTTTGCCATTTTTTCTTCTCCTTTTGGTGGTTAGCGAAAACTAAGTTTATGTTTTCTCCCACTGATTTATCTAAACGGATTTCCCGATTAAATACTAATTTAATTTTCTTATTTCATCAAGTTTAACATCAACACTATTTTCTCTGTTAAACATTTCAACTATTACTGTTGCAGATAATGTTTCTTTGTTAATGGTTTTGATTTGACCTATTTGACCTTTCAAAGCGCCATCCAAAATTTCAACCTTATCGCCTTCACAAAGCGAAATATCTGCTTCAGTTTTTTCCAATCTCATTCTAACAACATCTTCTTCTGGAAGCTCAAGTGGTCTGCCTTTTGGGCCAACAAAACCTGTAATGCCTCTTGTGCCAACAATTCGGTGCCAAATATCATCACCATAAATCATTTTAACCAAAATATAAGTTGGCATTAATCTTCGCGAAACAATAACTTTTTTGCCGTTTTTTTCTTCAACAGCATCTTCCATAGGAACAATAATGTCAAAGACACGATTTTGAAGATTGTTTTTTTCAACAACTCTTTCTAAATTCTCTTGTGCAACATTTTCATATCCTGGTCTTGTGTGCAAAACATACCATTTTGCTTCAGTATCCATTTCCATAACAAAACTCCTATCTTAATATACCCAAATTATTCTTGACTTTTTTATTTTGGCAATAAAAGAGTGTATAGCCAAGAAAACAATCTGTCAATTCCAAACAAAACAACCGTGAAAAACAACACAACGCCCAAAACGATTGCGGTTTGTTTGCAAACTTTTCCAAAGCTAGGCCAAGTAACCTTTTTAAGTTCAGAAACAGTTTCCTTAGTTTTTTTGGCAAGTTTGTGTTCTTTTGGTTTTTTTACCTTTGTAGAATTAGTATCTTTCGCCATATTCCTACCCCTTATTTTGTTTCTTTATGAATAGTATGTTTCTTGCAGAAAGGACAATATTTGCTAAGTTCAACTCTGTCTGGAGTGTTTTTCTTATTTTTCATATTATCATAATTTCTTTGTTTACATTCTGTGCACGCTAATGTGATTTTCTCTCTCATAAAAGCACCTCACTAAAAAATTAGCACCCATTAAGATGCTAATTCATTATAATAAACTTAAAATTTTTTGTCAACAGTTTTTAAAAACTTTTTACTTTATTTGCTTAAAAACTTTTTTTAATGTGATTTTACACTATTTTTATTCGTGCACTTTTATTAACCCACTATTTGTTTTAACAAAAATTTTATACCCAGACATATTTTCAGGGAAAGATTTAACAAAGTTATAATATAAGTTATCATCTTTTTCGCCGTCAAATTCAGTCTTAGAATATGCACCAATAGAAATGTTTAATTTGTTTTTTTGTCTGTTTGATAAATTTAATTCATACCTCTTATCTTCGGACTCTGTAGGTGCAGGAAGTACTAACTCAACTTCTCCGCCGTCTGTTTGGAAATTACTATCAGCATTAAAACTTAAAAATTTTGCACAAATTTTTGCACTATTTTCTGTTTTAATATCCATCTTTCCTGAAACATTGTCTAGCGACACTTGACCGCTCACTGTAGTTACAGTTAAATTTTGCTTTAAATTAGGTGTAAAACTAACATCAACACTGCCTTTAGTCGTTGTAATCACAGCATTATTTTCAACAAGATTTTTAATATTAACCCTGCCTGTTTCAGTTGTAACATTCGCTATAAAATAAATTTTAGTTTCTTCTGTTCCTAAATTGATAACGCCTGAAATGCTTTTTATGTCAACACTAGTTCTTTCAGAGCTTTCACTTCCGATTTGTTTAATTGTTGTTTCACCCGTTTCATTTGTGGTTTTAACATTTCCAAGTGTCTTGTTTACCCTTAAAATTCCATTTTTGCTTTCATAAATCAAGTCTTTTTTAATTGTGTCAATTTCAACAAATCCAGTTACAACATTTGTGTATTTTACACTTCCAAAAACCGTACCTTTAACACGGATATAAGGATTGTTTCCTTCAACAGTCAAATCTCCACCATTAAAACCTTCATAGCCAATTTGCTTAAATGTGAAATTTCCACTGTTTGAATTAATTTTAACATTTCCAATTCTTTCGCTGTTGACCTCAACACGACCTATATAATTTGAAATTGTTAGGTCGCTTCCATCCTGCATATCGGCATTGTCAAGATTAAATGATCCTTTATACGAAGAAACCGAAAGTGTTATGTTTTTTGTTGAAATAGTTTTTGATTCATCAAAGTTATTTTTTTCAAAACTAATTTTTCCTGTGTTTGTTTTAAGGTTATATTCAACTCCAGTTGCATTTTCGGGCAAAAACACAATAACACTGCTTGAGCCATAAGCAATAAGACCTTCAGGCTCAGTTAAAGCAAGAGTCAATTCGCCATCAACTTTGAAAGAAGCAAGACTTACACTATCAAATTTTCCTGCATCCAAATAATTTTCACTAACTGATTTTTTTATGTTAGCATTAGTAATTCCATTTTTAGAATATCCAGTAAAGTCATTATTTATAACAACTCTTAATGTTGTATTATCAGGATTTTCCTCATTTTTTTCACTGTTAGGTTTTATAACAATGTTATAGTGATTTGTTTCAATATTCACTTTTGTTATAACCGAATTTACTTCTTCAGCAATATTTTGTTTATGATTTGCCGCATATCTTAACCCAAACAAACTAAGACTTGGAAAAATAAATAAAATTCCAGCAATTAACGAACAAGCCAAAACAGCGATAATCGCCAAAATTAATAAATATTTTAACATTTTTTTGATTAAATCCATATTTTCCCCTTTTATTTAGTTAATTATAACACATAAAAAGTTTAATTTCAATATTTTTAAAATAAAATATATTTACATTTTATATGCTCATGCGTTTGAGTGCTTTCAGGCTAAACTTCGGATAATATTTGATTGATTTAAAGAATATATTTAGAATATGATTAAAACTATTAAAATAAACTACAAAATTATTTTGTTAGTTATTTTGCTAATTGCAAATATATTTGTGTTAAACTTTAATTTTTCTAAACAAGCATTAGCAAGCATCTATAAAACGCCATTTGTTTTGATTGATGCCGGCCATGGCGGGCTTGACGGCGGAGCGGTTGGGAAAACGACTGGTGTTAAAGAAAGCGACTTAAATCTTGAATATGCAAAAACCTTGAAAAATTATTTTGATAGCATGAATTTTAGAGTAGAATTAACAAGACCAACTCATGAGGCTTTATCAAAAGATAAACAAGAAGATATGTTAAAACGAAAAGATATTATAGAAAAATCAAATTGCGATATTTTTATATCAATTCACATGAATAAATTTTCCTTATCTTCTTCAATCGGAGCACAAACTTTTTATAAGCAAAACGATGATTTATCAAAAAACCTTGCCGAAAGCATTCAATCTTTGTTAATAAAAAATGTAGATAATGCTCGCAAACTAACATTAAGTGGCGACTATCTTGTTTTAAACAGTGCGTCCTGCCCCGCTGTTTTGGTAGAGTGTGGGTTTTTAAGTAATGAAAATGACGAAAAAAGACTTCAAACGAAGTCTTTTAGAGAAAATTTGTGTTATCAAATTTTTTGTGGCACTATTAAGTTTTTAAACATTTCAACATCTAACAAATAATATTATCCCCACAAAAAGTCCGCACCAGTGGCTTGATTAACATAGAAAACATTATTCACTGTGTCAAACATTCCCGGCTTGTTGTCGGATGAGCGCAAACATGGAACATAATTTCTAACCAAACTACTACCATCAAAAATTCTACAGAATCCCATTTTTACTGTGCTAATATAGGCTGTTCCCCCACCATTTGCATGGAACAAATAAATACTTAAAGTATTTGTTGAAAAATCATAAGTTTCTGCTATAGATTTAATCAGTGTACCATTTTCTTTATAAGCCTTTCCAAAAGAAATTTTTATCCATTTCCCAAGCTTCATAGATGTTGAAGGCATTTGTTTCCAACTTTCTTCACCATATATATAGTTAACTATAGCATTCGAATTCGACACATCAGGATTAAAAACAAATGGAGTATTTCTTCCACGATTCCCACAAATAAACATATCTTTTGTTTGTGTAGGATTTATTGCCATTTCAATTTTTGGGTCTGTTTTGTAAACATAACCAGTATCAATCCATTGTTCTCCCGTACTTTCAAGGTAATTCACATACCTATACTTACTTGTGTCTAGTCCAACAATATTGCCCATTATTTCGGCTCTTGCATCGGTTTCACTTAGGTTTGCTTGTTGTATGGCAAAGATTTTGCAATATACTGTGGTTTTTATGCCTTGTTCTTCAAAATTTTCATCTATCTTTGCTGATATTGTAAGATTTTGTGCATTGGTATCTCCTGCAGACAATTTTCCAACATTTTTTAAATCACTACCTGTCAATTCAGTTTTTGTTGTGTCGCTTTGTTTATAGGTTTTTGCTCTGTCGAACACATAAACATTTAATGTATTCCCTGTTTTTGTACCATCGCTATAGTAATACGCACTTTCAAAAACATCATTATCATCGGTTATTGAAATTATATAATATGCGGGCTCACTGTTATTCTCTAACCCTACAGTTAGGTTTAAGTCAACCATATCACCTGGCATATATTTGCCTGTCCAAGTGGAATCGTTATTCTTCTTTCGTGCAGTGTCAAAAACTAGAGTACTCGTTTCCGAATTAACTCCACCACTTACCTTAAGTTTTATATTTCCAAAATCTAGTGTTCCGCTATATTCTTTTTTATCTTGAAAATATGCTAGGGTTAATATTAAGGTTGAAATTAATACTAGTAGTATTAATGCTATTAGTATTTTATTTATTATATTTCCTTTTAATCTTTTTGTTTTCATTAAAAAATCAACCTCCTTTTTGGTTGACCTTTTTTTGTTTTATATTGGTTTAAAATGGATATTATCCACCTTAACCTTACTGTGGTCAACCGCAAGTGTGGTCAACCGCAAGTGTTTCGTTTCTGTATTAGTTTGTGGTAACACAAACCCTATTATCCATTAAAAATTTTGCCATTTTTAGGGTTATTGTGTCAAGCGTTTTTAGATATTTTTTTCAATTTTTTTAAAAGTGTAAATATTTTCTTGACTTTTCAGTTTTTTATTTATTGAAAGTGTTTATGGCACCACTCTAGCGTTTTTAAATAATTTTTTAAAATATTTTATTTTTTCTATTTTTAATTTTCTTTATTGAGAGTGCTTGTGGCGCCCTGTGGCACCACTTCCTTTATTATTGTGTTATCATCTTTATAAATAGTAAAATCATCTACTTCATCATCGATTCCGTCTGAATTATATTTGTATTCATAAAAATATATTTTAGAATTATTGTCTACGTCTTGATTATCTTCATCATTTTGATTTTCTTCAACATTTTGTTCTAAATTTTTATTACTTTTACTAGAAAAATCGGTTTTATTTTCAAAATCGGAAATATAATTTTTGAAATAGTTATTTAATTCATTTTGCAAATTGTTCAAATTTTCAAAATAATTTTCAAAAATAGACTGAAAATCGCTATTTTTTTGATGATTTTCTTCAATGCTGACATTTTTGAAACTATTTGACAAGTTTTTGTTTGGATATTTATTATAATCAAGTTTAGGATTTGAAACATACAAAACACAACTGTCGCTGATATTACCATCTTCACTTAAAGCCGTGATAATCGTTCTTCCCGCATCAACACCCTCAACAACTCCATCACTCACTTTTGCGACAAACGGATTATCACTTTTCCAAACAATTTTTTGATTGTTAGCATTAAAAGGAAAAACTTGTGCCAGCAAAACTATTTTTTCGCCCACATCACAATAAGCATGACTCTTGTTTATCACAACATCCTCAACATTAATCACATTTACATTGCTACTATTTTGATTTTGACAACCAAACAAACAAATAGAGCACACAAAAACAAAAAATAGATATATAATTTTTTTCATATATCTATTTTTCGTTAAAAAATATATTTTATGTAAAGTTAGACACAAAACAAATTTAAAATTAATCAGTTACCAAATTTCGTTTTATTTTTTCATAACAACTAAAGCATAGGCTTTCATAATATTCATTACCACCGATTAGAATTTCATCTCCTGTTAAAGTTAATTTTCCGTTTATAAATCTTGCATTTACATTTGCTTTTTTTCCACATTTGCAAACAGATTTTATTTCGGCAAGAGAATCGGCAATTTCAACCAATCTTTTGCTTCCTTCAAACAATTCAGTTTTGAAATTAGTTAAAAGTCCATAACACAATACCTGATATTTTCGTGAAACTACTTGAAGTTGCTCAATTTGAAGGGTTGAACAAAATTGACATTCATCAACAATAACAACAAATTCATCTTGATGCTTACGATTTTTTTCAATTAAATCTATCAAATTGTCATCCTTAGAAAAAGTAACACAATCACTAACAAGACCTATTCGACTTTTACAAACAACCTTGCCGTCTTTTATATCTCTTTTGTCAATTATTGGCTTTAACAACAAAACTTTGAAACCTTTTTGTTCGTAATTAAATTTAGTCATCAATGCTTGTGCTGTTTTTGAGCTTCCCATAGTGCCGTATCTAAAATATAATTTTGACATAAAATACCTTCCTTTGTAATAACAATATTATAACAAAAATGATGGAATTTTAAAAATAAAAAAACAATTTATTTTAATTATTTTGAAAAACCAAAAAAATGTATTATAATTTATTTAGAGGTGAAATATGGAAAAGAACAAAACAAAAAGTCAAATAATTTGCGATGCAGTGTGTGGAATTTTGATGCTACTTTCAATAATAAGTTTTATTCTTGTAGGTTTCTTAACAAAAATATGGCATCCAACTTGGCTTATAATTGCAATTAGCGGAGTTGTTTGCGGAATTATTGGTATAATTTCTAACACAGCAACAAGTTTAAAAAGCTTAACAAAAAAAGATGATAATGAAAATTCAAACAATTAAAGAAAGTGCAAAAGCACTTTTTTTTATTTAAAATAATAAAGATTAAAATAAAGATATCTTTGTAAAAAAAAATTAAAAAATCACAGACAAATATGCTGTGATTTGTTTTTTATTATTCACCTTTGAAAGGTAAAATGCTCATAACCCTAGCTCTTTTTATAGCTCTAGCAAGTTCTCTTTGATGTTTTGCACAAACACCTGTTTGACGACTTGGAAGGATTTTTCCTTTTTCGGTTATATATTTTCTTAATTTTGTTGCATCTTTATAGTCAATAACTTCTACCTTATCAACACAAAAACTACAAACTTTACGCTTTTGTTGTTTATAGTTCTTTTTTGGTAGTTTGTCATCTCCATCATCAACAACAACTTTCTTATTTTCTGCCATGATTAATTCTCCTTTATAAATTAGAATGGAAGGTCGCCATCATCATCTTTTATAGGTTCAAGTTTAGAAACTTCTTCTTTTTCTTCTTCAATGCCTGTTGCTTTTGCACCAACAAATTCAACTTTGTCGGCAACAATTTCTGTAACATAACGCTTTGTTCCGTCTTGAGCATCATAAGAACGATTTTGTATTGCACCCATAATAGCAACTTTGCTACCTTTCTTTAAATATTTATTACAGTTTTCAGCTGTATTTCTCCAAGCAACAATATTGAAAAAGTCTGCATCTCTTTCGCCTTCGCTGTTAGTAAATTCGCGTTGAACGGCAATAGAAAATCTGCAAACAGCAATTCCATTTGTTGTTTGAGTTAGTTCTGGGTCTCTTGTTAAATTCCCAATTAAAAATGCTTTATTCATACAAAACTCCTATAAAGATTTTTTTATAAACATACTTCTTACAACATCTTCAATTAAAAGAAGTTGTTTTTGAACAAGGTTTGGTACCTTAGCTTCACATTCAATATTATAAAGAACATAATATCCTTCATTTTTGAAATTAATAGCATAAGCATATTTTTTTGTGCCAACCTTTTCAATGCTTTCAACTTTTGCACCGTTAGCTTCAAGAATGCCATTAACTTTGTTAGTTAATGCTTCTTTAGCATCATCTTGTAAATTGTTTGAAAGAATAACCATTAATTCGTACTTATTCATTTTAACCTCCTTATGGACTTAATCGACTCAAAAACCTGAGTAAGGAAATAGTTAAAAACTATTCAAAGATAATATAACATAATTTAATCTTTTTTGCAAGTGTTTTATTAACAAAATTTTTATTGCAACAAAAAACCCTTGCAAAAAGCAAAGAGGTTTTGAAACTAGCATAAAGAGAATCATACAAAAAAGTATAATTTTTTTCTTTAAACTTGTTTCAAAAATACTAGACTAAGGTCTTTTTTTACATTTTATTACCTATATTTATTTAATAATTAATTTGTTTTTTGTTTTTAATTATGATATAATAAACAAAAAAAAGGAGAAGATTATGGTAAAGAAAAAATCATTTTTAACTTATTTGCTTGCTATGTTTTTGATAATTCCAGCTTTTTTAATGTTATCAGCGTGTGGTAAAAAAACTTTTAGTTACCTTGATGTAAAATTTTCAAATCAAAGATCATCTATAGCCTGTCATTATGGCGATAATGCTGGGCTAGATAGTTTTGAAATTACTGCTCACTTTTCGGACGATTCTACAGAAATTTTAAGTTTGCAAAATGTTTCAGTTAAAATTGAGTTTTGCGAAGGAAATTCTTCAAACCCTATTGAATTAGAATTATCTTCATACTTAGAAAAAATTGAATCAAATACACTTGATGTTGGCACCTACACAATTAATTTTACTTATATGGGGTCAACTGTGCCGCTTACTGCCGAGGTCTATGCAGTTGCAAACACTTTAGATTACAAACTAGATTTAACAACAAGTGTTAAATCTATGGGTGGCAAAACAATTACGAAAAACAATGTTATTTTCTATGGGACAAAAGAAAGTGCTATTAATTTGATTGTTAAAACAAACGATGAGATTGTTCCAAATAGTCAAATAGATGGGCTTTATATTCTTATGAAAGAAGTTGATGGTTCTGAAGGTGTGCTAGATTATTATAATGTTAAAAATAATATACCAGGCAACTTGTTGACTCCGCAGAAGTATGCAGAAAAAAATATGTTATATAATTTATCTGATGATACTTATGACCATTTAAGTGAAATTACACCAGGCGAATATTTGATTTGTGCAAAAATTAAAGAAACAAATAATTTCTATGCATCCTATTCAAGTTTCCAAAAAATAGAAATTTTAAAAGCACCTTTTACCATTGTAAATGAAGAACTTACATCTAATAATTATGATACTTATGGTGGTTTACAATACACTTGGGCATTTAATGTTACAAAAAGTGTAAGTAAAGATGTTACATTTAATGATATGTTGGCAAACGAAGAAAACAACTATAATCACACAAACGATTATTTTTCTTGTGGCGAATTTTCTTTAATATTAAATGCAGGGCAAGAAACAACAGAAAAAATGATAACCCTTAACAATCTTGTCAATGGCGAAGGATATGAAGATAATCTTTCAAAATTATTAGAATACGGAAATTTTGTTGCAGTACCTGATAATCAAACATTGCAAGTTTATAATGCACAACAAAAGGACGAACAATTAACAGCAAAAGTTAAGTTTGTGCCTAATGAAGATTATCAAAATTTATACGATGAGTCTAAGCCATTTTTAATAAAACTTACAGTCAACAAGGGTTCACATCTTATTCCTAGACCAGAAGTAAGCACCAATAAATATGAATGTAGTTCAGATAGTATTATTCCAAGCGTTTTAACCTTTGAATACTTTGATTATACTTCTCAATTTTTTGCCGAAAAACCCGATAGCGTTACTGTAAGTTATGAATCAGAAAACAATAATAAGATGTGGCAATTTAGTGCAGTAGGTGCTGGAACTTATACAACAACAGTATATTTTACTGGAAATGACACAGCCAATGATATTGTAAATTTCTACTGGGAAGAAGATAAAAACACACCTCACGGCTCAACTTATACTGCCGAGTATGTAAAAAAAACAATAGATGGCACCGAATATATTATTGGTGTAAAATACACTTGGGAAGTTCAAAAAGAAGAATTTAATGATTTGAGAAGCTTTATACACAATGAAAACGGCTTTAGCTTACAACTTAATGAAAATGGTGAAGCAATTATAATGTTTGGGCTTGGCCCAGATGTGTATTACGAAGGCTTACAACTATCATGGAGTGTGTTAGGTAAAGGTGTTAATCATGGTGAATATGGAACAACAAGTGCAACTGGCACATTAACTGATGTTCCGGGCAAAGAAGGAAATTGCAGATATAAGAAATTTATATTAAATACAGATGACCTAGAATTAAATTCATCAGATTATAACATTGGGTTTACTATCACTAATGCTGCTTCCGATAACTTTGGAACAATTAATGCAGAAGACATCATTGTTAGTTTAGGCGGTTTCAGTTATTATCAAGATGAAAATTCAAATATATACAAATCATTCAACGGCACCACAACCGATAATACAACAGTTTATGCTGACTATCGTTTGTTCACAACAGGGGACACACTTCAAACTGTTTTACATTCATTAAATGAAATAACTGGAACAAATGGCAGTTGGACAATCAAAAATGCAGATGACACAGAAATATCTGATTATTCAACTATCAGTTTATCAAATGCAAGCAAATTTAAGTTTGTGTTTACAAGCAGTGTATGTTACATTAAAAATATAGGCACAGATTATGGTTTTATTATACATTTCTTTGACCACGAACCAAATGCAAATGAATTTAATATTGCATCCTAATAAAAATATTAAAAAATGGGCTATATAAATCTATATAGCCCATTTTTAAAACATTCAAATTAGGCTCAAAAACCAAAACTTTAATTTATAAATCATATTTAATTATCTCAACAAAAAAGTGCACATTCTTCTCTTTCTTATTATGGTAAACAAATATTCTTTGTTGTCAAGGTTAAAGTGTATGTCGCTATTTGCGACAATCCTTGACAACGTCAGTAATATTTGTTTCTTTTTACAGTTAAGAGAGTGAAAAAAAACACCTTAATCTTTTATAGATTAAGGTGCTTATATTTTGCTAGTTTCAAACAGCATTGACTAAAGCAAGGATTTTTTTAAACAATTACATAGCCATAATATCCTTTAGGACTTGTTTTTGTAAGCGTTATTTTGATTTCAACATTTTCGCCAATATCTTCGCTTAAAACAATTTCAAGAGGATTATCAGTTTGCACTAAGTTGCCAATAATGCTCTTTAATCTTATTTTGTATGTGCCTTTTGTTAGATTAGATATTTTGTATGCTTTGTTGGAATTTTTTATTGCCAAACCAAAATTTTGGTCCTCGCCGTCTGAAATTTCAACCAAAACAAGTTTTTCACTATCAGTTAAATTATCATCAAATGTAACAATAAAACTGATATTACCTATATATTCATAACATACTTTTAGTTTTGGAAGAGATGTTTTTGTTTTGTCAAAAGCCCAAACATTTTCACTGAAACGAGCATAAATTTTATTCTCATAATCAAGCATTTCTGTATAGGTTTTTGCCTCATTTAAGTCTGAATTTAACATATTTTTGTTAAAATACAAATCAGAATAATTTCCGCTAACATTCTTAACAGTTCCAACAATTTCTATATTAGAATTTGAAGAAACATTAATAACTCTTGAGTTGTTGTAACCTATTTGAACAATATTATTGTTTTGACAACAAATTCCACTTGCTACTGCCATTTCAAAATTATTGCTAATTTTAATAACGCCAGTGTTATAAACATTATCTATTGTGCCATTATTAATTGCACAAATGCCTGCTACAAACTTAGAAGTAGCATCTATATTGCCTGTGTTATAGCACCTTGAAATAATCCCGTTGTTTACAGCACAAATTCCTGCAACAATATTAGTTTCTAAATAGTTATTATTAGAATTTTTTATTTCAGCACTGCTACTGCAACCCAAAATTTTTCCGTTGTTTTCACCCGCTATTGTTGCAACATTGTTATTGCCTTCAATAACGCCTTCAACATTTATTGCTTTAATCAAACTGTTAGACCCAAGTTTTCTAAACAATGAAGCCCCGCTGTCTGAATAGATTTTAACTCCACTTAATGTCAAATTATTGCCTAATATAGTTCCATTAAAATTTTCTATCGGATTAAAGTAATATTTTGCCAAATTAAATTTCAAATCTCTTTCTGTGGCTTTAAAGAATTTTCCAGAATAATCAATATTTTTAATATTAATATTATAGCATAAAGTTAAGAAAGAATTAATGTTTGAAATAATATACGGATTACTTTCAGTGCCTAACCCAACAAAGTTTGTAAGATTAAACCTGATTGGCATATTGTTTTCATCAACATCAAGCCACATCGCTAGTTTTGTAAATTCAATGCTAACAAAAGTATCTTCAATAATATTTTTTATATTTATTAATGGTTTTAATTCAACATTTTTATTATTTACATAAATAACTTTAGGTCTGTAACCATCTAATGCCTTTACGATTAAATTCATTTCAGCATTATATTGAAGTGTTACACTAAAAGTGTTGTCATCAATGATTGTTTTTTCTAAGCTTTCTAAAACAGAAGTTTCTCCACCTTGTTTTGTCAAAATTGTAACTAAAACTGTTTTATCTTTCAAATTGATTTTAATTTTTGCATTTTGATTAACAACATAAGAATAAACATTATCGTTAAATTCTATTTCTTGTTCAACAACATCATTTCCATTTAGAATTACAAAGTTATCTAGCAACTTGCTTTCATCAATATTTAAACTAAACAATATTTGGCTATTTTTTTTGCTTCTAACAACTTTTGAGCCTAAATCCATAATTGCGTTTTTAAATTCAATGCTACAATTTTCTTCATCAAATTCAAATTGTGTTTCTAGCATTATATGGTTAAATTCAACATTAATTGTATGAGAGTTTAAAACATTGTTTAAGGTCAAATTTTTTGAGACTTCGTCTTCTTTGTTTTCAAAAACAGAATAATCATCGAACAAATCAATATCATCAACCAAAACTTTTGTTAAATAACTTCCGTTAAAATTGATTGTTAAAATTAAATCATATCCACGAAGAACAAAGTAGTGTTTACTCTCTTGTTCATCTTGTAAAACAATTTTTAACTCTGGACTATTTTGAGAAAATTCATCTTCAGAAGTTATAATTACATTTCCGCTTTCTTCATCATAATTTAATTCAACCGAAACATAATCTTCAACGAAATTTGGCAAAACTTTGTAAACTAAATCATCAAGTTTGACGATATAATAATCTACAAACACATAATCTTGTTTAGAAATATTCGGAACAAAATCCAAAACATTTTCATTTATTCCCAAATAAATTCGATATTCGTTTTGAGTGATTTCAGTCCAATAATCGGCTAGTTTCGTATCCAAAATATTGATATTACTGTAATTTGTGAAATCAAGTGTGTAAGAAGCAAGTTCGTCAAATTTTGCAATAATTGTTAAATTGCCAAGAATATAGATTTCTTCATCTAATATTTGATTGCCTTGTTCATCAAACACATCGAATTCAACAAACTTATAGCCTTCGCCACTTGTTGCTGAAATAATTATATCTGATAATTTTGTGCCACTTGTAACATCAATCACAATCTCTTCACCAGAATTTCCTTCATTCGACACAAGATTGCCTTTCCCTATAGGATTTACTTTTACAGTAATTTCATAATTATTTAAACTTCCAATAAATTCAACTTCACTTACAATATCTGTTCGTCCAACAAGTGCGAAACAAGAAATCATTTGATTAAATTCATCTATTTTGCTAACAGAATTTACCAAAATATCTTCAAGATGATATTGATCATTAATAATTTCAAGCATAATCATCATGTTCGTTGCATCTTTTGTGATAACCAAATTGCCCAAAATTTTGTTTTGATAAACAGGATTTATGTCAAAAACATTTTCATCGTAAATCAATTTTACAACATAATTGCCTACCCCAATTAATTTTGGTAAAGCGTATGCAGACATAATTTGATGTTCATCTTTAAACCATAAATTTTCAAGATTATTATCGGTTAAGTAAGTTTTTGCATTTTGGATAAACTCATCAACATTAGTTAAATTATTCAATTCAAACACTTCAAAGTTAAAGTTTTCTATATTGTTAATTTCAAATTTATTTAAGTTTATCAAATAAACATTTTTTACACTTTCATTATTTGTTTTTATTAAATTAGTCAAATTTTGTGAAATGAAATATGTGTTTAAAATTGTTCCATTATTTTGATGTATAACATTTTGAACATTTAAAATATCAAATTCAAAATAACTGTTTTCAATTTTGTTTGAATTTGTAATAACAACTGAATTTTCTTTCAAATTGACAAAAACAAATTGTTCTGTTGCTAGTTTATCAAATTCTACATTTTCAAACAAGCTTGTTAAGTCTAAAGCAATAATGTTAGAAATTGTATAACCTGAGCCTAAAATAGAAACCTTGCCATTAAAGCCTTTATCAAACACAAAGCCCCTAAAGTCTAAGTTGTTTGTCAATTTGATTTTTATTTCGGCTTCAGTTAAATTCAAAAGATAAGCAAATTCTTTAACACTACTAACTTCATAAACATTTTCAGAGTTTTTGTTAATATTTTGTGTGTTTTTGCTGATAAGATGTTTGTCTAAAGAATTTTCAAAAGTTTTTGTGTTATTTTTATCCTTTAAAACAGAAGATATAACACTAGAGTTTGTAACAAGACTATTGTCCACACAAAATTCATTAAATGAATTAATTTCACTGTCTATCAAAGTCAAATCTTGCAAAGAAACATTGAAGTAAACCACACAATTATTGATAGCACCCTTATTTTCATTTGCTAGTATGCTGAAACTGAATTGTTTTGTAACAGATTCATATTCTTCTTTTGCTATAACATCTATAACAGAATATTGATTGTTAATCACAATTAAATTTTCTATTCTACCAAAATTGTTTCCAAACAAACTGATATTTTTAACAATCTTGCCTTCATCGTTTAACACATTATATCCATTTAAGCAATTATTTAAATATATTGCATAACCATCGCCGTCAAAGTTTGCATTAAATGAATTAATATTTATATTTTGAGTTAATTCTATAGATTTAGATAATTTGAAATAAGTTTTATTACTCAAATTTCCAAAATTAGTTAGACTTGCAAAAACTTTAAAGTCGTCTTGAGAATTAATTAAGAAAGGATTTTTTAAAGTGCCTTCTCCACTTAATGTATTTTCAAGTTTTTGTTCAAAAATTGCATAAACATTTGTGTCCTCAACAAATATGCTTAAACTTGAATTGTCAACTTTAACTCCTTTTTTGTCTTGACTTGTGAAGAAACCAACAAAATTATATCCTTCAACTTTTATGTTTGGCAAATTCTCTATTTTTTTGCCAAAAGTAATTTCAATAGTATCATATACACTAAATCCGTCAACATTGTTCGAATAGATAACTAAATTTACTTTTTTGCTTTCTAATTTCCCATACAAAGTCAAATTATTAGTGTGATGAATAGGGTCTATCGTTTCAATCAAGTTTATAAAGTTTTCTTCTAAATACCACCCAGCGAAATCATATCCAAATTTATCAAAACTTGGAAGAGCAAATTCAGGAGTGTCTATATTGAATGTGTTAGGGCTTAAATTTTGTTGTTCATCTTCAACTATATAAGTTATATTGAAGTTAATATAATCAAAAGTGGCAATAATTTCAAAGTCCTCTGTTACATTTTTTATAATAGTAGACTGATTTAATGAATTTTCAATTCCGCAAGTCGAAGTTACATCCGAGTTTTCAAGTTTAACCAACCAAGAATTGAATGTTGCAACAGTGTTATTCACTATCGCCGTTATAATAATGTCTTTACCGCTTGGCACTTTGAAAACAAAGCCATTTTCAATCTGTGTGCTAGAAAGCGTTGTTCCATCAGTTAAAATAACAGAATTAATATAACCTAATTTTATATTTTCCGACTTAACAACAACATTATTATATTTATTTTCATATTTTGCATAGATATTTTTCAAAGTTACTTTATCGTCAACTTTATCAAAATAATTACTATTTAAAGTTTCAAACCCTGATTGAAGATTTCCGTCTTTATCACAAATCATTATATCTTGAGAATCAACAAGGATGTTATTTGTGCTTGAAATATAGAAACCTGCAAAATTATAATTTTTCAATTTTAAAATTGGAAGATTTAAAATTTGTTCAGAATATTTTATTTGTTTTGTAAATCCATTAGAAATTTTTTCAAATCCATAAAGGTTATCATCCAAAACACTGTCATAAACAGAAATTAAATCAAAATTATATGTGTTGTATTCAAATTTTTGAGTTAATTCAATTTCAGATTGGTCAAATCTGAATGTGCTCAAAATTTTGCCCAAAGCATCAACAACCAAAGTTTGGCTTTCAGTATCAATGAAGTAACCAACAAAACTTGCATAAATCAAATCAGAATTTTCGTTTACTGTTGGAAGAGGTAGAACAATATTATTTCCACCAATAATATCATTTGCTGATAATTTGAATTTAGCACTTGCATTAAACGCATTTCCGCCCTCAAAATTCGAAATTCCTTCTGTGTTTATGTTTTCAATTTTTGTGTTTACATTTGCTTTAATTATAACAGTAATATTACTAATATAATAGCAATAAACTTTGATTGAATATTTGTTTCCAGAAACTTCAACATCTGAATATAACTTTTCAAGGTCAGGCATTTTGCTTGGATTATCAAATTCAATAAAACTATTTTTATCCAAACTTAAACCTTTAAACATTGAATTGCTAGTTTGTGCTTTATTTTGCGCATAAGACTTAATATTCTCATAGAAACTATCATCAATTACTTCATCGAAATATTTTGTTACACTGTCTATTCTTGTTCCGTCAGCATCAAAAACTATAATTTCAAACTCGTTTTTAACAAAATTAGGTGTTATTGTTCCATTTTTTGTGATTATAGTTTCTTCTTCAAATTCGTATCCAACAAAAGTGTATCCATTTGCTGTTAAAGCAGGCAATGCTGTTTTAAGTTTTTCAATCTCAGTTCCATACACAACTTTAATTTTTGCTTCAAATTGATTGTCCTGAGTTAGATCGTAGGCTTCAACAAACTCACTCGTTAAAGTTTTTGGAAGAATAGCCTTATAAATTTCGGTATTCAAAACAAGAGTGTATGTTTCGCCCGTGAATATAAATTCAACTTCTCCGAAATTCAAAACAATAATTGAAGAAGCAACTTCTTCATCAAAACTTAAATCTTCGCCATTAAATTTAAAGCCTGACAAAGCAAATCCTGCCCTTTCAACCTCACTTGATTTTGGAAGGTTAATTGTTTTTCCATACTTAGCGTAGAATGAATAAGTTAAATTATCTTCTTTTGTAAAGGTTGAATTTATAGAATATAATTCATAACTTGTTTTTATCTCTGAAGTTTTAGTTAAAAATTTAATTTTATACTCGCAGGTTATGTTTATTTCTGTATTTT
This sequence comes from uncultured Clostridia bacterium, assembly GCA_934747965.1. Taxonomy (GTDB): domain Bacteria; phylum Bacillota; class Clostridia; order Christensenellales; family UBA1242; genus UBA7868. The sequence goes on from CAKVHI010000001.1 coordinate 178,335, forward strand.
CTGTAAATTTATAACTATTTGCAAAATCAACAGAATTAACAGCATAACTTAAGAATTTATAGTTATCATCTTTTAATTTTAATGTTGGTAAAGTGAAATTCGTTGTGTTGTAGTCAACTTCAAACACAATTTTATTATCTTCAGTAATGTTATAACTTTCACATTTTGTTTCAATATCATTTAAAGACAAAATTTCATACTCAAGTTTTGTGTTAGTATTTTTGTCAACAAAGTCAATCACAACTTCAACTTTATCAATTTCGTATTCAGCCACAAAGGTTATGTTAGACATAAAAATTGAGTTGTCAAAAACAAATTTACCATTATCATATCTTATTGCAAGGTTTCGCGTTGTGTCATCTTTAACAATAAAGCCAACAAAACTATGATGTTCTTTAAAACCAACTGGAATAACAAAATCTTCGCTTAAAATCTTAGATATTGTTAAATCGTTTATTGTTATTTTGTCGTAATGATTATCATCTAAACTTGAATCTTGATAATATAGATAAGCATCATACTCATTATCATTCTGACCATCTTCAAAGTTAATTTCAAACGAAATTTCTTCAAATACAGGAATTAAAACAATTTTAAATTCGTTTTCGTTTCTATATTTCGTGTAATTTTCATTTAAAGTTTCAAACCCTAAGTTCAAAATATGTTTAACAACATTTTTGCCATTAACTTCACTTATGTTGCAAGAAGAAATCATCACTTCATTTCCAGAGCGAGAAAGTTTGTAACCAACAAATCTATAAGCATTGTTATACATATTTTTTTCGATTGTTGGAAGAGTTACAACGCCAGAAAAACTAATAGTTTTTTTAGCGTCTGAGCCACTCAAACTATAGCCATTCAAATCAGTGAAATAGCAAGTTGCATCAACAGAATCAACCACAACTTCGTACTCTACACTTTGATAATTTGCAAACAAAACTGATGTTAAATCAAAACTTGTTTGATTTGCATTAAAGAATTTATCATAATAATAATTATTATTTTTATCAACAAAACCGTTAAACAAATAATTTATTCCATTTAAATCTTCGCCTAAACTATTTTTATAACTAAAAATACAATAGGTTTTCCCATCAATTATATCTAATATTTTTGGCAAATAATATACAGATTTTTCATTTACAATTTTTGGAGCAACTTCAATTTCAAGTTGACCAGCATTGTTTTTTATTGCTTTTATGCCTTTGTCTGTAAACAATTTTTTTATTGCTTCATCATCAAAACTAATTTTGCCTCTTTCAGCATTATCAAGCAAACTATCTGTGTTCAAATCAAATGTAAGCATAATAGCCTTTCTGTCTATTTCTGCAACATATTCTTCTTTGTCTGCGTCAAAAATGTTTGTGAAAGCAAAATTTTGTTGTTGTTTAGATTCTTCAACAATTTTACCATTAACTTTCAAACCATTATTAGATAAAAATGCAAAATTAGGAAGATTGAAATTAAATTTAATTTCATCGAAATATCTTATAACTGCAATTTCATCATCAATGTCTGGACTCATAATTGTGGCATAATAATAACCACCATAATTATCAAAATTTATTTTACATTCTTTAGAATTAATAAATGCTGTTATTCCACTTTTAATTTGTTCAATTTCATCTTCATTAAACTTGCTTGAATTTGTAAATGTTAATTTGAATGTAAAGTTATAATATTCTTTTGCAATATATTCAAATTCGACATTGTCTGTTTTTGATTGTCTTGAAAAAGGTATGAAAACAACGCTACTATTATCAGTTTTTTCGCCCGAATTTAAATTATAGTAAAAATTAAATTTGTTGTCTTGATATTTACCTAAATATTTAATGCTCAAAACATAAAAATTGTTAGATAAAACACTAGCATATTCTTCGCTGTTAAAGGCAACTTTGTTTATTACATTTTGACAGCTTATTATTTTGCTTTGAGTGTTGTCAATTTTTGTTGCAACAACATTATCTATTATTTCCTCAAAAGCAATATTGCTATTTGAGTTTTTATTTTTGATATTAAATTCAACTATATGATTATTCAAATTTGGAATAACAATAGTTTCTTTAAGATTTTTAACAGCAACAACAAATTCACTATTCTTAAAGTTTTGCATAGCATTTTTAAGATTTGTGCTTGTAGTTATATTTTGCACGCTTTCATCTTTTACAAGCCATCGCCAATAGTACAAAACGCCAGTGCTTGCAGAAGCATTAATAAAATCTAAACTTGAATAGTTTGCTATATTAGTAATTTTTATATCTCTTTCACTGCTGTCAAGAACATAGCCTATAATGGATGCTTTATTAATGCTACCTGAATTATCAACAACTTTTGCATTATTCACAATGACATTGCTTATTTTCCCGCCAAAACTTGCACCTGTAAGCAATGAAACATAACTATTTTTTAAAGCATCTATGCTTGCGCCGCTAATATCAACACTTGAATCTGCTGAAATCTCGGCTTTGTTGATTAAACCTAAGTTCATTCCTGAAATTAAACCAACTAAAGCATTTTTATCTCCTGTAACAGTGATGTTCAAATTGCAATAAACATTAATAATTTCGCCGTCTGATTCATTTGTTCCAACCAAACCACCAATTCTTGAAGAAGATTTACAGTTGTTGATCAAAACATTTCCACCTAATACATTAACATTTTCAATAAGACCTGAGTTGTTGTTTATAATTGCAAAATCATCATTACTATTCAAAATATTAACTGAAACATTATCGAAATTAATATTTTTAATTTCTCCACGATTAACATAGATAAATGAAAAGTCAGTGCTATTGCTTTCAAAACGAGAATCTAAGCAAACCAAATCTAATCCAAAACTGCTAAAGCCATTAATTGCATATCCTTGACCGTCAAGAGTGTATCCTTCAGGAATGAAATTTAAATTTAATCTCACGCCAGTTAAATTTATATTGTTTGTTAAAACAGCTTTTTCATATTTTTTATTTCTAAGATTTTGTGCGTATTCAACCAAATCTTCGGCACTTGAAATTTGATAAACACCATTCAATGCTCTTAATGTTCGGTTATTATTTAAGTTTTCTATGTTAAAGTAATAAGTTAAGTTTTCTTTTATTCCGTTAACATTTGTCCCCGAAACTGTGCCAAGAACAAGTTTTGATAATTTTGGAAGAATATTTTCTGCATAAACTTTGGCATCAAGCCCATAAGAAGAGAATGAATAAAAATCTGTTCTTGTGCTATTATGTGTGATGCTATTAATTTTTGTTCCGTTTTTTATATTTGTATATAAAGTTATTATATCATTGTGTTTTATATTAATATAAGAAACATAAACATTTTGGTTGTTTTCATTAATTTCTTCAACAAAATTTAGATAACTCAATCTTGAAGTTTGCTTTGTTTCAAAATCTAAAACATTAAAAACCATTTCAACATTTCGATAATTTGGAAGAACGATTTTAACTTCATAGTTTTGTCTTTCATAAGTGCAAACTAAGTCTATACTGATTGGCAAGAAATATTCAAACGACTTAGCATTTTTTGCCATATAGTTTATAACAATTATGCTTATTTTTGCCAAGTTAAGAACATTTAACTCTATATCAACATCAACCAAATCTGATAATTCACTATCTTGCCTAATAATATTTCTTAACGAAGAAAGTACGGTTTGTTTATCTTCTGAATTTAACGAATTAATTGCATCTATTGTGCTTTGCCTAAACACAAATTCTTTCAAAACATAACCGTTATGTCGTGAATAATTTGCATACTGCAATAATTTTTCATGATTATACGGTGCAAACTCATTTCCATAGACAGGAGTAGGTAGATGATAAGTTATTAAGTCTGGGCTAGTTACGCTTGTAAAGCCGTCATAATATCTTGTGTCATTAAAAGTCTTCCTTTCCAAAATTGGATACAAATCAAGTGTATATACAACTTCGCCGTTAAATTCTTCACTTTGAGCGTTATAAGGAGAAACTCTTAAATCTGGCATAGTAATGTCATCAACACCATTCCAGAATGTTGTAAGTGTTGTTGCTTTATCGCCCATAAAATATCCCCAACCTTTAAAGTTGTAACCAGTTTTATAGTAAGATGGGAATAAATTAATGTCAGATCCATTAGCATTTCCTTTCAAAACATCACTAAAGAATTTAACAAAATAGTTAATATCTCCATTTGTTTCATCAAGGATATAGTCATTATTTGCGCCTTGATAACTAAACGCATTTAACTTGGTTTTCAAATCATCTTTATTTAACTTATCTTTAAAGAAATTTAACTTATATTTTATATTTTTTATTGAGCTTTCATTAACAACTAATTGAAGTTGATATTCTTCTACTGAACCATCTTTTGTTAAACTATCAATTAAATTAATAACAAAACTTGAATCAACAGCATAAATTTTTGCATTTTGAGTTAAATTTTCAGGTTTTGTGTAGGTATAATTTCCAACATACTGCAATTTGCCATTTTCTAATAGATAATAAAAGTTTTCTGAAATAACATCGCCGATAGAATATTGATATTTAAATTCTTGTTCATTTTCGGCTTCAATTATGTTTAGATAAACACCTTTTTTTGGAAGGTAAATTTTAAAGCCAACAATCTCTTTTCCAACCAACTTTTCTTGCATTGATTTTGGAAGGCTATTTAAGTTTATTCCATTAATCGTGAAGAGTTCCCCAAAATGCACTTCTTTTGTATCTGTTGTTTCAAAATTTTCACCCTCAAAGCTATAAACATATTTAACCTTTATTGATTTTGTGTTAAAGGCAATGTTAACTTCACAACCTGAATTATTCAAAACAAAATCTACAAGTTGTGCGACACTATATTTGTTTTTGTCTATGCTACCAAGACTTTTTAACAACTCATCACTAAACAAACCTTCATATTTTTCGCTCAAATTATATTTGTTAAAAACATAACCTTCAAGTTCATTGAAAATAGTTTTAGCATCATCAAGCAAAAGTTGTTTTAAATTGGCGTTATAGAAGTTATTTAATCCTTCAATTCTTTCAGCAAGAAGATTTAATGCTTCTTGTTTTTTTGCTTTATCGCTCGAGTTTAAGTTTGATTCATCAAGGGTTAAAGTATCTTTAATTGCATCTATTATATCCAAAATAAATATTTGCTTAGTAACAACATATTTGGTTCCATCTCGCTTTATTGCACCTTGTTCAATAAATGATGCAAAGCGGGCTTCATCTTCGGGTGTCAAAATATATTCTTTGGTGTCAAATGAAAACGCTATATTGCTTATACCTGTATTTTTAAGAAAAGGCATTGCCCCGTTTACATTTTGATTGTAACTCCAAGGCTTTGTGTCAGCCGAATTTGAATTTAATTTGTCGCAAAATTCTTGACCTGTTATACCAACAACAGTGTTTGTTTTTAATGAATATTTCGAATCCGTATCTTTTTCAAAATCAAAAGATTTCACATCAAAACTTTCATCTTCACCTTTACTTATAGTGTAAACTGAATTAAATCTTTGTTGATCATCTGCAATTGAAAATTTACTGTAAGAATTTATTCCTTTATAAATTCCGTTGTCCATAATATTTGTTCGTTTTAAAGTTGTGTAGACATTTTCAAATTTATTATTAACAGCCCATGAATATTTCCCACTATTAAGTTCAGTATTTAGTCTTCCAACTATACCATATTTATAGTATTTAATACGATACCATAAATGATATTCCGAAACCATCGTTGCGCTTTGGTCTAAATCAACAAAATCATCTTCTTTACATTTGTCAAAACTGTTGATTATGTTTGCATAATCTCCAATATAACCCACTATAGAGCCAAGGAAAACACTATCTGTTTGTTTGTTTGATTTTTTATTAGGCAAATCTGCACCGAAACTTGAAATACATTCATTAATTTCACTAATCTTTGATTGTGTTCCATCAATATAGCCACAAATACCACCAAGATATAGAGTAATTTCTCTTTCACCCAAAGTGCTTTTGTCAAACAATTTGCCTTGCACCAAAACATTGCTTACGTTAAGTCTGCTTCCATAACCCACAGCACCGCCAACATAAGCAATAACCTTAGAGCTGTCAATATCATCAATCACTGTATATTTTGCATTAATCAAACTTAAATTTTTAATTTCAAGAGTTTTATTAGAATCAGAATTTGCAACCTTACCAATTAATCCTACATAAATTTCTTCTTCTGTAACTTTGCTTGTTTCTAAACTAAATCTTGATGATTCACCACTAAATTTAAGTTTTGTGCTCGCAATTCGTGCAGATATTTTTAGGTTTGAAATTGAATACCCTTGACCATTGAAATTGCCCATAAATATGTTTTTAAACCCAATTGGCATAAAGTTTTCAATACCAATCATATTTATGTTGTTTTTAAGCAAAATGCTCACATCTTGCTTACCACCAAAATTAACAAGATAACTTACATAAATCAAATCTTCAACCGAAGAAACAGTATAGTATTGTGTACCATTAATTGATTTATAATCTTTTTCTTGATATGTGTTATTTTTAAATGCATCTATCTCTTCTTCATTTTTTGTTATGAAAATAGGATATAACTTAACATCAACAACCTCAGCATTTGTAACCCAATTTTTGGGAATTTCAACTGAGTTTGTAACACCGGGATAAACATAAAGAAACTCACCGCTTACAAACTTTAATTTCCAGCCAACAAAGTCGTAGCGATTTTCATTTTCATAAGCCCAAGAATAATCAAAAATCTTAATATCATATTTTGTTACAACATTATCGCCGTTAACAATATATTCAATTCGATTTATGACATTCTCATCTTCTGATTCATTTTTGTAGTAGTGGATAATAATTCCGGGCTCGAAATAACACAAATAAAATTTAGTGATTGATTCACCTTCTTTGAAATTATAATATTCACTTTGACTGAAAATATTTTTGTTACCATTTTCATAAATTCCAAGTTTATAATAAGCTTCGTTTTCACTTTTTTTGCCAATTTCTTTGATTCCGCTGTCATTTATAGACAACATACCAGAAGATAAATAAGCAATTTTAGATTGTTTTAATTCATCTAAAACAGTGATATCCCCAAAGCCGTCAATATTTTTTAACCCTTCAAAATTTGCGTGAATTATTTTTCCGTTTTCATCATCAAGCAAATTTGCATAAAACAAAACAACTCTTCCTTCGGTGTTATCAATCGTTATGCCTACATTTTTCGCTTTTTCATATTCCCCAGCATACGAAGTCCCAATTTTGACAGTCGGATTTGTTAATTTGCCAACATAAAATTCTGAATAACTATAAATGTGAGCATACAAAGTTTTAACTCTATCATTATTTCCTGCATAATCATTGGTAAATTTGTCTGCTTTAACCATGTTGTCATTAAAATAGTTTATAACAAAATTATCTTTATTATTTTGTCCAGAATTGCTTGCATAGTCATTCAAAGAATTTTCGTTTATAGTCCAATATTGGTTTTCAGCAAGGTTTTTTGGAACAAGAATATTTTTAATATTGTTCAAGTTACCACTATCAGGCGCTGAAATTGAATACAAATAAGTATAAATTCCATTTGAGTTGTCTGAAGAATTTGTGTAAAGTTTTTCTTCTGACACAGTATAGTCTTTCCCATCATATTTAAAGGTATAGGTTGTTGTATTGCCGTTTTTTGCTGTAGTCTTTTCAGACACCACAACATCTAACTTGGTTGGCGAATAAAGTATCCCTATATTTTCAAAAATAGGATAAATAGTATAGCTTTCTTGCTTTCCATTTTCAAGTTTTAATTTTAAGTTTTCACTATCTGTTGAAACCGTTTCGCCAGGATAAGCAAAGACAGAAATATTTCCATTTTCATCACGACCCGTTGGATATAGCGAATAATATTTGCAACCAGCATCCGCCTTTTTTACTGTTGGCAATGTCAAATTAGCTCGATCTAAAACCCCAGCACCATACAAATATTTAGTTTTACCTTCAGATTTATATTGAAACCATTGACCTTGATTTTCAGCACTAATTGCTACGGTATTGTCCGTTCCAGTTTTTGTACAATCAATAAGTAAGTTTAAATAACTTGAATAGTTGCCTCTACCAAGCAAGAATGGCGCTGAAACACCTGTAGATAACCAATTTTGTTGAATACGGATGTTATATCCATAAGTTGGAACAATAACTTTTTCTGTTATAGAAGTCCCATCAATTAATTTAACACTTTTATCATTTACCGCACTATTTCCAACTTGTGTGATTTTATCATTGTTATTTTCATTTTGATAAAGACCACCAAAAACATCATTTAAAAATTTATCTTCTTCATTATTCACATAACTATTCTCTGTTTCACGATATGCTCCGTAGCCATTGCCCCACTTTTGGTAAACTTGACTAACCTTTATTTCTCCACTGCCAACTAAGTTACCAACACTTCTTTCGCCAGCGTAGTTATTAAGAGAAATTTGACCTATAATGGAATAAGAATTTATGAATTGTACGGATGTATCTGCCTTACCAACAAAGCCTCCCATACACCACCAATCCGCTACTAACGAACTATCAACACCATTAGGCAAATAGACATAACTGTTTTCAATATCTTTATATGAAGCATACTCTTGAGCCCAGCCAATCATACCACCAAAAACAACAGTGTAGGTTTGGTTCCAACCAAGGAATTCCGTGCTTGTGATACCACTTTTGAAAATCATTTTATTTGGGTTTTCGTAATTGCACTCCCAAAAATTTACATTAGTCGCAATCCCTGCAAAGCCACCAACACAAGCATGATCTTCATTTGCATTTACTCCACCACCAGACATTCCATCAATATAAATGTAACTTTTGCTTGAACATTTTTCTATTCCACCTAAATTTGCGTAACCTGCAAGACCGCCAACAGCCACTATATTAGTGAAATAAACACCTGTAAGATTTAGCGTTCCAGCATAAACATGGCAATTTGTTAAATAAGAACTATCTGAATAACCAACAAGCCCACCAGCATAGAAATTATGCTTATCATGTTTTTGCCATTTGTTGCTATCAGCTTCAATATTAAATGTGCCAACGCCAGAATCTTCAATGTTTGTACCACCACTTACATAACCAACCAAACCACCGAAAGCATAATCGCAAGCAGTATCCTTATTATATTCTTTTTTTATTACAATAGAAAAATTTTCTACATTACAATTTTTAATTTCTCCCGCATTGTTTTTTCCAACAAGACCACCAAAATATCCACCAGATGATGCCCATTGCCCAATTGTTGGCTTAAACACACCAACGGTAACATCTTTAATCTTTCCGCCGTTATTAAAGGCAACAACTGCACCGATGCAAGAATTATAACCTGTTGTAAGAATTTTACCTTTATCTGTTCCTTTAATGTTATTATAACTGCCTTGTCCTAAGTAGTAGTAATCAGCAACAGAAACTTCGTCTACTTTAAAATTTTCAATTTTAGCATTATTTTCAACAAATCCAAATAATCCAAAGGATGTTTGCTTTGAACAGTAACTCGTGGTGGCCACTGCACCTTGCGAATTTATGAAATAATCTTTCCACCCTAACTCAATAGGTTTAATAGTGGCGGAAGTAATTGTCTTTCCATTTCCGTCAAATGTGCCTTGAAAAGCACCGTCGCCTGAAGAAGAACCGATAGCATCGCCTGAATAGGCAATATCTTTTTGCAAAATTGCTTGATATTCTACACCGTATGTATTTTGAACACCTTTTAAACCTTTCGAATTCACATCAGAAGCAAAATTTTCTAAATCTGTTCCACTGCAAATATTATATGTAATTTTGCCGTCCTTCCACACAATCGGGGTGGTGGTTGAGTTGTTATCTTGAGGAGTCCAAACCTCATTTATGTTTATTGTTAGAATTTTAGTATTCCCCGAAGTCCTTGTACTGTATGATGTGATTGATTGATGAACATTTTTTGCACCTATTCCGTACAAATTCATGTTTTTTCCACCATTCGACTCGCTAGCATATCGAACATAATAAGAAGTTTCTCCACTTATCGTTATATTTTTTCCACCAATCTTTACATCTACATCGTATCCTTTTTTTGAAGTAGATGAAAAGATTTCTGTTTTTTTAGGTATTATCGCTGAAAGATAGTAATAAGAATTCAAATAATTCTTATTAAAAAAACTTCCGCCACTAAATTGGTAACCACCAAGATTTATATATCGGCTTGTAAGCTCAAACTCAATTTGAAGATTTTTGTTAGACAACAAAACTGTATATGTTTCACCCGGAGTTAGAGTTGCCGTATTACTAGTTGTAAGTAAATTATCAGGATCAAAGTTATTTTCCCCTTTAAATATGCCAACAACATAACATTTTTCAGGTTTTTCAACCACAATTTTAACTTTTGAAGTACCATTCAAATTTATGCCTTGTCTATCTTGTCCCAAAGCATATTCTCTGCCTATTTCTTCATCTTTTGCTGCTGTGTTTGTTGTTGCATAAACACGAGAGCCGTTGTACATATATAATTGTTGACTTTTACTCCAAAGCCACCCATATTTCCATGTTTCATTATTCACTTGATTTATAGAAAAATCATCAGAATATCCTGCAACATAAATTGTTGTATTAACACTTTCTGTTTCTGCCACAACATCCTCTTGATTATCATTTTTGCCAACGCCGTTTATAACAGAATTCATCACAGGCACAGCGCAAAAAATTGTCAAAACCAAGATTATGCCAAGAAATATATTTTTAACAAAAGTTTTAAAAGGATATTTAATCTTTTTCTCCATAACTCACCTATTTTTATTTTGTAAAATCGCACTAAAATTATTTATTATATTATTATTATATATAAAATCTTTTTTTTCGCAAAACAATTTTCTTAAAAATCAAAAATTTGGTTAATTTTTTAATGTAAAATATTCGTTATTTAAATTTGTTTTTTGTGTGATAAATTGTTTTTTTAAAATAATTTTTTAACAAATTTTTTTGCAAAAAGCAAAAAATTAAACAAAAAAAGCGAATTAATTTTCGCTTTTTTTATTTATCTAATATTATTTAAATCAAGATTTTCTGGTTTTTTAAAGTCAAAATCTCCTCTTTTCATTTTGTTAAATTCTTTCATTTCATCAAAAGACAATTCTTCACAAGTTAAAGTTTTAACAACAAAATCAGTCTTTTTGCCAGAAATATAGTCTTTCAAATCTTGCAAAATAATTGGAATTTGTGCACCCATATCGTTTGTTGAAGTTGTTGTTATTGTTAAAACTCTGTTATATGCCTTAACATTTTTTGATGATAAAGAAGACATAATTAATCTGTCATCTTTCAAGATTTCATCATAACTTTCAGAATCTTCTTCACAATAACTTACTCCAGTTAGTTTGTATGTATAATCAAAAGTATGAGAATTTAAATCATATTTCCAATCAACAATCTCAAAATGATAAGGCAAAAATCCAATTTGATTTTTGTTTAGGTCAAAAGAAAATAGTTCATTGATTTTGTTTGCATCATTTTGATTAAAATTATCCCACTTAAAATCAATCTTATTATTAGTAGAAAATTCAACATATTGCATATTTTCAACAATTTGTTTTAAGGCATCAAGATAGGTTAACATATTATTTTCTTTCTCAGCATCAACCAAAGCATTATAGTAATCTAACAAAACGGTGTAAATTCCTTTTCCATAATGATTGACTATAGAGCCGGTAATCAAACGCTCTTCTAATTCGCAATAAACATTCAAAACAACATTTTCATCTCCGGGCTGTTCAAACTCAAGCCCTGTTATTTTTGATTTATTAAAAGTGCCAAATTTTGTATCTCTTGAAAGCCTTTGGGTTAGGGCTTCGTCAACCAATTCATAATTTTGTTTAATCATGTTTTGATAACCACCATTACCAGTTGTTTGATAGTCGACCAAAGTTTTTGTGCCATAAACTGCACCCGCAAATATTCCAGCACCTAGCAACCAAGCAATAATGCGTTTTTTTAATGATTTTTTTGGTTTTTGAGATTTAGCAAAAGTTTTTACATTATCTTTAGCTTCTTCTCGACTTTCCTTTTCAACATCTTTCAAAGATTTTTCATCTTCAACCTTAAGAGTCGAAACTTCGATTTTAGTTTCACAAAAACTTTCTTTTTTTGTTTCAACATCCAAATCATTTTCAACATTCATTTCAACTTTATCAAATTCATCAAGCATACAACACCTCAAACATATTTTTTATTATTCTAACACACAATATTTCAAATTGCAATAGTTTTTATATTTTTACACATTAATTCAAAAATTAGTAAGAAATAATTTTAAAGACATAAATTCTAAAAAAAATATTAACAAATGCTGTTTTTGTGTTATAATAATAATCATGGAAAAAACAATTTGTGCAATTTCAACACCAATCGGTGTTGGCGGAATAAGTGTTATAAGGCTTTCTGGAAAGCAAAGCCTTGACATTGTAAACAAAATTTTAGAAAAACCTTTAAACAATCCTGAGCCAAGAAAAATGCAACTTAAAACAATAAAAACGAAAGATTTTTGTGATAATTGTTTGGTTGTTTATTTTAAGGCACCTTTTTCTTACACTGGCGAAGACATTGTTGAAATACAGTGTCATGGCGGAATTTTTATTACAAATTTGATATTACAAGCCTTGCTAAACAATGGTGCTAATCTTGCCGAAAATGGAGAGTTTACTAAACGAGCATTTTTGAATGGTAAACTAAGCCTAGACAAAGCCGAAGGTGTGATTGATATGATCAATGCTGAAAGTGAAAGTCAACTTAAGGCAGGCTATAATCTTTTGAAAGGAAAACTTTATGAAACAATAAAACAAAAGCAAAATGTTTTGACCGATATTATGGCAGAACTTGAAGTAAGTTTAGATTATCCCGAACATGATATAGAATACACAACCTTAGAAAATTTCAAGCAAAAAATAGAAAACTTATTAAGTGAAATTGTTGAAATCAAAGATACCAGCAAAACAGGAATGATAATTAAGAACGGAATTAACATCGCTCTTTTAGGAGCACCTAATGTTGGAAAAAGCAGTTTGATGAACAGTTTGCTTGGGTTTAATCGTGCCATAGTTACAAGCATTGCTGGAACAACACGAGATATTATTGAAGAAGGCTATGTTTTTAATGGCGTTAAAGTTAATTTGATTGACACCGCAGGAATAAGAGAAAGTTCAAATCAAGTTGAACAAATCGGAATAAATCTTGCAAAAGAAAAATTAATTTCTGCCGATTTAATTCTGTTTGTGCTTGACGCTACCCGAAAGATAACTGACGAAGAAATTAATCTTTACAACTCTATTTCAAACAAAAAAATTATAGTTATAAACAAATCTGACATAAAAAATGAATGTTTTGATTTGTCAAAACTAAGCACGAACAATGTAAAAATTGTTGAAACTTCAACAATTTTAAATACAAACATTGACAAACTAAAACAAACAATTTTTGATGAAATTATAGGCAATAACATTGTTGGCAATTCTACCATAATAACTAATATTAGGCACAAAAATAGCCTTGAAAAAGCCGAAAATAGCCTAAAAGATGCATTAAAAACACTAAACGACACTCAAAGTTTAGAATTATTGTCTATTGATTTAGCCAATGCTTATTCAGCCCTTGGAGAAATAACTGGCGAAACAAATTCAGAAAATGTTATTGACAGAATATTTGAAAAATTTTGCTTGGGTAAATAGACAATAAAAATATTTAAAAATTGCTATTAAATTTTTTAATTATAAATTATATCAAAAAAATTGCTTAATCAGTTTAAAAACAAATTTTAAGCAAAAGGAAGAAATATGACAAAAGAATATGATGCAATAGTTATAGGTGCTGGACATGCTGGTGCCGAAGCAAGTTTAAGCCTTGCAAGAACAGGTTTAAAAACTTTGCTTTTGACCCTTAACCTAGATTCAATAGGTTTTTTGGCTTGCAATCCTTCTATTGGTGGAACAAGTAAAGGTCAGCTTGTTAGTGAAATTGATGCCCTTGGTGGCGAAATGGGTGTTAACGCCGACAAATCAACCATTCAATTAAGGATGCTAAATCGTGGCAAAGGTGTTGCAGTTCAAAGTTTACGCTGTCAGGCTGATAAAAACCTTTATCATCAAAATATGAAACAAACACTAGAAAGCACTCCTAATTTATTTATTAAACAAGCCGAAGCAAGTAAAATTTTGACCAAAAATGGCAAAATTTGTGGGCTTATAACAACAAAAGATGAGGAATTTAAGTGCAAAGCAATTATAGTTTGCACAGGTGTTTATTTAAAAAGCAAAATATTTGTTGGAAATTATACAGAAAACATTGGTCCAAATGGCTTTCAAGCAAGCAATAATTTAACACAATGTTTGATTGACTTAGGGCTTGAAATAAGGCGTTTTAAAACTGGCACTCCAATGAGAGTTCATTCAGACACAATTGATTATTCTAAACTCGAAATTCAAAAAGGAGAAGACAACATTCAAAGTTTTTCTTTTTTGAACGAAAACAGAAAGCCTAACAATGTAAAAGATTGTTATCTTGCCTACACCAACGAAAAAACACATGATTTAATTCGAAATAACCTTGAAAAATTTCCGATGTATTCAGGAGAAATTGTAGGTATTGGTCCAAGATATTGCCCTTCTATTGAAACAAAAATAATGAGATTTAAAGATAAAGATAGACACCAACTTTTTGTTGAGCCAGAAAGTTTGACAACGAAAGAAGTTTATATGCAAGGCTTTTCAACAAGTGCACCAGTTTACCTTCAAGAAGAAATGCTACACAGTTTGGTAGGATTTGAAAATGCTCACATAATGAGAGATGCCTACGCTATTGAATATGATTGCATTAACAGTTTAAGTCTAAAACCTACTCTTGAATATAAACATATTGAAGGGCTTTATTTTGCCGGTCAAGTCAACGGAACAAGTGGTTATGAAGAAGCCGCCGCACAAGGACTTTTGGCTGGAATAAACGCAAGTTTAAAAATAAGAAACAAAGAGCCCCTTATTTTAAGCCGAAGCGATGCGTACATTGGTGTTTTGATTGATGACCTAGTAACAAAAGGAACAAATGAGCCTTACAGAATGATGACATCAAGAGCCGAGTACCGACTTTTGTTAAGACAAGACAATGCCGACCTAAGATTGACCGAAATGGGAAGAAAAGTCGGATTAGTTACAGATGAAAGATATGAAATATTTGAAAATAAAAAACAAAAAATAGAGAGTTTAACAAAAGAATTAAATGAATTGATAAAATCTGAAGATGTAAATCCTTTTTTGGTAAAAATGGGAGAAAATGAAGTTAACAGCTCAATAAGTTACTACAACTTAATTAAAAGAAATAACATAACCTTACAAGATATTTGCAATTATTTTAATGTTTTTAAAAATTATTCTTCTTGCGTTATTGATGAGGTAAACACGATTATAAAATATGAAGGATATATCAAAAAGCAACAAGAACAAATTGAAAACCTAAAAAAACAAGAAAAATTAACTCTTCCACAAAAGTTTGATTACTCATTAGTAAAAGGTTTAAGGCTTGAAGCAATTCAAAAATTGAATGAAATTCAACCAATAAATATTGGTCAAGCATCAAGAATTAGCGGAATAAGCCCAGCCGACATTAATGTGCTGATAGTTTATTTAAAGACAAAATTTAATTAACATTTTTCTGATGTTTTTTCACAAAAAACACATATAATTTAAGTTTAATTTAAGTTTTTAAATTTAAACAAATTTAATATTTAAAGTAAATTTAAATAAAATCTAAAATAAAATTAAAATTTAATGTAAAATTATATAAAAAAATGGCAAAAAGCCATTTTTTTATTCAACATAAGTAAATTCATAAGGTCCTATTTTTACGGTATCACCTTCAACAAGTCCTTTCTCAAGAAGTTTGTCTATAATGCCATTTTGTTTTAATCTTCGTTGAAAATATGCAAAACTTTCTGGATCACTCAAAATAATTCCCCTACTCATTTTGTCAATTAATCCCCCACTAACAACAAATCTTCCTTCATCATCTCGTTTAACATCAAAAGATGTATAGTCGCGCCTATCAAGTTCAAACAATTCAACTTGTTCTTGTTGTTTTGGTGGAAGTTTTGAAATTTCAGTTATAATCGCATTCAAAAGGTCATCAACGCCTTGCCTTGTTGCGGCTGAAAACTCAATAATTTTGTAATCTTTTCCAAACTTTTGTTTAAATTCTTCTACTTTTGCTTTTTGATTGTCATCAAAAATCAAATCCATTTTGTTTAGCACAATAATTTGTGGAGATTTTGCAACTTCTTCATTATACTTCTTCAACTCATTGTTAATAACAACAAAATCTTCAACAGGATCTCTGCCGTCAACGCCCGCAATATCCACAATATTAAGCAAAATACGGGTTCTCTCGATGTGTTTCAAAAATTCTAGCCCCAAACCCTTACCTTCACTTGCTCCTTCAATTATGCCCGGGATATCGGCTATTATAAAACTATTGTTATAGTACTTAACAACACCCAAGTTAGGAGATAAAGTTGTAAAATGATATGCTGCAATTTTTGGCTTAGCACTTGTAAGAACACTTAAAATTTTGCTCTTTCCAACACTTGGATATCCAATCAAGCCAACATCTGCGATTGTTTTAAGTTCAAGGTCAACAGCATATTCTTTTGTTTTTTCACCAAGTTCACTAAATGTTGGGCTTTGACGCCTTGAATTTGCAAATTTAGAATTACCTCTTCCTCCAAGTCCACCACGCAAAATAACTTGTTTTTCTCCATGGCTAACCATATCCGCAATAACCTTTCCTGTTTCAGCATCTTTAACAACAGTCCCGCAAGGCACTTTTAAGATTAAATCTTCGCCACTTTTGCCATAAGCGTTACTGCTTCCGCCATTTGCTCCGTTTTCGGCCTTAAAATGTTTTGTGTAGTAAAAATCAACCAAATTATTTAGCCCACTATCAGCAATCAAAACAATATCTCCGCCCTTGCCGCCATCACCGCCATCCGGACCACCATGCATGGTTAAAGTATCGCGATAAAAATTAACTTTACCATCTCCACCATTGCCTGCCTTTATATAAATTCTTGTTTTATCAACGAACATTAAAATTCTCCTTATAATACTTACAATATTTTTTTAAACCACAAATTTCACATTTAGGGTTTTTACTTTTGCAATAATATCTTCCAAACAAAACAAGATATTGATGCAAAGATGACCACAAATTTTGGTCAAAGCATTTTTGCAAGTCAAATTCTACTTGCTTAGGTGAATTTCCACCACTTAATTCAAGCCTTAATGAAACCCTAAAAACATGTGTGTCTACGGCAATAGCACTTTGTTTAAACCCTTCGCTTAAAACAACATTAGCAGTTTTTCTGCCAACACCACTCAAGCTTGTAAGTGTCTCTAAAGTGTTTGGAACAACTCCTTCGAACCTCTCTAAAATATCTTTGCTTGCACCAATTATGTTCTTTGCTTTGTTGTGATAAAATCCGCAAGAGCGAATTTTACTCTCTAATTCAGACTGAGATAATTTTGCAAAATCTTGTGGTTTGTTATATTTTTTGAACAAATCTTTGGTTACAACATTCACTCTTTTATCAGTGCATTGACTTGACAAAATAACTGCAACCAAAAGTTCAAACACTGTATCGTACTCAAGTTCGCACCTAGGGTTTTCAAACAAATTGTCTAAGTAACCATAAATTTCTGTACACTTTTTATTCACAAATTTATTATACCAAAATTACAAAAAAATCAATACTTTTTTGTATTGATTTTTTAATTTTTTGCTAATTAGCAAAGTTTTCACTTAAATATTTATACAAATTTGCTTGCTTTGCTCTTACAGTGTAATGGTAGTGAGAATAATCAGAATCAGATTTTGCAAGATAAATTGTAAAAGTTGTTACAGTGTCTGAATCTTTAACTTCAATGAATGCTCTATCATACTCTTTTGAATATGTTGAATCATCAGTATAATCTTTTCCATTTAATTTTATTGTTTGAGGATTAGAATTATAGTTAAATTCAAGCCAAATGCCACTGCCTATTGCATTGTTAATATTTTTATATTCTCTAGTGATTGATGTTTTGTCCCCCAAAGTGCCATTAAAAAGAGCACTCATTAACTTTTGTTTGTAACTATCGTTATACAAACTCATAATCTTGTTATAAATTTGTTTATGGGTTCCATCAGAATCAGCCGAATATGCTTCGCCAGCAGTTGTTGTGTTTACATAAACCCTAACAAAGTCAGGACTTGATAATTTAAGATTATAATCTTTATTTACGCAAGAGAACACAATAATCACTCCCGCTAAAACTCCAATTAAACAAAGTGCAATAATAGATAAAACTTTTTTCATTTTATACTCCTAGTAATATATAGTTTAAGTTTTTTTAACAAAATAGTCAAACAAATTAATCATTTTTTGAGCCATCGTTATTATTTTTATCATTTTTTTGTTTATTTATTTCAATATCGTTTTCAACTTTAAGGTTTTTGGAAGATTTGCTGTCAACAAGATGAGAATTTTCTTTTTTTACTTCTTGTTTGTTTGCTTCCAAATTTTTAATTTTATTTTCAACAATCAAGCCTTCTTGTTTCAAAACTTCTAGCGTTCTTTGTTTAATTTCTTCCAAACGCTTTTGTTCTTGAATTTTCCTCTCTTCTCTTTCTTTTTGCTGTTGTTTTTTCTTTCGATTTTCACGCCTATTCATGCTTTGAATAATTTGTTTAATACTTTTACCTTCCATAACAGCGTCAAGTTCTTCTTTGTAAGCAACATTCTTTTGAAGAAGCAAACTTGATAGTGCTTCAACCTTATCCCAATTTTCAGTCAAAATCTTTTGCACTCTATCATAGTTATAATCCAAAATCTTTCTAACTTCTTCATCAATTTTGCTTGCAGTATCGTTTGAATATAAAACTTGGTTTTGATAATCTCTTCCGATAAATACTTCAGTTGAAGACCCAAGATTAATAAATCCAAGGCTAGAGCTCATACCAAATTCAGTAACCATTTTACGAGCAATTTTTGTTGCTTGCTCAATATCATTAGAAGCCCCTGTTGTTATATCTTTAAATTTAATACTTTCAGCAACACGACCGCCCATAAATGAAGCAATCATATCATTTAATTTGTTATAAGTTGCATAGTTATCATCGGTGTCAGGTCTTGACAAAGTATATCCACCTGCCATTCCACGAGGAATGATAGACACTTCTTGAACGCCATCACAATATTTAAGCACTCTGTGAAGTATTGCATGACCACTTTCATGAATAGCCGTAATTTCTCGATCTCTTTCTGTCATAACTCGGCTTTTCTTTTGAGGACCCATAATAACTTTGTTCACAGCCTCTTGAATGTCAATCATGTTTATTTTAACACGATTATCTCTTCCTGCCAAAATTGCAGCCTCATTTAACAAATTCTCTAGGTCTGCACCACTAAAACCAGTTGTTAATTTTGCAATATTTTCTAGGTCAACATCATCTGCAAACTTTTTGTTTCTTGCATGCACTTGCAAAATCTTTTCTCTGCCTTTAACATCTGGCATATTAATATAAACTTGTCTGTCAAATCTGCCTGGTCTTAAAAGTGCAGGATCCAAAACATCGGGTCTGTTGGTTGCTGCAATAACAATAATACCTTCATTTGCTTCAAAGCCATCCATTTGCACTAATAATTGATTTAAAGTTTGTTCTCTTTCATCATTTCCGCCTCCAAGCCCAGCTCCACGCTGACGACCAACAGCATCTATTTCATCAATAAACACAATACAAGGACTGCTGCGTTTTGCTTGTTCAAACAAATCTCTAACACGGCTTGCACCAACACCTACATACATCTCTACGAAATCAGATCCTGAAATGCTGAAGAAAGGGGCATTACATTCGCCCGCAATCGCTTTTGCAAGCAAGGTTTTTCCTGTGCCCGGAGGACCAACCAAAAGCACACCTTTTGGTATTCTGGCACCAAGTTCTGTATATTTACGAGGATTTTTCAAGAAATCTACAATTTCTTTTAACTCTTCTTTTTCTTCTTCACTTCCTGCAACATCGGAAAATTTCACTTTGCTACGCTCAACATTTCTTGCCCTAGACTTACCAAAAGCCATGTTTTTGCTGTTAGAATCCATTATGGCTTTGATTATCATAATTGCAATAATAAGCATTATGAAAACAGGAAGATAAGATAAAATTTTTGAAAGTACACTTTCGCCTTGAAGATTGTAACTTGCAACAATTTTACGGTCAGCGTTTTCTGGTTTTGCATTATATTCATCAATTAATTTTATTAATTCTTGGCTGTTTATAAAAGTTGTGTAAAAATCTCCTGTTGAATTTTTCAAAAATGCTTCAACAGTAATTTTACTATCACTAACTCTCACATACAAAGTATTTCCAATAGTTTTTATGTGTGTAACTTCATTGGCTTCAACTTTATTTTGAAATTCTGTGTAGGTTATTTCCTTTCCCACAGGACTTTTAAAATTTACAAAAACTACAAACAAAATTAGCAATATTGCAATAGCATAAAATATCCAATTTGATTGTTTTGATGGTTTCTCACTCATTTATTAATCTCCTAACACCATAGTTTAACATAAAATAAATTTTTAACAAAATGAATAAAATGTTTTTTTTGATTTTTAGCAATTTTTTTCAAATAATTTTTCTAATTTTGTTAAAACACAATCAAAAGAATTGTAATTATTATATGAAAAAGCATTAAACAATATGCCAGCATCACCCACCACAACATCGTTGTTTAAGCCACTAACTTTTACGCCAAAATTTTGATAAATCAAAATAGGTTTATTTTTCGAATTTACATAAACACTATCAATAACAAGAATTTTATAGTCTTTATATTTATTTCTAACATAATCGTACACTTTTAAAAAGTTTGTTCCGTTAATTTCTCGTTTAGAGCTTCCAAAACAATATAATTTTTTGCTTTTTATTCTATCACCAAACAAAACGCCAAAACTATCTTCAAACATCTTTTTTGTGCCAATGCACAAGATAACTGTTTTGTTTAAGTCAAACTCATCAATAAAGTTTTTAAGCACTCCAAAGTCTTTTAAATCATAAAGATAAAAATTAAACATTAAATGATTTTTGACAAAAAAATGATATAATTTCATTTTTTAAATTAATTTTTAATTTTTACCTTGAAATTATTGTCTTTTTATGTTATTATAAAATTGTAGTTATTTTTTATACTTTTTTAAATAAAATTTTGAAAATTGTTATTAATTAAATTACAAACAATCAAAGGAATTAATATTTATGAATTTATTAGACATCATAGTTTTAGTACTACTGCTTTTAACCGCTCTCATTGGCTTTTGGAAAGGTTTTCTTAACAGTTTACTATCTTTCTTTTCAAGTGCTTTGTCGCTAACCTGTGCTTTCTTTCTGTCAAAACCACTTGCTTCACTTATGAACAACTGGTTTAAGCTAGGAACAACAATAGGAAATGCAATTTCAAGTCAAATTTCCGGCTTCTTTGCTGAGTTCTCAAATTTAACAGGTGCCGAGATTTTGGCAGACAAATGCAGTGCAACAGGAATTTTGAAACTTGCAATGAATTTCTTTATAAAGCCTGAAACCACTTATCTTGATAAAGCCGATGTTGTTTCGAAAGTTTCAACCTGTGCTGGAAGTTTAGCATTAATGGCTATTTGTTTGATTATAGCATATTTGCTTATAAAACTTGTAATTTACCTTTTGTCTAAGTTGTTTGGTGCAATCAAAAGAAAAAGTCAAGCAATCAATGGGCTTGACCGAGTGCTTGGTTTGGTTGTTGGTGTATGCAAAGGAATGATTATTGTTTTTGCAGTTTTCGTTGTTGCAAATCTTCTTCAATCATTGCCTAGTGTTGCAAATTTCTTAGACACAACTTTCAACAACTCATGCATTGCAAAACCAATTTACGATTTCATAAACAACATAGTTTCATCATATCTTACAAAAATGGATTTTAACGGCATACTGGCAAGTTTTGGTAATTAAAAAAAACGGTTTAAACAATTAAGTTTAAACCTTTTTTATTCCTTAATATCTTGATAATAGCATCCAACAACTGTATTAAATTTTGGTCTTAACCACAAAGAATAAATATACAATGTAATCAAACACAAAAGCATTTGTGGAATAAATTTAAGTATAATTTTAAAATATGTTTTTCTAAAGCCTTTAGTCATTTTTGAAGATAATTTTAACGCCCCGATTGCCGAAATTCCATTATCTTCTGCCAAAATGAAACCTGCAACTTGATATGAAAAATATTTGATAAAGAATGGGAAAACAATTAGCAAAATATGAAACAAATAAGAAACAAATAAACAAATCCCAAACCAAACATTTCGGAAATATTTGTTTTTAAATCCGAACCAAACATCTTTTGCTTTTGGACTTGTATTGTTTATCATATTTAAAGCGTTTTTACAAAAACTAACTTTTAGTGGACCGAAACTAAATAATGCCAAAATTAAAAGTCCTATCCCCCAAAAAATTAAAGAATAGTTATTAGTTGCTCCTCTTAATTGAGTAAGCCCGACAATCAAAGTAGTAAGACCTGCTAAAAAACAAGCTTTGCTTAAAAAATAAATCAAACCAACAACAAGACTGCTGCCTTTATTTCCAATCAAGCCTTCAGTTGCCGAATCAATTAATTGATTTGGCGTTTTAAAAAAATTGTATTTCTCCATAGTTTTATTTTAAAATTTTTTATAAATTTTGTCAATTTATTTTATAGAATAATTTATTTGAACATTTGCAATAAAAAAATCCTATTAAAGGATTTTTTCATTTTCAAGACTTTTGTCAGTATTTTCATATATACTTGATAAATTTTCTGAATTTTTTTTCTCTACATTATTTCCTTCTTGTTTGTCTGGGTTTACAGAATTAACATGATAAGGCGGTTGTTTTAGTCTTTCATAACTTTGTTCCTGCTGTTTAGCTTCATCGTTTTTATTCTTTTTTTCGGTTTTTAATTTTGAAATAGTTTTATTTTTTTCGATAATTTGAGTTTTGTGTTTACGCTTTTTATTTTTTTCGTCCAAAAGATTATTTAAAACATCTTTAAATGTAAAAGCAGGACAACCTTTTAATGCCAAATTTGCATTTTCTGATTCATCAGTTAAAAGTGGACTTGTTAAGACAATACGTTTTCTATTCCACCAAAGTGCATAATTGATTCTTTTTTTCAAGCGTTTATAAGCTTTGTCGTATTTATCTTTTAGTTTTGGAAGTTTGTTTTTATCTAGTTCTCTGTTATAAGCTCGTTGTGCTGCCTTAACTTTTTTAACTTTTCTGACCAAAGCGCGTTGTTGTGCTTTTTGTGACTTACTTACACTTATAAAAGTTATTGTTCCTGCAACCAACAAAATGATTGCCCAAGTCTGTGGTTTAATCAAAAATGATTCTAAAAATCTTGGCAAAACTTGAAAGAACTGTATTATTTTCCCCATACTTCTCCTTTTACAACAAAAGTTGTGTTTTTCTTATTTAGTGAAGGTGCCACGCACCTTCACTTTCATTTAACATATTTATTATATTACTAAATAAAATGTTTGTCAATACCAAATTTTAATAATTTTGTAATAAGAATATTATTCAAAATCGTGTGAATCTACCCCTTCAATTATAGGAAGATTTGTTAGGTGTGGATAAATTCTGTCTTTTAATTCCCAAGCGCTATCAAAACCATAAGAAGAGAAGACTGATCTTAACATATTAGTTTCATCTAGTGGGTCTGGCTTTGCTTGGTCAAGAGTTTCTAAACGCTTGATATTCATTTGTCTGCTATCGTTAAATGAAGTCATTTCTGGCGAATCATCATACGAGCAATCACTTGTTTCAACCCAAACAAGGTTATTACCATAACCAGTATCTCGGTCTGTTCTTACAAATGAAGTTTCTTTTCTGTAGTCCATTGTACAATCATATCTGTTATGATGTCTGTTCCAGTATGTGTCGGCATTATTTTCAAAAGTACAAATAGAGAATAATTGACCAAATTCACCATAAACACTTTCTTCTCCAAACCAACGCTTGTAAGCATAAAATTCGTTTACATTGCAGAATCCTGCTGAATGTCCTACTGATTTAATTGTGTTCAATAAGTGAGAGCCAGCAAAACAGTTAAACATTTTTCCACCAATATAAATTTTTCCGGCAAGACCAGAAATTTCAAGGCCTTTAATTACTGTTTTGTAAGGAATTTGAATTCCGTTATTTTCAACATCAATTTTATATTCGTTTGCACAACCAATTTGGTTAAATTCAGTTTTACCATATAGTTCACAAACCAAACCTGATGCAATAAATCCTGTAATGTTTCCACCAAGAAGTTTGTTGCAAGAAATCTCTGCAATATTGTTTGCAATCAATGCATCGCTTTTTGAGTAAGCCACAATGCCTGCAACTTCGCCATATTCTGAAAATTCATTCATAACAACATCAGTTTCAAACAAATAGTTATAGTTGATTAAATAGAAGTTAGCACCGCAAATTCCGCCAACAAGATATTTAACTTTTGAGAAACTCTTTTTATAATCATAATCAAGGTCAGAATCAAATTCTGTTTTACTCAAAACATCTTTGATTAAACTTGTTGTTACACTACAATTTTTGATAGTTGCACTGTATGAGCTGTTAGAAGCACCGTTCATACCAGCAATACCACCAATAAATCTTTGTGCAGTTTCTTTTTCTTTTCCGTCTACTACTGGACATTTAGAATTTATATTTTGATTTATAACTTTACAATTATCTATTGTACCTAAGTTTTTACCAGCAATACCACCAACGCAATATTGACCAATAACATTAACTTTTTCTGTGTTTTTAGTGTCTTGAGTAACAACACAATTTCTGATTGTTCCTTCGTTGTTAGCAACAATGGCACCTGCAAAACTTGCACCAGCATTTATAGTTATATTTTTAATAGTTAAGTTTTGGATTAAAGCATTTGATGCGGTGTTAGCAAACAAACCTGCACAACCTTTAGAACTTGCAATAACATTTGTAGAAATAACAATTCCTGTTAAAGTTTTACCATTTCCTTCAAATGTTCCATTAAATGGTCTTACAATTCCTATAGGAGAAATTTCGCCAATAACTTCAGCATCACTAAAATCGTCAGCAAGTTTAAAGTAGCCATTTGCGGCTTCTTCTGCTTGTTTTATTTTAACTTGATCATCTCTGTTATAGTTAATTAATGCAATTTTTTCACGCAAATCATTTGCGTTGTGAATCAATTTTGGATCATTAATCATGTTAAATTCATCTGGAACATTCGCACCATTTATGTTCAAAACAGGGTAAATATCTTCTGTTCCTTCAAGCCAAACATTAACAAAATCCCAATCAACAGTTTTTGTTTTATCCGTTTCAATTTTAGAAACAAACGAAATCATTTTGCTTGTTTCAATTTTTCCCAAACTATCTTTAGGAAATTCTTTATAAATTCCTCTAAAGTTTGTTTTTTCTGTAACTTTTTCAGTTGCAAGTGTTCCGGCATACAAATTATATTTATGATTTACCAAAACATCTTCATTAGACACTTTATCAGTGTAAATTCCCATCAAATTGTTTTGTGAATTATCAGCAACCTCATCGTTATAACCAATAATTCTTCCAAGTTTTACACTCGTTTTGTCTACTCCGTCTTTAACACCCACGTTAGAAATAGTATAGCAGTTTTTTACCGATGCTACTTTATTGCCTACTTTAGTATCTGAAAAGTAAGTAACTAAGCCAATAAGTCCGCCAACATTAGCGTTATCGGAAATTGCTTTAACTGAGTTGTCGTTTTCTATTCTTGTGTAACTATTAATAACAATGGCACCTTCATTTTTTCCAACAAGTCCGCCAACATTTTTTGTTCCCATAACAGAAACATCACTAAAACATCTGTCAACTCTGCCCACATTAGAGTTTGAATATTTAACTAATCCGCAAATACCACCAACATTTGCTCCTGATGACATAGTTGATTGAACAAGACCACCATTAACATAACATCTTGTGATTGTTCCATTATTTTCGCCAGCGATTGCACCTGCATTGTCAAATTGACCATTAATGTCTACATTAGAAATTGTTAAGTTGCTAACCATACCGCTGTCTGCAATTTTAGCAAACAAACCAGCATTTGTAACGCCTTCGGCATTTTCAATTTTTAAGTTTTTGATTGAATATCCATTACCATTAAATGAGCCAGTAAAACCAGTTTCATCATTAATCAAAGGTCTGAATGGCTTTGACAAACTAATATCTTGCATCAAAATATAGTTTGAGCTTGATTTGAAAGAGCCTTGACCTATTGTTTCAAGTTGACTTTCAGTGTCGATAAAATAAGGGGCAGATTTAGAGCCGTTACCAACGCTTACTTGAATATAGACAGGTGAAATATTGCCTTTTTTAACCTTGATTTCAATAACGGCAGCACCGCCTTCTTGTGCTTGAAATGCATTTGGTCCAAATCCTTCAGCTTTTGCCAAAACATTTGGATTCAAAGAAGTTATAATAAGTTCATTGCCAACCTTTGCATTTTTTAATCTTGCATCAACTTCAAGAATATCTCCTTCGTTTTTGTAAACATAAGGATCCATATTAATAACTAATTCTTCGTTATCTCGAACAAAATACCAAACTGTAACACCCATACTTACTGTTACAATCAATATTAAACAAAAAACTATAAACTTTTTCATAATTTTCTCCTATTTAATTTTTTCAATTATAAAACAAATTTATAGTCTTGTCAATATCTAATTTTCAAATTTTTTATATAAAAAAGCACAATTATTTTTTGAATCTATTAAAAAATAAGCTGAATATTTTTTTGGTTTCAAGGTTCAAAAAATTTATGTCTTTCAAAATTTGTATAACATCGTTTATAAACACTTGCAATGAAGTTTTAATTTTTGCGTTATATTCAAAATTCTCAAAATCAATCAAACTTCGCAAAAGCTGCAACAAACTTTCTATCAAACCTTGCTTGTTATTAGAATATGTTTGCTCAATTTCCTCATTATTTTGGCTTTTATCAATCTCATACAAAATTTTCAAACTTTCTTCAAAATTCAAAAGTTTTGCCTCTATTTGTTTCAATTTGCTAAAATTTTCATTATTTTTTGATTGCATTATTAAGTTTCTAACATAATGCAAACTCAAAAGTAAATTATTCATCAAATTATCGAATTTTTCTCTAAACTCATTATCAACTTGATTTATTTTAACACTATTAAGTTTTTTGTTATATTCACAAGCAAGTTCATTCATTTTTTGTTCATCAATAAGCTTAAAATCATCATAATAAATATTATTCATTTATATTTTATATTCACGCCACAACCTTTTAGTTACAAAAAAAGATAAAGTTTAAAACTTTACCTTTTAATAATTCATATTAAAATCTTCAACAGTGTTTATAGAAAACAAATCTTTTTCTTTATTAAATTTTGTTTTAAATTCAGCAATTATTTTGTCAAGCACAATCTTATTGTCTGAATTAATCATTTTTCTTACATCATTATCTATGTAATACAAACCGCAATTAAATTTTTTGTTAAAGTATTTGTCTTTATAGGTGCAAATATCTTGATAAATGCTTTTTTGATTATCAGTCAATTTTTCAACATCGATGTTTTTTAATTTTTTTGTGTACTTTACAAGTTCAGCCATTCTAACAAAATTCATTCTGTTGCTTACAGAAGAGAACAATTCTCTATATTTGCCTTCATCTTTCCCTTCAGGACCCATAAAGCGTTCATAATAGAGTTCGAAAACTTCCATATTTACAACATCATAGTGTTTTTCTAAGAAGTAATACGCCCCTAAAGCAGTAATTAAATTTTCAAATCTTTCATTTTCACTTAATTTTTTGTTTTTGATAATATTTTTTAAAATTGAATTAATATCCTTTCCTTTAAAAATCATATTTTTACCCATAGTTTTATTATACCACAATCAAATTGATTGTCAATCCCTTTTAATTATTTTCTATATCATTAAACAAACCGCTATCTTTTTTGATATAATCAATAGCCTCTTCACTTGAAGAAACAACTTTAACAATTTGTTCAAATGCTCCTTCCATAACAAGACCTTCTTCAACCATGCGTTTTGTTTGTGCCAAATACATATCATAAAAGCCATTCAAATTAACAAGAATAACTTTTGCTTTGTGTTCTTTACCCCTATATGTTTCAATGAAATTTGTAATTTCATCCATAGTTCCAAGCCCACCAGCAATAACAATTATGTATTTACATATTCTTGAAATTAACATCAATCTTTCATTTATAGAATCAACCAAATGCAATTTTTTGTAAGGCATGTTTACAACATCATCGCGATAAGCCGTTGGAATAATTAATTCTGCATCATCGCTATGAATCAAAAACTCGCCGTAAGTTGCCCCCATCAAGCCTTTATCACAACCACCTTGAACATAAGTCATATGATTGTCAGCAAGTAACTTACCTAACTTTTTTGCATCCTCCAAATAAATTTCATTTTTTGGTCTGTATGCTCCAGCCGCAACAAATACTTTCATAAATTCCTCCTTTAAGCCCACAGTAATTAAAATTTTCACTTGTATTATATTTGCTTTTAATGTTTTATATGAAAATTTTGTGCTTTAATTTCCAACTTTAAATAGTATATAATTAAGTGTTTTGTTTAACCATTATAAATTATGCTAAACAAATTTGTCAATAGCAATTTTTAAAAGTTTTGCTACCTAAAAATTTTGAACAAGATTTAAGTTCTTCTTCAATTCTTAAAAGTCTGTTATATTTGCACACCCTTTCTGTTCTGCAAGGGGCACCTGTTTTTATTTGTCCGCTTTCAACCATAACTGCCAAATCAGCAATCGTAGTGTCTTCCGTTTCTCCACTTCGATGCGAAATTACAACAGTATAACCATTTTTCTTTGCTAAATTTATTGCTTTCAAAGTTTCCGAGAATGTTCCAATTTGATTTAACTTAATAAGCACAGAATTGGCAAGATTATCTTCTATACCTTTTTGCAATCTTTCTATGTTTGTAACAAATAAGTCATCACCAACAATTTGAATTTTGTTTCCTAAACAATCATTTAAAATTTTATAACTTTCAAAATCTTCTTCATCAAAAGGGTCCTCAAGCGAAATTATTGGATAGTCGCAACAAAGATTTTCCCAATATTTTGACAATTCTTCATTTGAATAAAATTTGTTTGTCTTCCAAAAATAGTAACCATTTTTGTTTTGTTTTTTGGCTTCATTTTTCATTTCACTTGCTGCTGCATCTAGTGCAATAAAAAAATCTTCTTTTGGCTTATAGCCGGCTTTCTCTATCGCTTTCAAAATATAATCTAGTGCCATTTCATCAGATGAGAAGTTTGGAGCAAATCCGCCCTCATCACCAACATTAGTTTCGTAACCGTCAATTTTTAATAATGCTTTTAAGCAATGATAAACTTCAGCACATTTTTTTAAAGCCTTAGAAAAACTTCCACAGTTAGTTGGAACAATCATAAATTCTTGAATGTTTAAACTATTGTCAGCATGTTTTCCACCATTTATAATGTTCATCATAGGTGTTGGAAGCAAGCAAGCATCGTTTGTCAATAATTTGTATAAAGGAATTTTTTTTGACTCACATAAAGCTTTGACAAAGGCAACGCTAACCCCCAAAATTGCGTTTGCACCCAAATTAGATTTATTTTTTGTGCCGTCAAGAGCAATCAAAAAATCATCAAGTTCTTCAAAACCTGAAAACTCTTTGTGCAAAATTGCCTTTCTTATTGTTTCATTAACATTTTTACATGCTTTCTCAACAGACTTTCCATTATAATTTGTTTTGTCATTATCTCTAAGTTCTAATGCTTCAAAACTACCTGTTGATGCCCCACTAGGAACACTAAATCGACCAAAACTATTATCTTGCAACACAACATCGACTTCAACTGTAGGATTTCCTCTACTATCCAAAATCTGTCTTGCTTTAACATCTTCAATTTTATAACTCATTTTTCCCTCTTATTTATAATTTTTAAAACTATTTTTTGAATTTTTGCTTGAATTTCGTTTTTATTCAAAATGCCCTTGCTGTTATAGCATTTTATTGTTTGCCATTTATTAAATTTTGCACAATCCTTATAAGTCTTATAACTTTTTTCCAAAAATTCAAGATTCTTTTCATGAATATCTTGCTTTGTTTCTGATTTCAATTTTTTTCTATTTTCTCTTAGTTTTAAGGACAATTCGGGTTTCAAATCTAAAAAAATTGTTACATCTGGTTTTGGAAGATTTAAATTATCAAATTCAAAATGTCTCAATTCCTTAACAAACTCGGCACGCTTTTCTTGGCTGTTAATTTTGCATGACTGATAAACTTCATTACTTGAAACATATCTGTCTAAAATTAAAATACCATTTTCATTCAAAAAATTAGTGTATTCTTTCATGGTGCAAAATCGATCTAGAGCAAAAAACACTGAAGCTTGAAAAGGAGTAAGACTGTTTAGACCACCAAATTCGCCATTCAAATATTTTTTTACAAACAATGAAGAATCATTTTTGTAGTTTGGAAAACTCTGAATTTTTACATTCTTTTTCATACTTACTAAAAACTCATAAAGCATCATTGCTTGAGTTTGTTTCCCCGATCCGTCAACGCCTTCAATAACAATTATCATAATCACCTAAAAACTAATTTAAAATATGTTTTGCATTTTTTGCTTTTGAATATCTATAAATAATCAAAATTTTTCCAACAACCAAAACAGGTTCTGAATTTGTTTTGCAACAAATAAAGTTCATCAATTCTTTTGGATCCTCCTCAGAATTTTGAAGAATTTTTATTTTCATAAGTTCATGCTTATTCAAATAGTTTTCTATTTCAATTAAAGCATTTTCATTCAGATTATCTTTTCCTATATTCAAAACAGGTTTAAGATTTTGAGCAAGACTTTTAAGTTCGGCTCTTTGTTTTGTTGTAATCATATACTCTCTCCTTTAAAATTTAAAAATTTGCTTTATTATGCTTGCAAAAGCATTCTCTCCAGCTTTTATGATAAAATCAACTTTTGCAATAACATTCTCTTCTTTAACCGGGCCATAACTAGAACAATCAGCAGAAACTGCACGATTATCTCCCAAATAAAACACATAACCTTTTGGAACAATCAATGTATCATCTTCAAAAAGTTCGGGTTTTTGAGTTTTTAAATTGTCAAAATTTGAATATGTTCTTGTTTTGACTGATGAAACATAATCTTCTTTTAATTCAACATCGTTCACAAACACAGTGCCTTCAGAATTTATTTTAACTTTATCTCCGCCAACCGCAATAAGACGCTTTATAACATAAATATAATTTTCTTCTTCATGGTCAAAAACTTTTTTTGCAACAATAATATCGCCCTTGTGATAGGCTTTTATATAATTAAGAACAACCCTATCATGAAGATTGTTTGTTTGATATTCATTCGTGCCATTCAAAAGCGGGCTCATGCTTGTGCCACTTACAGGAGCAATGGAATAGGTAACATTAATATAAATAGTAAAAACACACAATATAACACACAAAAACAAAAAGATTTTTGAGCATAAAATTTTGAATTTGTCAACTGGTGTTTGTTTTAAATAAAGCAATTCATTTTTTTGCATAGTCATATTATATAGCAAAAATTAAAAAAAATAAAGGAAATATAATGATTATAATTTATTTTTTTGATATAATAAAATCATGGATACAACAAAAAGATATATCATTAAGCACATAATTTTTCAAAGTTTGCTCTTTTCTTTTGCAATCTTTTTGTGTTTAAGTGTGGTTTTTAATGCAACATTTATTAATGTTGTTGACAACTTTGTTTTTAATCTTGCAAGTTTCATAAGATGTAGTTTTGTAAACAACTTATTTTTATTTATAACTTTTTTAGGCGAAACCGAAACGGTGATTTGCATTTTAATTTTGCTTTTAATTTTTCCATTTCGCAAAAAACTTGTTCCTCTTTATTACTTAATAGGTATAAGTGTGTGCACAAACTATATTATAAAAAATTTGGTTAAGCGGGCTAGACCTGTTGGTCAATTTGTTAATAACCTTGTTATTAATTATCCCTTTCCAAAATCTTATTCTTTTCCAAGCGGACATTCACAAAATTCTTTAGTGTTATATTTTGTTTTGGCTTATATCTTGATTAACACATACTACAAAAAAAATAACAAAAAACTTGTTTTGGCTTTAATCACTTTAATTCCAGTTTTTATTATGCTTTCTCGAATAATTCTGGGCGTGCACTTTTTTAGTGATGTTTTAATGGGCTGTGTTATTGCAACAATTATCATATCAAATTATATCTTTCTTGAAAACATAACCAAAAACAAAATCACTCAACCAAATTAAAAAGGACTTTAAACAAAAGTCCTTTATTTTTTATTATTTTTCTTACATTTTTCGTAAATGTAATATTGTCCTTGAAAAGCCGAAATGTTGTTTGCCACCGAGCAAAGAATGTTTTTGATAACAACAAGTTCATCTTGGTCAAATTTTTGAGTTAAAATCAAACTAATACTGCTTGATAGTTTTATAATATCTTCGGGCGACAAACTTTTACAATTCATAATATTTTTTATGAAAATTAGAATGAATTTGCTATAACTAGTTTTGAATTTTTTCTTTTTTTGCGTTTATTTTTGCATTAACAAAATATATTAATCTTAACAACAAATAAACAAGCACACAAGTTACAACAAACACTAGGAATATCAAAAGTTGAATAACAGGATATAATGTTATGTTAGGACCTATTTTCCAAGTAATATCAAACAATGGTCCTATACCTTTGATTATATCGGTTGCAACCGTTTTGTCAAACATAAACAAATAGTTCGCACTATAAAAATCATTAGATGTTTTTAAAGCAATAGCATTAAACATTGTTCCAAGCAAAAGCACAACAACAAAATAGCAACAAAAACCAATCAAACAATCTCTTAAGGCATAAATATTTACTGGTTTAAAGATTTTGAAGCAAAGTGCCAAAATCGGAACAACCAAAATATTTGTGTGTTCCAATATAAAATGCATATTATATAGTTGGAACAAGCCGTTATTGTCTAAGTCTGGCACCGCCAAAGCAAAAAGCGCACCTGTTAGGTTTACAATCAAAGTAAAATTGAAAAGTTTTTGATTTTTAAATATCATTGATGCTAAAATCAAATAAGCGCCAATATTACATAATTGCAAAGGCAAGCGTTTGATGTTAATAGAAATTGCACTAAACATTTGATTATATTGAATAAATAAGCACAAACTTAAAACCAACAAAACAATATGTTTTGTTTTTTCATCTTTGTTTCTGAAGATAAAATAAAGTGCTAAAATGTCGCACACGACGAACACAAACCATAATAAATGAGGAACACTCCAAGCCGAAAAAATAATATTTGAGTGCCCAAATAAATGTTGTGGAACATAAATAGGAATGCTTGCTATCATTATCGCAAAAAAGACCAAAACAGCCATTAATGTTTGTTTTAAATTTAGTTTAATGTCTTTATATTCTTCAAAGAACAACACAACACTGAACAAACTTTGAATAAGCCAAGTTATACCAAAAACAAAACTTCTAAAAATTGGATTTAACAAAAAGTTTTTAAAACCTTCGCTTAAAACAGGTATTGAATTTAATCCTCGACCGATTGGGTCTGTTGCATAAGACAGATATTGTGGATAGAAAATCAAATTCAAAACAAAAACAAACAGTCCACCATAAATTGCAATATTTTTGATTGTTTTGTTTTTGAAAAACACGCTTATTGGCAAAACAATAAATGGAACATAAGAAACCCATCTTGCCAAAGCAAACATCACATTTCTTGAAGCCAATTCTTCTTTTGAATAACACAAACTAAAAGCATCGGGAAGCAAAATTGATAAAAATATAATAACGCAATAAACGACCGAAATAACTTTCAAAATTTTATTAATTTTTTCCTTAAAATTTTCGTTATCTTTAAAAACCTTAAATTTCAATATCAAATAAACGCTCAAAATTATTAAAAAAGCGATTGAAAAATATAAGTAAAACATAAATAATAAACCTCGTAAAGTTTATTATAGCAAAATTTATTTATTATTTCAAACAAAAACAAGAATTTAATTATCTTTAATATAAAGCGTTTTTATTTCTCTATTAAATAATTTTTTTATAATTAAAAATATAAATGTTATTGCAAATGCAATAAGAATTATAATCAAAGTTTGATTTTTAAAAAACAAACTTAAAGCATAAATTAGCAAAATCGAAAATATATTTCCTAAAATAATTGAGACAAACGACTTTTTGTTGTCTAATTTTAAAAAACTTGCGATTAAACTTGCAGTCCATACTCCTGTTAACGGAAGAGGAATTAAAACAAACAAAAATAACAAAAAATAAACCCTAGAGTTTTCAAATTTTTTGCTTTTATTTTTTATAATACTTTCTAATTTTGTGTTAAGTTTAGAGAAAAAATTATATTTGTTTAATTTCTTTATTATATTATTAAAAAAGAACAACAAAAACAAGCATAAAAACATACCTGCTAAAGCACAAGTTAAAATTGCGAGCAATGGATGCATTGCACAATTTTTTAGCAAATTTTGATTAATTGCAAACGGAAAAGCCACTCTGCTTTCGGTTATAGGCAAAATAGCAATAATAAAAACTGCAAGCCAAATCATATTTTGAAAATTTTCTGCAAAAAATATTTTTAAACTTTCCATACTAAAATTTATTCACAAAACCATTTAAATATTAAATTAGTCATTAAATTCTTTTTAAAAAAATATATTATTTTATGAAAAATTTTAAAAAAATAGTTTTATTTTTTATTCTGATATTTTCGATTTCAATTTTCGGTTGCCAAGAAAATATTAACACACTTATGCAAGAGAGATTAAGTGAAGTTAGATATAATTTGTTTTGTTTTTCTTCTGATGAAATTAATATAAAATTTACAAGTGGATTTCGTGAAGACCCCTATGTTTTGAATGGAAAAAGCGAAAATAAAAAAGAATTTGGCATTATCACAGTCAAATTTTTGAAAGAAATTCCAAACAAAAACGCTAATCCTAATTTTGTTATAACAATAGAGGATATGGACTTTGACGGAGGTTTTGAATTAAATCCATTCGACCAGACTTATGTTCAAGACATTAAAACTTTTGTTTTGGATGAGGCAAATATTTCGATTAAAATATCTTTTGGAGAATTAAATTTTGAGGCAACACTAAAAAATGTTTCTAAACAATTTGAAATCAATCATAAAGACGCATTAAACATTTTTATTAAAGAATTTAAAAAAGAAATTACCTCTCTTACAAAATTAAACAAAAATTTTGAAGTTTATGTTAAAATTATTGATGATCCTAGTTTGGAAATAAACAAAAACTATTTTTATGTTTGTTTACTTTCTGATTCGGGAGATAGTTTTTCGGCAATTATAGATCCAATAACTAAACTTGTACTTGCAAAAAACGAAAGCAAAAATCAAGTAATTTTGTGATATTTATTTACTAAAATAATTTCTTTTTAAAATTAAAAAGTAATTTATCACTAATAAAATGACAAAATTTGAACAAACTTTTTCATTTTTGGAAAATTTAATTTCAAATTATATTAAATATTTTTTTAATTTCGGTTTTTGTGATATAATAAAACAAAATTTAGTTTAAAGGTAAATTTATGATTAATTTAGAATACTTTAATGAAATAAAAAATAAGATTAATTCAATTAAGGAGTGTCTTTGACAAGAAAAACAATGAATTAAACATTTTGCAAAACAAACTTAACAGCATCACAAATTTTTCAAACAATCCCGAGTTGATTGAAATAAACAAAAAAATATCAAGCATTTTGAATGACAAAAATGATTTTGAAAATATAGAAAAAAAATTTTTGGACATAACGCAAAACTTAAATTTAAAATTTGAAAGTGCTGATGACCAACTTGATTTTGAAAACATGTTAAACCAAGAAATTGAAGAAGTTTTGATAAAAACAAACAAACTTTTTTTATTAACTCTTTTAAATGATGAATACGACAATATGAATGCAATAATATCATTTCATTCGGGTGCGGGTGGAACAGAAAGTTATGATTTTGTTCAGATGCTAGTAAGAATGATTAATCGCTATTCACAAAACAACAACTTTAAAACAATAATTTTAGACCAAGTTTTGGATGATAACGGGATTAAAAGTTTAACATTAAAAGTTTGTGGTGAAAATGCTTATGGACTTTTTAAGGGCTTAAAAGGTGTTCACAGACTTGTTAGAATTTCGCCTTTTGATGCAAACAAACGCCGCCATACAACATTTGCTTCTGTTGAAGTTCTGCCAGAAATTGAAAACGACAATGTGGTTGAAATTAATAATGATGACCTTAAAATTGACACTTACCGGTCTGGCGGAGCCGGCGGGCAACATGTTAATAAAACAGAAAGTGCAATAAGAATAACACACATCCCTACAGGTATAGTCGTATGCTGTCAAAACGAACGCAGTCAAATTCAAAATAAAGAACAAGCCCTTAAAATTTTAAAAAGCAAATTGCTTGCAATAAAAAACGAACAGCATCTTGACAAAATTTCTGAAATTTCGGGCAAAAATCTAAAGATTGAATGGGGAAATCAAATAATTAGTTATGTGTTTTGCCCATACACTTTAGTTAAAGACCACAGAACAGGTTATGAAACAAGCAATGTTCAAACTGTTTTAGATGGAAGTTTACAAAATCTTGTTCTTGCATACTTAATCAAAAAGGCAAAGAAAGAATGAGCAACTAAGATTTAGTTTATCAAAAAAAGCAGACAATATGTCTGCCTTTTTGTTTGACAAGTAATTTGAAAATTGAGCATAAATTATACTAAATTTTATTATAGATATTAATAAAATTTTTGTCTTCATCAATTAAAAAATCTTTTAAGTAACTATATCTTTTTGCTTGATAATTGTTTCTTATCATTCGTTTTAAATTCGTCTTATTTCCAACAAGGACAACTGTCTTTTTTGCTCTAGTTACACCTGTATACAACAAATTGCGTGTCAAAATCATGCTTGGTCCACTAATTATTGGCATAACTACAACGTCAAATTCACTGCCCTGACTTTTGTGAATTGTTATTGCATAACTTAGGGTCAATTCAAGCAAATTTTGTCTTTCATAAATTGCTTTTCTTCCGTCTTCAAACAAAACAGTAACTTGATTATCGTTTAAATTTATATCTTCAATAATGCCAATATCGCCGTTAAAAACGCCAACACCTTCTTCGGTGTAATATTCGCTAGCCTGCCTTTTCCAACTTTGCTCGTAATTATTTGTTGTTTGCATAACCTTATCCCCAAGCCTATAAATTACATTTTCAGTTATGATTTCAGGTTTAAATTCATCCTTTGGATTTATTCTTTCTTGAAGGGCTTTATTTAGATTATCTATTCCACAAACGGCATTTTTCATTGGTGCCAAAACTTGAATTTTAAGCGGGTCAATATTCAAAAAGTTTGGAAGTCTTGTAAGCACCAAATCAATAACAGTTTTAGCGATCTCTGTAGGATCATCTTTTGATTCAAAAAAGAAATCTTTTGATTGATTGTCAATAATTGGCATTTCGCCTTGATTTATTGCATGAGCATTAGAAATAATCAAACTTTTTGAATCTTGTCTGTAAATTTCT
This sequence comes from uncultured Clostridia bacterium, assembly GCA_934747965.1. Lineage (GTDB taxonomy): Bacteria > Bacillota > Clostridia > Christensenellales > UBA1242 > UBA7868. The sequence goes on from CAKVHI010000001.1 coordinate 216,087, forward strand.
GTAAGCATAGAAACATCAACAACCCCACTATTCAAAATATCCGCCAAAACATTTCCTGCACCAACGCTTGGAAGTTGGTCTTTGTCGCCCACCAAAACAACTTGACTTCCTTTTTTGACGGCCTTTAAAAGATGATAAAAAATGTTTACATCGACCATAGAAACTTCATCAACGATGATAGTGTCGGCATTAAGCGGATTTAGTTCATTACGATTAAACAAATTTATATTGTCATCCTTAAAGTTAAGTTCAAGTGCCCTGTGGATTGTGCTTGCTTGTTCGCCCGTGCTTTCATTCAGCCTTTTACTAGCCCGCCCAGTAGGAGCAAGCAAAGCAAATTTTTTGTTTTGAAGTTTTAATAAATAAATCAAACACTTAACAATCGTGGTCTTTCCAGTTCCAGGACCACCAGTAATTACCGAAAACCCTGAATTAATGCTTTTTTTAACTGCTTCAATTTGTTTTTCATGCAAATTGATTTTGTTTTGTTTTTCAAATTCTTCAATTTCTTTTTCAGGATTAAACTTGTCGAACATATATGTGTTTTTTAATGCCACAATTTTGTTTGCAATACTTTTTTCCATTTTAAAGTATTTGGCAAGACAAACATTAACACCATCTTTATCTTCAACTAAACAAACAAGGTTTTCAATGCTTAAATTTAAAAGCAAATCATCAAGCCTTTTTTCTATCAAAAAGATTGCAATTTTTAAAAGTTTGCTTGTTTCAACAAATAATTCTTTTTTTGGAAGATAAGTGCTTCCATCTCTTTCGCTTGTTTCTTTCAAAATATGCAAAAGCCCTGCCCTAAGTCTGTAATCACTTTTTTCATTAATTCCAACTTTTTTTGCAATATTATCTGCACTTAAAAACCCAATCCCGTCTACATCTTCAATAAGTTTGTAAGGATTTTCTGTGATAATTTTTTGAGTTTTGTCGCCATAAATATTAAAAATTTTGATAGCAAGATTTGTTGAAATATCATAAGATTGCAAAAACATTATTGCATTTTGCATCACTCTCAAATCTTCATAAGCCTCATGAATTTGCACTGCTTTTGCTGGGCTTACACCTCTAACTTCAACAAGTTTTTGCGGGTTAAATTGAATAATGTCTAGCGTTGTTTCTTTAAACTTGCTAACAATGTTTAGTGCTGTAACAGGTCCAACGCCCTTAATAAGTCCACTCCCCAAATATTTAATTATTCCGTCTATACTTGTTGGAGCTTTAACTTTCACTTTAGAAACTTTAAATTGGTCGCCATATCTTTTGTTTTTTATCATTTCACCTTCAAGTTCAACATTTTGACCAGCAGAAACTATGGGAAATCTGCCCACACAAGTAAGCATTTCACCCATAACATCACAAACAGTAACTGTATAGCCATTAAGGTCATTTCTGAAAACAACTTCTTCAATTTCAGCACTAATTTTCATGACAATATAATAACAAATTTAAAACATATTGTCAAACGCAAAAGCATTCCAAATCATTAAACAATTTTATAAAATTGAATTTTCAACTTTATGTAAAATTAACTATTTAATAGAAAAAAGTTAACCAAGCGTTTTATTTATTTTTAAATAATTAATAAATTAACAATACAACATCTTATAGATTATTAAACATATTGTGAAATGATATATAAAAAACATAAACTAGGCTTTAGTTTATGTTTTTTAATTTAATTATCTTCCCAAATAGGTTGTAATGTTATGTTAGAATTAATAACCATACTTGTTGTGCCGTTATAAGAATCAGTATTATAATTTTTAACACTTTCTCCCCAAGCCACAGTTTTAAAATCACAATCTTTTGCAATAAAGCCAACCTTATAGTTGTAAGTTGCAGTTGCAACATAATCACTAAAGTTTATTGTTGTGCCTTTAACAACTTTAATTTTGTTTGTTCCCGAAGTGTTAGAAACACTAGACATAGATTTTTTAGTTCCGTCTTTTACCCAACCTTTAGGTCGTGCCCAACAAACATTAAATGTAACTGTACAATAATCAGTAACTTCCCATTTAGCCACAAAGGTTAAGTTTTGTGCTTTCATTGTGTAGTCTGTTGTGATAACAAGGTTTGAATCATTTAACACATAACCTTTAAACACATATTCAGTTGTGTAATCGCCTTTATTTTCTGGGTTTTTACTAAATTGAGTTAAACTTATTTTTTCGCCTTCATAGGCTTCAAAACTTTGTGAGTAATTTTGACCACTAACATTTGTGTAATCAGATGTTATTTTAACATTGAATTTGTTTCGAGCATACCAAATGCTGTTACTTGTTACGACAAATGTTTCTAACTGTGAATTTTCTTCAAAGTTTGAAGATGTGTAGTACTTTGTGCTGTCATTAAAACAATCTAGTGCAGGGAAAATAAATTCCTTATCTGCTTCAACTTTTCCGTCATAAACAACACTTCCTGCGCTATAAATTTTTAGACTGAAAGTTTTTGTAATTTTTTCTTCCCACACAGCGTAAAGTGTTAGGGTGCTGTTTTCAATTATATCTTTTGTGAAAATTGTTCCGTCAAGAGTTTTCCAGCCCTTAAAAATTTTAAGCAAAGATGTGTTTTCATCAATTTGAATTTCAACATTTTGAACAACAGGTAAAGTTAATTTGTCGCCAACAAACCCAGTTACATCTCTAACCGCAACATCACAGTTTGTTTCAAAATGAATAACTGCATAATGTTTGGTTGAAATTAATTCATATTTAGCATACAATGTCAAATCATATCTTGTGAAACTATCACCCAAAAATTCATTTGTAAAATCGGTATCTAAAAACCAACCTGCAAATTTATATTCTTTCTTGGTTATACTATCATCTTCAACTATGTTGTTCATTTTAGGCTTATTTAAAGGCGAAGCAATATTACCCGTTTCAACAGAAACTACTTTGTTGTTGCAAACAAAAGTAACAGTCCTTGTTCCAGAATTTTCTTGCCTCCACGCTTTTGAGCCTTCTTTTTCATACTCGCCGTCTAAACCGAAATTGTTGTTTTTATATAAATTTGAAATTTCACTAATTTCAGAAAGATTTAAACTTGAATTAAGGTCTGTCAAATATAACCCACTATCAGAGTTTGAATTTTCTGTTCTGATAATCATCAAGTCATCAAGAAGTCTTAAATCTAAGTCTAAACGATGAAGGTAATCTTTATTGAAAGTTTGAGCATTATTAAGAGTTGTTAAGACTAAAGTTAAAGTTCCAATATCATCATTATGTGCAAGTTCTTTTAGGTTGACTTTAATTGTATGACTAGTATTTGATTTTGAATATTGCTCAATTATATTTCCGTAATCAGTTTTACCTGTGTAAGACTTGCTTTTTTCAATTGCTTCATCAATTTTTGTTTGAATAGAATCTGTAAATCCCATTAAATATTGAACATAATAAGATAAATTATCAAACAAAGTTTGCGAAGTTACTTTTGTAGTTCTTATAAGTTCTTTATATGCGCCCCACTTTTCATCACGAGTTTTTAAATAGATTTCGCCATCTTTATAGCAAATTGTGATTGTTCTGTAGCGGGCTGAAATTGCACCTAAACCTGTTCCTCCAACACCGTTGGTGTTTTTGTTGTTTACTAAGCCTATCAAAGGATAGCCAGTTAAAGCTACTTCAACAGTAGGTTTTTTATTTTCATCGAGTTTAATTTTTGCATCAACATTTATTGTTGCAGCCTTAATTTCTAAACTACCAAGTTTTATGTCTAACTTAACTTTTCCGTTAATATGCCAATCATTCAAGTTTGAGGTGTTGACAAAAGCTCTTAGCAAATCTTTAGAATTTGACAAATCAATATATTTGTCTTTGCTTTGGCAAGTTTTAACATTATCAAAATCATTTATGTTTATCGTTACATTGATATATTCATCGCTCACGCCATAAACATAAAGGTTATTCACAACAATGCTTGTAATTTTTTTGTCTACATAATTTAATTTTATAACAACATCTTTATCTTTTGCATATTCGCCAAGCTTTTCAGCCTTAAGAGTTATTGCAAAATATTCATCAGTTACTTCAAAACCTTTGATAAATTCAATATAAGAAAGTGGATTTTGAAGTTCAATTTTTGGCATTATGGTTGACAAATTGCTTGAATCAATGTCTTCCTTTGTTAAAAATTCATTTAAAAATGGAATAGATTGTGTGTCAACATTAAACGCACTGCACGCTATTGACAATATTTCTTGCAACGCTTGTTCTTTTATTGAAATTTTAAGTCCAGTTTCACCACCATAGCAGAAATATAAAGCTTTGTTTTCGTAGTAAACAGTAATTTGTTCCTTTAATCCCAAAACATCAACATAAGCATTAAGCATACTTGTTATGTCAAGGTCGGCGGTTATCGACAATGTGCTGTTTAGTGAATTGTTCACAAATTTTTCAATTTCGCCTGAAATGCTATATTTTTTTGATTTAATCAAATTGTAAGTGCTTTCAATTAAATTAGTAAAGATTGTGTAAGGTCTGTATTCATTTTTGTTAATAACTTCAATATCTTTATCAAATCTTCCGCAATATATTGTTGCTTTTCTGTTATCTTGAACAAATTCAATTTGATTTATAAGTTCATCAAACATAACTTTAATCTGCAAATTGTTAGGCAATTCTATTGTTGCACTCTCAGTTGTGCAAATAAAAGATTTTATAAAATCAAAGTCAATTTCATCAAATGATTTTGTCGATAACATTTTATTTATGTCAAAATCAATATTTGTTTCAAGCATTTGATTTATCCATGCAATAATATCATTTATTTCAAGCAAATTAAAATGTACTTTTATTGAAGCGATGTCTAAATAAACATCTTTATCATAAATATATGCATTAATTTTTAAGCCCTTAAATGTTGTAAAAATATGACCTGTTAGTTTATCGTCTTTATAACTTAATTCGTAATCAATATTTAATTGATTATCTTCTCCGAACATATTAATTGTAACATCTATATTTCCGTTTAAAGACAAATCTTTAACCGTATTATAAACTGCCCTTATTAAGTTTGCAGAATTTGACAAATCAATAAAATCTTGACTGTTTACTTTTTCAATTTCTTCAAATTCTTTAACTGCAATTATTGCATTGATATATTCATTATTTCCAACATAAAGGTTGTCAACAACAAGACTTGAGATGATTGCATCTTTATAAGAAATTACAATTTTTACATCCTTATCTTTTGCATATTCGCCAAGTTTTTCTGACTTCAAAATTATAACAAATTTACTATCATCGACACTGATTTCTTTGATATATTCAAGGTAGTTTAATGGATTTTCAATTTCAATCTTTGGAAGGATTGTTGATAAATCGCTTGAATCAATATTCTCTTTTTCTAAAAATTCGCCTAGTAAAGGCACAGAATTAACATCAATATTTAATATACTGCAAACTACAGATAAAATATTTTGAATTGCCTGTTCTTTTATTGAAATTTTTAAGTGATTATTTGTTCCATAATCAACAAACAAAGTTTTGTTTTGATAATCTATTTTTATATTTTGGTCAAGACCTAAAATTTTTGCGCTCAAATTTAAGCCATTGTTTAAATCCAATTTAACATTAGAAGTAATTTCTTTGCTCAAAACATTATCATTAAATTTAGATATTGTTGCATCTAGTGCTGTTTTCTTTGTTTTTATTAAGTTTAATGTGCTTTTTATTAGGTTAGTAAAAATTGTATAATCTTTATAATCTTCTTCAAACAAATCATCAAAATTAATTTCTTCAAAATTTGTACAATTAATTGTTGCTGTTTTTTGACCGTTAAAGAATTTAACTTGATTTATAAATTCATCAAAACAAACTTGAATTTCAAAGCCGTTTTTAAATTCAACACTCGCAAAATTATTATTTGCACTTAAAGATTTTATAACATCAAAATTAATTTCTTTTATTTTGTCTTGTAAGTTTATATTTTTAAAATCAAAATCAATGTTAGCATCAAAATTTTCGTTAGCAAAATTTATTATTTCAGGAATTTCATCTATGTTAAAGTGGACTTTTATTCCTAACAAATTAATGTAAATATCTTTGTTTACTATGTATGCGTCAATGTTTAGGCCTTTAAAGGTCGTGAATATCTTTCCTTTAAGAACATTATCCACAAAACTTAGCGCATAATTTATGTCAAAATGATTATCTTCGCCAAACAAACTAACAACAACATCTATATTTCCGCTTATACTTCTATTTTTTAATGTATTTTTTAAAGATTTTAGTAATGGTTTTAATTGATATAAGTCAATATATCCTAGCATTTCTGATTTTTCAAAGTAATTTGTTAAAGTGACAACGCCATTAGCACCAAAGCCATCAAAATCGACTTTCAAATTGTCTAAATCAACATTCAAACTTATTGCATCATAAATAAGTTTCAAGCCCGAATTGCTGACTATTATTTTTGTTTTTTCAAAAATTTCATCAACATCGACAGTCGTAAAGTTTTGCTTAATTTCACCAATGTCAACTAAATTTAAACTTTTTACTATATCAACAAATTCGTCAAGACCACATTTAACTTTTAGATTGTCGAAATTAATAAATGCCGTATTATTTTGGAAATCAACTATCAAGTTCTTATTCAAAATTTTTGTTTCAAAATGGGCAATAATTTCGCCACTTAAAACTTCAAATTTCCCTAATACTTTGTAATTTTTATATTCAAAATCAACATCAAAAGCAAGGTCATTACCCAAAATAACATCTTTTAATTTCAAGCCAAATTTAACAAGGCTTTCCAAACTTTGATAGTTTTCGGTTATTTCATATCTAATTTCTTCAAATTCTGTTGGTTTTATATTAAAACTTATTTCATCGTTTTTAACAATAATTCCAACGATATTATTGTTAAGTCTGTCAAATTCAAAATCAAAAGATGATTTATTTGAATCTTGAGTGTTTAATTTATTAACATTTTCAGTTAATGTGTCTGGACTTTCAATAAATTCTTTAAGTCTGTCTTTTATATTATCTATTGAAATTATATTTTCAAATATGTTTTCTTCACTTAAAATATTATAAACTTCACTTAGTTTACCTTTCAATTTCAAAACTTTATCAATTTCAACATAGCAATCATCTTCAAATATTGAAATTAAAATTTGTTTGTTCAAAGCTTTTATTTTTAATTGAGCTTTTTTGCTTTGTCTAAAATCTAATTTAACTGCTATTTTTGCATTAATGTCTTTGATTTTAGCATCAACATCAAATGCCAAAGTCTTATTATCAAAAATACCTGATTTTAGCATTTCAAACAAATCTTCATCAAAGATATTTTTAAATTCACTTTGATTAACAACAATTTCTTCAATTTCTTCATCAAGTGAAATATTCAACTTAACATTATCGCCATAACTAAAAGTCAAGTTGCTAAGTTTTGAATTTTCGCACTCCAAAGCAAAATCAGCTTTATTATATTCAAAACTTAATCGGTTTTCATCAATTTGAAGTTTAGAAATCAAGCCCATAATTTCTGTAAGTTTTAAGTCATTAAATTTTGAAATTATTTCACTTGCACTAAATGAAGGAATACCAATAGTTTTTCCAAACAAACCACAATAAAATTTTATGTTATCTAAAATTTTGTTTGTGTTTATTGGTGTGTTAAGATAATACTTGTAGTTATCAACATTAATAAATAATTTTTGATTTAAGTATGCAAATATCACATCTTTTTCTAAAATTTTAGTTTTTGCTTTAAATTTTATGTTATCAAAATTCGAAAAATCAGCAAAATAGTCTATTTCAAGTTTTTGATTTAAGGCACAAACATTTATCTTCCCCTTAGCCGTGCCCATACTTATAAATTCATCAACACTACTTAAAAAATTTGTTATTCCAGAAAAATTAGTGTATTTAATTTTATCGGCAGGTTCATTAAAAACAAACTTTTCAGCCTTTAAATTTGAATTAATACAAGCATTAAGTTCAATGCCCTCAAATTTAAGACTTTCAGTTTTTATGCTCTTTAAAAAGTATTCTTTGTCTGTTAAAAGTTCAACATCGCCGTAGCCTAATAGGTTAAATTTAAGCAACTTGCTATCTTCAAATTCTGTTTCTGTTAGCCCGCTTGCAATCATAGAAAGCATTGAAGGGTCAAAATTCATTTCTGATAGGTCTGGAAGAGTAATTTTTATATTAAACTTTTTTAATGTTACAAAAGACAAAATTTTGCTAACATCATCCATAACATTGTCTGTGTTAATCACAAATTTTGCTTCGCCAATTTCAGCATAAACTTTATTATTCAAATAATTTATGTAAAAAGGCAAATTTTGTTTTAAAATTTCAAGATTTCCATTAATCGAAAATTTAAGTTTTTCAAGCATAGAAGCATTTTGATTTTCGTCATCAAAACTTAGTTTTATGCTTCCACTTAGTTTCACATCATCATCAAGTTTTTCAGTTTTTAAAGTTAAGTTTAAATCTAACAAAGCATTTTCACAACTCATAACATTAGACAAAACTTCGGTCAGCGCACTTGATTCAACTTCTTCTTGACCACCATTTTGATTATTATTCGGTCCGCTAGGCGAACGAGTTATGAAAAACACGCCAATTTTAAAACCAGCAGTTAAAGCCATAACTGCAATAAAGGCGCCAAAATAAATTATAAATCTTTTTAGTTTTCGCTTAAACTTAACCATAATATTCCCTATCTGATTTCTATATCATCATAGCAAAATTCCATTTTGTATTTTGCATTTGCATTCATACCAATAACTTTGTAACTTTCATTTATGTAAATATTTTTAAAATTCATATCATCATCAACTTCAAATCTTATTTCTATGCTCGTAAATTTAGGATAGCCAAAACCACTCATATAGTTCATTTTAACAACATAATTTAAAACCGAAGTAGCCACATCAAGTTTTAAGGTATAGCTGTTAAGCCCGTTGACCTTACCATTAGACTTTTCTTCCAAAACAGTTTTTGTTGAAACAATGTGGTCAATAGGATTTTCTGCTGCACAACCTGTCATTTCTTTATACTCTTCTTCAGTTCTAGACTCAAGACCTGCTTCGGTTTTAAAAGGTTTCCAATCAACAGTACTTCCGTTCAAACTTCCTTCAAAACAATAATATTTGTTTTCTGAAAAAGTAAATTCAGTTTTTTTAACAACTGTTGCAAGACCAGTTGAAAAATAATCAAAATATCCCTTGTTATGATCACGGTATCTGTAGCCATACAAATCTTGCGTCATACCAAGTGTTGTAACCTTGCCTTTATCTTCGCCGTTATAACCTTTTGTGTAAACCGAGAAATATTCACACTCTAAAATTTTTGACTGAGCAACAACAAACACTTTTGTGGCAGAAAGCGTCGTTATGCTTTGAGATTTCCATAATGCGATATTTTTGGCACTTTCTTCATAGTTTTTTGCAGAATACAAAGAAGGGTCAAAAGTATCCCACTTACCTATCAAAAGATCGCCTACAATAAAACCACCAGCACAAGCAATTCCAGCAAAAATAAAGAAAATGATAAATCTGAAAGCATATTTAACGATTTTTCTTTTTTTGCTTATAGTTTTTTTTGAAGTCATTACGATATTTTTTTCATCTTCAAAACTTTCTTCTTTTGCTTTTTCAGGCTTTTTATTTTCAGCCACCAGTTAATCTCCTTAAAATTTGCATTTTAAAATTATTTAAAATAATAATAAGACTAAAAATAATTATATCATCTTTTTTTTATAAATGCAAGAATATTTTTTGTCTATCATATTATATTTTTGGTGTTCATAATTCATTACTATTTACAAAAAAACTTTTATCTTTACAAAATTTCCAATATAATTATAAAAAAAATAGTCATAAAAAATGCACTTTTGAAATATATTAATGTTTTTCCCCTTAAATTGATAGAAAATAAACACTATCTTAACAAATCGTTGTTTAAAAAAAACAATAAAAAACACCTGTTTCCAGATGTTTTTTTGTTATCTTTTTACAGAAAATATGCTTGAAACAAATGCTAGACCACTGCAAACAACAGTTAAAATCAAGCCAAGCCATCCAGCATAACTGCCCGCAGAAACAATAGACCCAAAGCCATTAGCGCCACAATTTGAAGCAATAACAATTATGCTTACAATAGAGATTATTGTTAAGATTAATGTCATAACAATTAAACCAAAATTTGCAAGTTTAACAGCGTTTTTGCCTTTTAAAATCTTAGCATCTACAAGCATTTTTACTATTGCAAACAAAATTGAAATTGATGCAAAAATGATTAATAATAAAATCATTGTGCTTACACCTGCATTTGCTTCAAAATCAAGTAATTGATAGCCTGAAGATTGTGAAGAAGCAGACCCAATAACGGATGAAACTTCATACTTTACATAAGGCATTGCAAGAAGCCCAAAAATGCCAGCAGAAAAAATTAATGCAAGCAAATCAAGCAACAAATTTCCTGTTTTTGCTTTGTTTGAAGATTTTTTAGCCATATAATATCCTCCTTTGTTTTTAATATATTATCAAACAAACCTTTTTAAGTCAACAAAAATTTAATCAAATCAAAACAGAAAATCTTTGGCAAAATTTTTTATATTAAAAACTTTTTTTTGTCTTTTGTAAATATCCATAAAGAAATTGACAAAAATTTTTGAATTTTTTAAAATAAGTTTATGAAAGATGAAATAAGAAATAAGATGATGCAAAAACGAAATAATTTGAGTTTTTGTGAAGTGCAAAGTTTATCAAACAAAATTTTTGAAAACTTAAAACCTATTTTAAACAAATATAACAAGTTTTTTGTGTATGTAAGTTTTTCAAAAGAAGTTGACACAAAAAAGATTATAAATTATTTGTTAGATTATAACAAAGAAGTTTATGTTCCGAAAATTGAAAATAAAAATATGTTTGCAGTTAAAATTGATAATCAAACTGAATTTAGACAAAATAAATTTAATATTTTTGAGCCAGTTAATTGTTGTTTTGAAAAAAATTTTGACAATTTTGTTTGCTTAACTCCGTGTCTTGCAACCGACCTATTTGGTAATAGAATTGGTTATGGTGGCGGATATTATGACAAATTTTTATCAAACAAAAATTCTTCGAATGTTGCACTTTGCTATTCTTTTCAAATATTGCCAAAAATTGAAAGTGAAATTTATGATATTAAAATGGATAAAATCATAACCGAAAACGAAGTTATAAATATTTAACAAACAAAAGAACACGGCTTTTAGCAATGTTCTTTTTTTTGTTAAAAATTAATTAAAATTAATTTTTTTTGACTTTAAGCAATTCTTGTTAAACTTAAATATCCTGCAGGCTCTGTTGCACTTCCAATGGTAACATTTGCCGCAGCATTATTTGAAATTCTTAAAACTCCACCCGCTGGAATATTCAAAATAATAGTGCCATTTGTTGGCGAAGAATTACTAATCGTTCGAGTTGTTCCTGCAACATCTGAATTGTTTAAATTTAAAGCAATTTTATCCGTTACAGCCGCTGTAGAGATACCAACACCATAATTTACAACATAAGTGCCAGCAGTAGGCACAGTTACACTGTTGTTACTTAGCGTTACTCCTTGTGATGAAATTGTGCTTGATAGTGGAACACTAGAAGCATTTGTTATTGTTTGAGGTCCTGTTGAGTAAAAACTGCCAAAAGTGTTGAATGCTCCACTAGCACCAGTTGGCCCTGTAGGTCCTGTTGCACCAGTTGCTCCTACTGGCCCTTGTGGCCCCGCAACGCCCTGCAAACCTTGTATTCCTTGTGGTCCTGTTGGTCCCGTTGGCCCTGTAGGTCCTGTTGAGCCTTGTGGACCGATTGGACCGACTGGCCCTGTTGGTCCTTGAATACTTTGACCTATTTGAGAGGTTGGAACTCTTATTATCCTATTTCTTATGCAACCACAATCATTATTAAATAAACACATTTTTTATTTTCTCCTATTTGGTGTTTCCACCTATCACATAGTATGATATAAAAAAAGTTTTTGTTAAAACTTAAACAATTTAACTTTGGGTTAAAACAAAAAATTTGTTTTTGATTTTACTATTGACAAGGCAAAATATTTAATTTATACTTTAAGTATGAAAAATTACGCAAAATTTTGTAAACTAGACATAAACAACAAAAGTTGTCAACTAAATTTGACAGAAGGCGGGCTTGATGGCTCAAACATTTTTAACAAGTTATTCTCTGTTTTAAGATTTGCAGCCCCAGTGTGTTTGTTATTTTTTGTAACCAAGGGCTTAGTTCTTGAATATTTGCTTAATCAATCAATTTTTTTAGTCGCATATCCTTTGACAATCTCTCTATTATTTACCCTTGGAACAATGCTACCGCACACTTTGTTTGGAAATATCTATAACTCTATTTTGAAAAATTATGTTTATAAACAAAAAATTATAAGTTTCTATAATGAAATGCGTGAACTTGAAGTTTTGAAACAAAAAAAAGGCAAATATACTGACAATAAGCAAGAAAAAAAAGCAAAAAAGATAATAAAATATTTTGAAAAACAAACAAAAAAATTTGAAAAGTTGTCGAAAAAATATTATAAGAAAAAGGCAAAAAGGCAATATCTTGATGGTATTAAAGGTCTTGCACTAGAATGTTTGGAAACAAGGCAAGAAACAGTTGATAAATTTATTTTTCATAATGCCAAACTTTTGATAGAGTTGGTGCCAGAAAAAAAAGGATTTATCCTTGATAGATTTAACAAACGACTAAAAATTCTTAAAAGTGATGAACCATATTATGATGAGTTTGTTTGGACAACTGAAACTGGGGAAAATTTAATCAAAAATGACTGTATTAACAAAACCGACACATCAAACTATATACAATCGTTGCAAGAACTTTTGGGCATAGAAAACAAATCAAAAGGAATTAAAGTTGAAACTTTAAAATCTAAGCCTAAAACAATAGACAAAACAAACAAACCAAGTTTTGAAAGTATTTATAATTCTAAAAACTTAAACGAAATTTTTAATAAATAAAAAGGTGTGAATTTGTCGCACCTTTTTTATAGTTAGAACAGATAACTTTTAATTTAAACAAACATTAAACCATGTTTTTGTGATGTTTAACTTAAATTTCCTATTATAACACTTCCATTAAACCAACTATTAAAATAACTTTCTAAATCTTTTTTGCAAGTTTTTGAAAAAGCGTAAACCAAATCTGTTGGAACAGCATTTTTGCCTTTGTTTTGGTCAAAATAAAATCTTAAACTTTTTAAAAAATTAGTTTTCCCAACAAGTTGTTTTAAGTTGTCAAACATCAAAACGCCTTTAACATAAGATAGATAGATATATTCTGGCTCGGTGTTAAACTTGTCTAAATCTCTTATCATAGAAGTATCTATTGTTGTAAAAACTTCTTTGTAGACATCTAAAAACAACAAATAACTGTTTGTGGTGTTTTTTATCATCTCCTTTGTATCCATTGAATAACTTTCGTTTTCATCAAAAAACAAATAGGTTGAATATTCTGTCAATCCTTCATCTAAAAAGCCATACTTATATTCGTTGTTGCCAACCATACCATACCACCATTGATGAGCAATTTCATGAATAATCGTGTAGGTGTAATCTTCATAATTATCAAGGCTATCTGAAATAAAAACTAAGTTTGGATATTCCATTCCACCATACACAAAATTGCTTTCACATACGCTTAAAGTTTTGTATGGATAATTAAAAAACAATTTTGAAAAAGTTTTTAAACTGTCTTTGCAAGTTTGTAGGCTTTTGCTAGGATCTTGGTCGGAATAATAAAAATAATTTACTTCAACTCCATCAACTACCTCTTGCATAATTTTAAATTTATCACTCAAAATTAAAGCAAAATCTCGAACAGCATCTGCTTTTATGCTTGTTACTTTGTTTTCTCCGTCAACTTCTTCGTGTGTCACATATCCCGTTGAAGCCAAAGTATAGTTTTTGTTGTAGGTAACTTTTGCATCAAAATTTGAAATTTCCGAATAGAACGGATCACCGTTATAATGATAAGAGTTTGCAAAATAACCCGAATTTTTGTCGTAAACACAAGCAATCAAAAAAAAGTTACCCAAATTTATTGTGTTGTTTCCATAACCATAGCGATGATTAATGTTTGGAAGAGAAAGAGAATACTCTAAGTTTATATCAACACTTTTGTTTGGCAAAAGTTCACTATCTAGGTCAACCACCAAAATATCCTTATCCGCATTCAAATATCGTGGAGATTTTGTAGTTTCACCTTGAAGTTTTACTTCAATTAATTCAAAGTTGCCATAACTTGTCCCATTAGGATAAGCCTTTTTTTCGTTTAAACTTGAAACTGGCTTGTTTACCACGCCATCACAAAAAGCTTTTGGGTAGATATGAAAATAAACACAATTTAATATTACGTCTTCAGTTTGATTTATAAAAGTGGTCTTTTGTTTTACATTTAACTTTTTATCTTCACAATCAATCACAACATCTAGTGAATAATTATTAACATTTTGCGAAAATTCGGTAACAAAATCATCACTTTTTTTGCTTATAAAAACCAATAATGATATAGTAACAGAAAGAACAATCAATAAAATTGCTGTGAAAATCCAAAACTTTTTTCCAAAATTTATTTTCTTATTTTTTTTACAATCTAAATTTTTCATATCTATTTATATGCTTTAATTTTAAGATTAATGAAAAAATTAAAAAGAGTGTAAATTATGATTGAAAAAAAAACAAAAAAAATATATAATATATTAAACTTAGGTTAAACATCTGGTTTTGACCTTAAAATTTTTATTTTGAAGGATAATTATGGCTTTTATAAAACAATCTATTGAACTAAAAAATTCAAGTTACACGCTTGTAAACAATTATTTTTTGAATACATTTATGCCTGTTGCAAATGAAAACGCAATAAAGGTCTATCTTTTAGGGCTTTATTTTAACAACATTAACTTGGATGCAAACACCCTAGACAATTTTTGTGATAGTTTGAATTTAACTGAAAATGAAGTTAAAGATGCTTTTTTGTATTGGGAAAAAGAAGGCTTGGTTAAAATTTCTTCAATAGATAACTTTGAAGTTATTTATCTTCCAATAGATGCTAAAACAACAAAATTTAAACCTATTGATGAGTCTAAGTATGGCGACTTTTTTGTTCTTGTTCAAAGTTTTTTGACAAGGCAAGTAACTCAAAACGAGTTTAAAGATTATGTAAGTTTGATTGAAAATGACAAAATTGAAAAAGATGCAATGCTTATGATAATCAAATATTGCACAAACAAAGACGAAAAAATTCCTGAAAACTATATTTTGACTGTTGCAAAAAACTGGATTAGCGAAGGGATTTTGACCACCAAAAAGGTTGAAGAAAAAATAAAAGAACTTGAAAAATCAAGTGAAGATATTAAAAACCTTTTCTTTGTTTTAGGGTTAAAGCGAAGTGCAAATTTGGATGAATGTGATATGTATAACATTTGGACAAAAAGTTTTCACTACACAAGCACAGTTATTTTGTCTGTGGCTGAAAGTTTAAACAAAAAAGGTGGCATGAAAGCCTTAGATAACAAAATTAGAAAATATCACTCTATGCAACTTTACTCTGAAGATGAAATAAAAGAATATGAAAAAAATCGCAAGCACTACTATTCTCTTGCAAAAGATATTTGCACAAATCTTGGCTTGTTTGTTGAAAACTTTGACCCAGTTATTGAAAACTATATCAACTCTTGGATGTTTAAAGGTTATATGGATGAAACCCTAAAAACTCTTGCAAAATTTTGTTTTAAAACTGAGAACAATAGTTTGGATAAAATGGATGTGGTAATTCAAAAACTTTACAAGCAAGGTTGCGTAAGTTTGGAGGCAATCAAAGATTATATTAATGACCTTAATGAAATAGATAACAACATAAAACAAATTTTTGACAAACTTGCAATTAAAAGAATTGTAACAACTAGGGACAGAGAGTTATATAACATCTGGTGCAATGAATGGAATATTTCAAACGAACTACTAAATTATGCACTTGAAATTTCTTGCGGAAAAGTGGCACCTTTTCAGTATTTAAACAAAGTTTTGACAAACTTTCATGAAAAAAATATCACAAGTCTTGAAATGGCAAAATCAAACAGTGAAAGCATACAAAAAAATGTTCAAGGCAAGGCTGATGTTTCTATGAACACTAGAAGTTATTCTGATGAAGAATTAAACAGATTGTTTGATAACTTAAAGGAGGTTGATGTTTAATGACAAAAGAAGAAATATTAAAAAAATCAATTCAAAACATAAAAAGTAATCGTGCGATAAAAATAATGGAAAGTCAATCATACAAGCAAAGTTGTTATGATGACCAAGAAATTTTGGCACTTGCAAACGAACTAGGGAACATTAAAATTTCGATTGCTAAAGCCAAAAATGATAACCTTTCAACAACAAGTTTAAAACTAAAGAAAAAAGAACTTTTAAAACAATTTGTGCAAAAACTTTATGAAAAAGGTAAAGATGTAAACAAGATATTTCCTAATTTTGATTGTAAAATTTGCAATGATGAGGGTTTTTTGCAAAATTCGCAGATGTGTGAATGTTTAAAAAAAGAATTTCACAAAAATCTTATGATAGAAACTGGAATTGACCTTGAAGGTTATCCTATTTTGGAAAAAATGAGTTTAGAAAAATATGAAAATAAAGATGAAATTAAAAACATTATAAAAAATTTGCTAAACATAGAAAAATCAAATTTCAACACAATACTTTTTTCGGGCGCAACAGGAACAGGAAAAACTTATATTTCTAAATGCTTTGCAAAAACTTTGTGCGAAAAAGAAATTTTAACAAGATTTTATTCTTCTTGTGAAGTAAATAAAATGTTTTGCACCGCTCATTTTAACATTAACAAAATTGATGAAATTTTGAAAGATTTATATGACTGTGAGGTTTTGATAATTGATGACCTTGGGGCTGAAGCAAAATACAAAAACATTACAGCCGAATATTTTATAAACCTTCTTTCCGAACGCCAAAACAAAAACAAAATTACACTTTTTACAACAAACTACACGCTAAGCGACATAAAAAACACTTACACAGAGCGTTTTTTAAGCCGAATTTTGGATAAAGAAATTTCACTTAAATTTAATTTTCAAGGCAAAGATTTGAGAATTTAAAATTATTGGGAGAACACTATGAAAATAAGATTTCCTGCTGTGTTTAGACAAGAAAAAAATAGTACGGTTTACAGCGTATTTTTTCCAGACATTTTAGGATGCGTTACTTGTGGGAATAATTTTGATGAAGCCTTATCAATGGCGAAAGACGCATTGATTTGTGCGGTTGAAGAAAATTTTTTTGATTGTGAAACAACTGTGCCAACCCCAATAACACAACTTCAAAAATATTATCCTAATGACATAGTAAGGCTTATCATAGTTGAAATCAATGCTGAACAAATCAGACCGAAAGTAGAGAGAAAAGTTTATTCCTTTCCTGTCGTGATAAAAAAAGATGAAAAAGATAGCGATGTTTTTGGATTTTTCCCTGACATTAAAGATTCAAGTTTTTGCTCTGATTCTCTTGTGAAGGCTGTGTGCGTAGCACACGCAATTCTTGCAAAAAAACTTAAAATTAAAAAGGTTAGAAACACAATTCCTTCAAAAAAATCTGAAATTGAAAAATTGTATCCAAGCGATATTGTAAAAGATATTGAACTTGAAGAAAGAATATTTAAAGATAAATAGTAGCAAAAAAAACAAGACAAAGTTGCAACTTCAATTTTGTCTTGTTTTTTATTGTATTTCAATTTAACTTAATTGTTAACTGTTTCATTAAACATTTTAACCAATTCAAAATATTCTTGATTTTTGTCTTTCACTTCAAGCAATTTTTCTCTTGTTAATTTTGCATATTTAATTCTATTTTGAGTTTCTCCCAAAGATTTATAAATCATAAACATATTAAAATTAATATCCGCCAAATTTAAAACATAATCACCTTCAAAAACATTCATTTCCATGGTTATTAAATAATCAAGATAAACTTGCAAAGCTTCTTTAAGTTTTCCATCTTTAGTTAGTGATAAGCCTAATTCTTTTATGGTCATGTAGTACATATAATAGGCTTCGTTAATATTATAATTCTTGCAAATATTCATAACTTTATAATATTGTTCAACGGATTTTTCGACTTCACCAAGAGCATATAAACTTGTTGCCAAATTGTATGTATACTTTGCAATTCTGTAAAGTTTTCCGAGCTCGGTTTGCCCAGTCATTTGATTTACATAATCAACCGCTTTTTTTGCACAAGCAACGGCTTTTTGATAATTTTGCTCATAAAAATATGCTACATGTTTTATCATATAAGCCTGACTTATCATGTCAACAACAAGGTCTGTCTTATCCATTTTTTCAAAAGCGTTTATTGCTTTATCAGTAATTTCTTGACCTTTATCAAACTCTCCTAGTTTAACTAAACTATCCCCAAAAGAATTTAGGAACATAATATATTGTAAATTAATTTGCTCTTTTTCTTTATTACTCAACTTTTTATAAAAATTTTCAACTTCTTGTTGAATCTTATAAATTTCACTAACATTACCTAATTGTATGTAACAATTTAAAAGTGAACTGCTATTTAAAAAATAAGTGTCAAAAGGCATACTATTTTTGTCTATACTATAAAGTCTATTCAAAATTTCTTTTGCGTCAAGTAAACAATTTAATGAAGATTCAAAATCACGATTTACAAACAAAATATTTCCAAGTCTGAAAATTAGTTTTGCTTGATTATCTAAAGTTTTAACATTTGGTTTTTTGCAAATTTTTATTAATTCAATGACACGCTCAATTAATTGCTTTGCTTCCATAATCATGTTATTATTAAGCAAAACTGGGCAAATACCTCCCGACATATCGCTAAGCACATCAATTTCCTTTTCACATAAGCCATTAGTGTCGGCTTCATGAAACAAAGCGCTCATTGCGAAAATACCAATATCTACATAATCTTGCGTGCTAACATAACTATTATTGGCTGATTGAAAAATCATCAGAATATATACGGCAGGGATGATTTCAAAATCATACTTTATTTTTTTTGTTTTTTTGTCAACAACATAAATTTTTTGAAAGTCAAAATTTAAAGATTTTACTGTTGATATAATTTCATCAAAATAATCTCTTCGTTGTTGTTCTGTCATATCACATACTTTTTCATGTTCCAAATTCAAGGCTCTTTCAAAATCTTTTTGTTTCATAACCCCCTCCTATTTAACACCCAAGTTTTCAAGTTTTTTCGCAGCAGGACCATAACCTTTATCTCGTGCTGATTTTAATAACCTTATTGCTTCTTCTTCATTTTCGTCAAAAATTTCCTCATTAAGCAAGCACACAGCATAAGAGTATTCACATTCTGGTCTGTTATATTTCATTCCCAACTTATAATATTCTTTGGCTTTTATAGTATTTTTTTCTGTGCCTCTGCCACTTTCACAACAAAGCCCCAAAATTATTGCCATGTTCTGTGGAAAACTATCTTTTGCTCGCAAAGCAAACTTGTATGCTAAACTTAAATCTTCTCTGTTATAATCTTTATAAAAATGTATCACTGCAAGCCAGTTGCAAGCCTTTATTGAATTTTGTTTTTCAGCAAGATTAAAATAATATATTGCTCTATCCAAATCTTTTTCTGTTCCTTGCCCGTGCAAATATGATAGAGCCAAATTTTCTTGTGCATTCATTCGGCCATAAAAGGCAGGATACTTAAATAATTCAAAGGCTTTTGCATCATCTTTTTTTGTTCCAACACCAAAACAAAAGCAATTTGCATATTTGTTTGCAATTTCTGGGCTCAAATTGCCTTCGCTTAAACCTTTTTCATAGGCTTTGCTTAAATAATAATATGTTTTGTTGTTATATTCTTCATTAGTTACATCTTCCTTTGACAAATCATAATAGTAATTTCCAAGTTTATTTAATGCCTCTAAATTTCCTTTTTCAGCCCATAAAGTGAGTTCTTTTAAATTAAATTCTTTTTGTTCCATAATTTCTCCTTTTAACAAAAATAATTTTGTTTAATAAATATATTTAAAATATTAACTTTTTAAAATAAGCAATTTTGTTTTTAAAATCAAATTTTGTAAATTGAAAACCAAAATCTTCAAGCAAGGAATAAAACATTTGCATTTTATAATCAAATTTTGCATTAATTATTTTTTCTATTTGTTTAAAAGTAATTTCACTAGCAATTTTTGAATTAAAATTTTCTAACAAATTATCACTTAAAGTTTTATATTTCTCCCAAATATTTTGTTGATTACAAACAAAATCTTCGGTAGAGAAAATAAAATCTCGAACAATTTGCTTTAAATCTTCAATATTTTGGCTGACAATAAAAATTGCATACAAAAAGGCCTTTACACAATCTGCAATAATTTTATTTCGCTTTGTCTTGTCATGTTTTTCACTCAAAGGCTTATTCATTGTTTTAACAAAACTTTCAAATTTATATTTTTTTACAACAAGGTCTGCTAGTTTTTTGTTTGTTAAAAAATTTTTTGAAAGATTTTGACAAATTTCAAGCGTATCTCCTTTATCAAAAACAGCATCTTTTATTAAAAATCTAAGCAAACTTTCGCCCGCATTAACAAAATTTTTGTTTGTTTTTAAATTCAATGCAACAAGCAAATCGTTATACTTGTTTTCGATGCTATTTGACAAATCAAGATAATATTGAAACATATCATCAAAAATGTTTCTATTTTTGTTTTCATCATAGTCATAAAACTTTATATCAACAAAATCTAACAAAATATATCCACTTTGACTGTAAAAGCTAAATACGCTATCAAAAACCAACATTCTGTTTATATGGGGTATTAAAAATAGATATACTTTGTAGCCTTTTTTATTTGAAAGATAAAGCAAATAATCTATTTCATTTTCAAATTCTTCATAACAATCATAAGAATATTCTTTGTTAAAATTTGAGTCATCGCAAACAATTTTAACCTTTTGAGGATAAGAATGTTTTAAAATATATAATCTTTTTTTCATTGTTCCCTTTGTTTAAATTATAATAAACTATCAAAATTATTATAACATGAATTTGTATTTTTACAAATTGATTAACAGAAATTAACAAAAAAAGCACCAAAGATGTTTTTGGTGCAAATTAATATTTACTAAATTGACTATTATATAAATTATAATAAAAGCCTTTTTTTGCAAGCAACTCTTTATGTGTTCCTTGTTCAATAATATTTCCTTTATTCATAACCAAAATCAAATCGGAAGAAACTATAGTTGAAAGTCTGTGAGCAACAATAAAACTTGTTTTGTTTTTCATCATATTATTGAATGCTTGTGAAATAGCAAGTTCTGTTCGGGTGTCTATGTTGCTAGTTGCCTCATCCAAAATTAGCATTGGTGGTTTTGCAAGCATTAACCTTGCAATACAAATTAATTGTTTTTGCCCTTGAGATAAATTATCGCCGTTTTCGTTTACTATCGTATCATAACCATGAGGCATTGTTTGAATAAAGTGATCTACGCCCGAAAGTTTCGCTGCTTTTTTTATTTCAGCATCTGTTGCATTTTCTTTTCCATAAGCAATGTTATCTTTTATTGATGCCGAAAACAACCATGTTTCTTGCAAAACCATTCCATATTGGGCACGCAAACTTTTTCGAGTTACTTGACTGATAGGATACCCACTAACAATAATTTGACCTTTGTCGACATCATAAAATCTCATCAACAAATTTATAATTGTGCTTTTCCCGCATCCTGTTGGACCAACTATTGCCACTTTTTGACCTTTTTTTACATTAAGATTTAGGTTTTGAATTAATTTTTTATCTTGTGAATAAGAAAAATCAACATTATTAAACACAACTTCGCCAGTGCATTTTTCAATTTCAGGAAGCCCGACATCACTTGTTTCATTTTTCATGTCAAGCACATTAAATACCCTAACGGCTGATGCAAATGCTGCTTGCAAATCTGCAAAAACATCGGCAATATCATTAAATGGTCTTGTATATTTGTTTGCAAATGTTAGCAAAACTGAAATTTCACCAACAGTCATTTTAGATTTTAAGCACAAAACACAACCTATTATTGCAACAGTTGCATATAAAAGCCCGTTAATAAACCTTGCTATAGGAGCCGAAAGAGTTGAATAAAACATTGCTTTTTCATTTACTTGCTTAAGTTTTGTGTTTATTTCATCAAATTTATCTATTGAGCGGTCTTCATACAAAAAACCCTTAACTATTTTTTGATTTCCAACCATTTCAACAAGTGTACCAGATAAATCTCCAACACTTTTTGCCTGTTTCTTGAACAATTTATGCGATTTTTTTGCAATAATTGATGCAACAATCATAGAAATAGGTGTTATGCAAATAATTACTATTGCAATCACAGGACTTATTCGGAACATAAAAATTAATGTTAAAACAATAGTCGCCAACGCATCAAAAAATGTAGTTAAACCCATAACAAATCCGTCAGTTATCAAATCTACATCATTAATCATACGACTTTGTAAATCGCCATGACTTGAAGAGTCTATATATTTAATTGGCACTTTATTAAACTTTCTAAAAATATCGTTATGCATTTGTTGCTCAACTTTATATGATAGTCCGTTTGCCGTTCTTGATAGTAACCACTTAAAGCAAGCAAATCCAACAATGCAAACAGCAAGATAAACTGCATACATTTTTATTGCATCAAAGTTTACATTCCCCACACCAATTATATGGTCTATCGCTTCACCTATGATTAGTGGAATGAAAATTTCAAAAATTGAATTTACTAAAGCAAAGATAATTGCAAAAACAAGTAAATACCAATATTTTTTTAGGTAAGATAAAGTTCGAAGAATTGTAGATTTTGCTTTAGGCTTTCGAATTTTTGCTATAGATTCTATTTTCTTTGAATTTGTGTCAAGAATGATTGGTGCATCAATAATTTTTTTGGCTTTTTCTTCGGTTTGAATTAGTTGAGGATTATTTATTGTTGCTGGCACTACGCTTGGCACTTTAATTTCGGTTATTGGCTGGGCTTTTTCAGGGTTATTAAAAGAAGGCTCTGGAAGCATAGCTATTGCTTTTTGAAGTTTGCGTTGCTTTTGCTGCTCTTTTTTACTATTTAACTCATCTTTCTGCATATTAATCCTCCTTTTATTTATTTTGTGATTGATAAATATTGTTATACACTTCGCACGATTCTAACAATTCTTTATGCTTTCCTATTCCCGCAATATTTGCGTTATCCATAACAATGATTAAGTCTGCATTTTTAACTGTATTAACTCGTTGTGAAACCAAAATTAGGGTTGAATTAATTTGCTGTTTTAGTGCCTTTTTTAAACTCGCTTCGGTTGCAAAATCTAAGGCTGATGCACTGTCATCCATTATCAAAATTTCTGGGTCGCCTACTAATGCCCTTGCAATGGTCAAACGCTGTCTTTGCCCACCCGAAAAATTTTTGCCACCTGCTTGCACTTTTGTGTTGTAAGTTTCTGGCATATTCATAACAAATTCTTCACTTTGCGAAATATTCAAAGCCTTTTGCATTTCTTCAACAGTTGCATCTGGCTTTCTAAAACGAAGATTATCCTTGATTGTGCCCTTAAACAAAACAGCCTTTTGAGGCACTAATCCAATTTTTGACCTTAATTGACTAAAACTATAATCTTTAACATTCACTCCGTCAATCAAAATTGAGCCACTAGTTGTATCATAAAATCGTGGTATTAAATTTATTACGCTACTTTTTCCGCTTCCTGTTCCGCCAATTATTCCAATTGTCTGACCACTATAAGCCTTAAAACTTAAATTTTTGACCGCAGGTTTTGCTGAGTTTGAATAACTAAAAGTAACATTTTTAAATTCTATTTTTGGAGCATCTTGAATGGCGTTTATTGTTTCGTCATGATTTGTTTCTATAACTGAAGGCTTAGTTTCAAAAACTTCATTTATTCTTCCCGCACAATTAAATGCTTTGATAAATGCAATAATCAAGTTTGCAAGAGAAACAAGTGCGGCTGAAATTTGAAGCAAGTAGTTTACAAATGCTATAATTTGACCTTGAGTTAAACTTCCGCTGTTTACTTGCAAGCCACCAAACCACATAACAGCAATTATTGCAAAATTAATTATTGTTCCTGTGATTGGATTTAATAAAGAAGAAATAGAAACAACCTTTACCGAAGATTTTCGCAAATTTTTTGATGCAATTTCAAAACGCTTTGTTTCATAATCTTGTTTGTTGAAAGCACGAATTACACGCACGCCCTGCAAATTTTCACGAGTAATTTCTGAAACTTTATCTAAGTTTTTTTGAGATTTATCATAAAGTGGTTCGGTTGACTTTAAAATAATAAACACAGCAAGCAAAATCAATGGTGCAACAATTAAAAATAATAAGGATAGTTTTAAGTCTATTAACATTGCCATTATTGTTGAGCCAATAATTAAAAATGGCGTTCGCATAACTGTTCTTAAAAACATCCCAAGAGCAGTATCAATTCGGGTAACATCGTGAGTAATACGATTATTTAAAGTTGCTGTTCCAAATTTATCAAGTTCAGCGTGCGAAAAAGTGTTGATATGAGCGTATAGATTTTTTCTTATTTCATAACTTACACCACTACACGCCTTTGCCGACAATTTTGCACAAGTAACAGCACTTATAATTCCTATAAAATTAAGCAAAATAACAATACTTCCCCAAAGTATAATATAATTAAGGTCATGATTTTTTACACCAATATCTATCATATTTGCAACAAGAAGCGGAATTATAATATCGGTAACTGTTTCAAAAAACTTAAACAAAGGTGCCGAAATCATTTGCTTTTTATAACCTTTAAAAAAAGTAAATATTTTTTTCAAATTTATCTCCTTACAAAGATTATATCAAAAAAACTAAAATTTACAATTTATTTAAAGCAGTTTGTTTAAAAAATTGTTTAATTTTAGAGCGTTTTTTGGTAAAAATAAATTAACTTTATTAAAAAAAGAGCAAAACTTAATTTGCCCTATTTTTTTTCTTTTTATCAAAAATTCTGATTACAAGTTTTGACAACTCAACAAGTGGAATAATTGAAATTGATGCAACTATAACAACCACCCATTGAACAAAATTTAAGCAAGATATGTTAAATATTTCGCGGAAAACCGGAAGCGTAAAAACAGATATATTTAAAATTAGTGTTGAAACAATACAAATATTGAAAACTTTGTTGTTAAAAAGTTTTATTTTGAAAATGCTTTTTTCGCTTTTGCAATTTACTGAATGGAATAGTTGCATAAAACTTATTATCATAAACACCATTGTTGACGCTGTTTCATTCGTAGTTGTTTTTATTCCCCACACAAAAACAATCATTATAATTATTGTTTGCAAAATTGATTGATAAATTATGTTTCTTCCAACCCCGCCCGAAAATATTGTGTCTGTGCTTTTTCGAGGTTTTTTATTCATCACATCGGTTTCAGCCTTTTCGACACCCAAACTGAATGCAGGCAGACTATCTGTAACCAAATTTATGAACAACAATTGTGCCGGGAAAAGATAGTTAAATGTTGGAAATAGTACTATTGCCAAAAACATAGTAACAACTTCAACAATATTTGTGCTTAGCAAAAATTGTATTGTTTTTTGAATGTTGGCATAAACTTTTCTTCCTTCTTCAACAGCCACAACTATTGTTGCAAAATTATCATCTGTTACAATCAAATCTGATGCTGATTTGGCGCAATCTGTGCCAGTTATTCCCATTCCAACACCAATATCTGCTATTTTTAAACTTGGAGCATCGTTTACGCCATCGCCCGTCATTGCAACGATCTTGCCTTGTTTTTTAAAGGCTTTTACAATTCTAACTTTATTTTCGGGGCTAACCCTTGCAAAAACTTTAAATTTACTTAAATTTTCAAGCAATTCATCATCTGAAAGGCTATCTAACTGCGTGCCTGTAATCACTTGATTTTTGTTTTGTACGATATTAAGTTCTTTTGCAATGGCATAAGCCGTGTTCTGGTGGTCGCCCGTAATCATAATAGGAGTTAAACCCGCCTTAAAACATTTTTTTATTGCTTCTTTTGCTTCCTCTCTTGGTGGGTCAATAAGCCCAGCCATTCCAACAAAAACCAGGTCTTGTTCTAGGTTTTCTGTTATGTTTTTTGTGTTTTTATAGGCAAATGCAAGCACCCTTAGTGCCTTTAAACTTAAATTGTTGTTGATTTCAGATAACTTAGAAATAATTTTTTCATCAATAGGCTTTATTTCTCCATTAAGCAAGATATGCGAACATTTTTCAATCAGTTTATCAAAAGCCCCTTTTGTGAAACAAATTGTTTGATTTTCAATTTTATTTACCGTGCTCATAAGTTTTCGCTTAGAATCAAAACCAATTTCAAACACTCTTTCATATTTTTGTTTTGCTTCAATATTCATCTTAATGTTTTTGCAAAAATCCAAAAGAGCACATTCAGTTGGATCTCCAACATATTGATTGTTTTCTCCAACAAAACTATCATTGCAAAGCATCATAGATTTTGTTAAAATATCAAGTTCTGATGACTCGTTTTCGACTGAAGAATAAGTTTTTAAATTATATGAAAATTTAACAACTTTCATTTTGTTTTGCGTTAAGGTGCCTGTTTTGTCTGAGCAAATAATTTCACAACTTCCCAAAGTTTCAACGGCTTTAAGTCTTTTTACAATCGCACCCTTTTTTGCAAGGTTTTGAAGCCCCATTGCCATTATAATAGTGATAACTGCAGGCAAACTTTCTGGAATTGCCGCAACCGCCAAAGTTACTGAACCCAAAAATGCATTTAAAATATTAATTGCTTCAGCGAAAAAAATTTCAACAAAAAATATAATAGATGCAATTATTACAACTGAAATTGAAATTATTTTGCCTAATTTTTTTATTGATTTTTCTAAAGGCGAAAAATCTTTGCTTGAATTGTTAATCATCGAAGCAATTTTGCCAATTTCTGTGTTTATTCCTACACTTATAACAACTCCGCATCCTCTTCCGCTTGTAACAATCGTTGAAGAATACGCCATATTTTTTCGATCTGCAAGCATTGTGTTTTCACTCAAAACCACAGTTGCATCTTTATTTGTTGAAACAGATTCACCCGACAAACTGCTTTCATCACATTTAAGATTATGCGTTTCAATAAGTCTTAAATCGGCTGGAATAATATCACCCGCCTCTAAAACCACAATGTCACCTATTGTAAGATTGCTTGTTTTTATTTTAATAATTTTATTTTCTCTCAAAACTTTACAATCGGGCTCAGTGCTTTTTTTCAAACTCTCTAATGCATCTTCGGCTTTACTTTCTTGAATAACACCAATAATTGCGTTTAAAATTACAATAAAAAATATAACTCCACCCTCAAAAAGGTCAGAATAATTTTTATGAACAACAGCAATTATTGTTGAAATAACGGCAGCAATCAACAAAATTATCACCATTATATCTTTAAATTGCAACAAAAACTTCACAAAACCACTTTGTTTTTTAGTTTTTGGAAGTTCGTTTTTTCCAAATTTCTTTAATCTGTTTTCTGCTTCAGTTTTG
This sequence comes from uncultured Clostridia bacterium, assembly GCA_934747965.1. Taxonomy (GTDB): domain Bacteria; phylum Bacillota; class Clostridia; order Christensenellales; family UBA1242; genus UBA7868. The sequence continues at coordinate 243,669 of CAKVHI010000001.1, forward strand.
TTAAGTCCACTAATATTTGCATTAAGTTCATTTATTGTTTGTTCTATGCTTTTGCTATAAAAATTTTTATTCACTAATTTTGTTTCCTCAAATTATGTATATTAAGAAAAGCATCAAAAAAAACCTAATTTTTGTAGGTTTTTTCATTTTTTTAATGTTAATAACTAAACTTTTTATTCTAAATCTATCCTAGCTTTAGGGCTTAGTGTTAAATCTGACAAATTTTCATTTTTTACAAAATTATAATACCCGCACGAAGCAATCATTGCAGCATTGTCGGTGCAAAGTGAAATTTTTGGAAAAAAGACATTTAAACCATTTTCTTTGCCTTTCACAAGCAAATTCTGCCTTAGGTATTCGTTTGCTGAAACACCGCCAGCAATAACAATATTTGAATATTCGCTTCCACAAAGTTTGCTTGCTTTTATCGTTTTTTCTATTAATTCATCAAAAGCCTGCTTTTGGAAAGACGCACAAATATCTTCGACCTTAAGTTCTTCGCCGTTTTGTTTTTTTGTGTGAATATAATTAATCACGGCAGTTTTTAAACCCGAATAACTAAAATTAAATGTTTGATTTAATTCCCTGTTTTCTTTCATAAAAGTAATATTAGGTTCTCCACTTTTTGCCAATTTTTCGATTTTTGGCCCTCCCGGATATTCAAGATTTAAAACTCTTGCAACTTTATCAAAACATTCGCCACAAGCGTCATCTAAACTGCTTCCTAAAAGTTCATAGCTATTATAGTCTTTAACCTTTAAAATTTCTGTGTGAGCACCACTCACAAGTAAACACAAAAAAGGAGGTTTCAAATCTTTAAAACACAAATAATTGGCACTTATATGCCCTTTAATATGATCAACCTTAATTAGTGGTTTATTCATGCTATAGGCAAGTGCTTTTGCAAAGTTAACACCCACCATTAAAGCACCAATCAGCCCAGCCCCATAAGTAACGCTAATAATATCAATATCTTTCAGTGTTAAATTTGCTTGATTTAAACACAAAGTTAAACAATTATTTATTTGCATAATATGATTTCGGCTGGCAATTTCAGGAACAACACCGCCAAAGCGTTTGTGAATGTCAATTTGAGTGGAAACAATATTTGAAATAATTTCTCTCCCATTTTTAACAATGCTAACTCCCGTTTCATCACAAGAGCTTTCAATTCCTAAAACATAAATATCTTTTTTGTTTCTTAAATTTTCTAAATTTTGTTTTGCTTTGTCAATATAACTCATATATTAATTATAACACTTTTTTTTACAAAAGTTATATGCTTTGCACAAAAAATTAAAAAAAGCAGTTGCTAAATTAAACTTTTTGATATATACTTGTTTTAAGGAAGGATTTTTAAAATGAATTTAGATGATAAAATTATTGTTGATGATGAAGTTGAAATCAAATATGATGAAAATGCAAACAGCAATTCCACAAATCAAGCACAAAACTATAATTATTCAAACACAAACATCCGAAAATCTAATTTCTTTTCAATAGCATTTTCAAAAAGATATGTTGCTTTAACGCTTGCAACTCTTTCTGTGCTATTTTCACTTTTCATGAAATTTTTGATGTGTTGCGGTGTAATCAGTTTTGCTTTTTATGGAATTTGGTTTTTTATTTCAGCCTCATTTGCTGGAGTTTCTCTTGTTATGAACATAGTAAACTATGCAAAAAACAAAAAAGTAGATTTTAATGTGTCATCAATTATTTGTTTTCTTGCAATCATTATTTTGTTTTTGATATAATATGAAAAATTTTTTGAAAACCTTAAAGAATTTTGCCGAAGATTTACTTTTTCCGAAAAATATTCACTGCATTTGTTGTGGCAGTGAAATTTTTGATAATGAAAGATTTTGTTTGTGTGATAATTGTTTAAGCAAACTTCAATTTTTGGACAACTTTAACTATTGCAAAGTTTGTGGAACAAAAATAACTGGCTGTGGCGACTTGTGTGAAAGATGTGTTAAAAACACTTTCACAAGTTTTAAGATAGCAAGAGCTGTTTTTGTTTATGAGGAAAATATGGTTAATATTGTTCACAATCTTAAATATAACAACAAACAATATTTATCTAATGCTCTAAGCAATTTACTATTTGATTTCTTTGTTCACCATGAAGAGCTTTTAGATGCCGACATAATAATTCCTGTTCCTCTTCACAAAACCAAGTTGAAGAAACGAGGTTATAATCAAACTGAACTTTTGCTTGAAAGTTTTAAAGAAAAATTTAATGTTCGTTTTGATGTTGCAGTGAAAATTAAGGAAACAGACAGCCAACGAACAAAAACTGCGCAAGAAAGATTTGAGAATATGAAAAATTGCTTTGAAATTGTTAAACCCGAATTAATCAAAAACAAAAAAGTTTTAATTTGTGATGATGTTTTCACAACAGGTGCAACTTGTGGAAGTTTGGCAAGAACGCTTTTGAAAAGTGGTGCAAAACAAGTTAAGTGTTTAACACTTTGCAACACCACAAAAAAAATGTTTTAAACTAAGAAAAAAATTTTAATGAAAAAAAAGAACATTGTGAGTTTATTTTTGAAACTAATAAAAAGGGACTTTGCTTTAATGCATTGTCCTTGTTTTTTATTATGCAAGTTTAAAATCTGATAAATCTTATTATTCCTAATAATATTTTTGATTAAACTTCTTTTCTGTCAAAGAAAGATCTTTGCAAAGTCGCACTGTCAACATATTCTATTTCAGCCCCCAAACTTATACCTTGCGCAAGCCTTGAAACTTTAATGCCTAAAGGTTTTAAAAGTTTTGCCAAATATAAACTTGTTGCTTCGCCTTCAACATCTGTGCCCAAAGCAAGCACAACTTCATTTACATCTCCACCTGAAACCCGTTTTAAAAGAGAATTTATATTTAAGTCATCTGGAGATATATTTTTTATTGGACTAAGTGTTCCGTTAAGCACATGAAAAAGAGCATTAAAATTTTTTATTTTTTCAAAATTCTTAATGTCTTTACTTTCTTTTACAACACAAATTATATCACTTTTTCGGTTTTCACAAATTTCACAAATTTCATTTGTTGTGAAATTTCCACAAATTTTGCAAAGTTTGATTTTGTCTTTTACATTCAAAATATTTCTTGCCAAACTCTCAGCGTCCTCTTTAGACATATTTATTATTGAATAAGCATATCTTTCAGCCGTTTTAAGCCCTACTGTTGGAAGTTTTGTGAAACTGTTAATTAATTTATCAAAATCTTGGCTAATCATTGTTAAAAGGGCAAATTCCCCATATCTCCCATCGTAGATTTTTTAAGTTCATCTATTTTTTGACTTGCATCGTTAAAGCACGCTTTAATCATATCTTCAAGCATTTCAGTATCTTCTGGGTCAACAATTTGAGGATCTATTTTGATTGAAACAATTTCTTTTTTACCATTAAGTTCAAGATTAATCATTCCACCACCAGCAGTGCTTGAAACTGTTGAAGATTCAAGTTCTTCTTGTTTTTTTTGCATTTCTTCTTGCATCTTTTGTGCTTGTTGCATAAGTTTTTGCATGTTCATGCCACCCATTGAGCCACCAAAGCCACCTCTAAAATTATTCATAAATTACTCCTTTATTTCTATTTCACTAAATTTTTGCTTTAGAACACTGACAGTGTCTTGTTCTTCAATTTTTTTGTTAAAGATGTAACATATTTTTACATTACTCTCTTTTATTATATCATTAATTAAGTTTTTATTATCCACATTTTCTAAAATTTCTTTATTGTTTTCGCCATCAAAAGTAATTTTAAGCAAATTATCCTCAATTTCTGCTTGAGTAAAACTTTGATAAATAGAGCTTAAAAGATGACAATTATTTTCTCGTAAATACTTTAATATTTTTGCAACTAACGACTTAGCACTTGCATCTTTTGATTCTAAAATCTTGTTTGTTTCATCCTTCGTAATTAAATCTTTTTTTTTATCTTCAAACTTATCTTCAACTATCGTTTTTTTTTGTAAAGAATTTTCATTTTCAATTTTAAGCAAAGATAACAATGTTATTTCAAGCATAGTTTTTGCATCAATCGAAAATTTAAGTTGTGTTTCTATGTTAGAAAGTTTTGTCATTATATTTAACAAATCTTCTTGTGAAAATTTGTCGGCTTGATTTTTTATTTTTGAATAATAATCATCTGGCATCATCAAAAATTTCTGAGAATTGTTAACAGTTTTTACAACAAGCAAGGTTTTTAAATGACTTAATATTTCTTTGTTTAAGATAGTAAAATTTTTGCCACTTAGTGCTAAATCATGAAGTTCAACCAAAAGATCTTCTCCATTATTGTTTGCAATAGCATCACAAAGTTTTATTAAACTATCTAAATTTGACGCCCCAAGTGCTTTCAAGCAATTTTCATAAGTTACATTTTTGTTTGAGTATGCAACACATAAATCAGCAACCGACAAAGTATCCCTAACACTTCCTTCCCCACGAGAAGCAATAAGATTTAGGGCTTCTTGTTCAAAATTAATTTGTTTTTCCTTAAAAATTTTTGCAAGCAAATTAACCAAATCTTGGTTGGATACCAACTTAAAGTCAAAACGCATACATCTTGAAAGAATTGTTTTTGGAAGTTTATGCACTTCGGTTGTGCAAAGAATAAAAATTGCATGTTTTGGTGGTTCTTCCAAAGTTTTTAAAAGTGCATTATAAGCACTGTCTGTTAACATATGCACTTCATCGATAATATACACTTTATATTTTCCAACAACTGGTGGATATTTGATTTTATCACGAAGTTCCCTTATTTCATCAACTCGGTTGTTTGAAGCGGCATCAATTTCCAAAATATCAAGATTAGAATTTGAATTTAATTGCTTACAAACTTCACATTCAAGGCAAGGAGAGCCATTGACACTGTTCAAACAATTTATTGCTTTTGCAAAAATTTTGGCTGTGCTGGTTTTTCCCGTTCCCCTTGTTCCACAAAACAAATAGGCATGACTCAAACTTTGAGTTAAAATTTGATTTTTTAAAGTTGTTACAATATGGTCTTGCCCAATAACTTCATCAAAATTTTTTGGGCGATACTCCCTGTATAAAGCTAAATTTATCATCTTACTTCCTTAATTATATATATTAATATTATAACTTATTAAACGCATTTTTTCAAACAAATTTAAAAACATAATTCAAACTTTTATAAAAAGTTATGTATCAAAAATTTTGTTTAAAATCTCTATCGTTCTTTTTCCTATTTCTTCTAAATAAAATTCTGAATTATTTTTTAAATAATCTAGATACATTCCTGTCAAAGCATTAACAACGAAACTTAAGTTAAAAGCATTGATTTTAGAGTTTGAAATTAGCACTTGTTTGACAAACTTATAACAGCATCTCTGATTAACTGTCTTGACCTTAATAGTTTGATGAATGACCCAAAAATTTTGATATTTGATGAACCCACAACAGGTCTTGACACTTTAATGCGTTAAAAAATTAGGATAAACTATATCCCAATTCTTTTTTATATTTTAACTATTAAAATTTAATTCTGTCTGTTCTTCTTTTTGTGAAGTAACTTTAGAATTTTCAATAAGTTTTTGCTTTTCTATCTTTCTAGTTTTTGCTTTACATTTTTCAAAAGTTTTTTCATTCTCAAGATTTTCAGATTTTTCATTAATTTTGCTTTTCTTTCTAACAAAAAAGTTTTTTATCTTATGGCAAATATTCAAACAAACACAGCCAATTCCAGCACCCAAAACATTCCAACAAATATCAATAACCGTAGGGTATCTTCCAAAAGGCAAAATCATCTGACAAACTTCTATGGTAGCGCTCAATAAAAGTCCAGCCAATAAGGCTAATTTTGCTGTTTTTTTGCCTCTAGCCTTTGCATTTTGACAAGCCATAACGCCAAGCGGAGCCAACATTAAGCAATTAACCAAAACTTCAAAAGAGTCTAATGCACCCAAACCTAAACTAAACATACGATTAAACCAAGGCGAACTTGCGTGAAAATCAAGTGTAAGCATAAAATTTTGAAAGTTTCGTGTTGGCAATGCAAGAAGAAGAGCAAACGCACTAAAAGAAATCATCCCGATAATTGATAATATCTTGTTGACCTTTTGATTTTTACAAAATAACGAAAATGCAGCAGGAACGCCTACAAAACAAGTTGCAGTTATTCCTAAAATAGCAAAAGCTGAAATAGTAATCATAATTCCCTCTTTAAAGATAATACCACAACAACAATTAAAAATCAATAGTAATTTATGAAAATAAAAACAAGCACAAAATAAACTTTATTTTGGCTTGTTTAATTATATTATCCGAAATTATCGGAAAGTGGGGCGAAACCACATTTACCAGCAACTGATGATTTTTCAAACAATAATCAGTTTAGAAAAATCAAGTTTGCAAACGCAAACTTGATTTGTAATTGAAACGAACAAAGCAATTTCACATTGTTTATATTATTTTATTTTCTTAAAAACATAATATTCTGGATCCATGCCTGCGTAAATGTAATTTCCCATTTTCCATTCCATAAGCATAAATTCTTCCCCGTTCACGTTTTTGAAAATATATTTAGAAACGACATTTTTAGTTAAGTCTATTTACACTCCTTTAGACCATTTATCATGCCATTCTTTTCCATTAAAATGTGTTCTAACAACACTCCCGTCTTCAAAGAATTCAATCGTTTTTAACCATAAATCTTCGCTGTCTGAATGTTCTTTTTTGAAATCTTCAATCTTTTCACAATAATCTACAGATTTCCATTTTCCTATAACCTTTTCATCAAAAACAAAAGGAATATTTATGTCATCACTTTTTACAAAATCGGAAATTTTATAAACCTTTGAAGAAATCTTTTTAAGCACGCAAATATAATTTTCGCCATCTTCGTGAACAAAAATAAACATAAACATATTGTTTTCCGCATTTTTTGTGATATAGTCAAAGCACAAAATTGGGTCATCCCCTCCACGATGAATTAATAACTTTCCTTTTGTCCACCAAATGAAAAACTTTGAATGTAACTGCCATATCTTTAGGTCCGTAACCTTCAGGGAAGCCAAAAGCCAATTTAACAAACGAACCCGCTGGGATTTTTGTAACTCCACCACAAATGTTAAGATTAAGCTCGTAAGTAGAACTACTTAAAATATCCGCACTCTCAACATTTAAAGTTTCTTTAGCATTTTCTTTCATTTGACTACTTAACGTTTCTGCTGGCTTTTTAGCAACCAAAACTATTTGGCTTCTTTGATTTTGAGCATTTGCTTTCCATTTCCATCCAAAAATCCTGTCATGCTCAAATCTTGATTATCAATCAAAACAGGGCTTGCAACAACATTAATATAAAGCCTATTGTCATCAAAAACTTTACTGCACACAGCATAGGGTCTTGCAAAATACAAACTTGCAAAATGCGGAGCAATTTCTCCGTTTTTGCTTACTAAATTTATTGGAAGAAATTTGTAAGACAAAGAATCATGTTCATACATTTTGCTAGGTGTAAATTTAAAAGAAATTGTTTTGTTTCCGTCAAAAATTAAATTTTCAACTTTAACATAATCATACAAATTTTTAGATTTTTCATTATATACATAAACAGAAATGTTTTTACTGCTATCTTTAATTCTTAATCCTGCGTTATATTCTATAGTAATATCAAAAGCGTTTTCAATCCATAATTGTTGTTGGCTCTGGCGACATACTTAACACTTTTGGAGCATTTGCATCAGCATTATAATGTTCATTAACAATCATATCACTTTTTGCAATAACTTTAGTTTCATCAAACACAGAATAAACAACATAATCACTACACCATATCTGGAACTTGAGTTGTTGCAAAAAATTGAGCGCTAAAAACATTAGAATTATTTTCAAAAGTGTTTTCTAAATCATAAACATACAAGCAAAAACCATTATTCAATCCAACATAATTACCATTATCATCAAAATATTCGTGCCTTGCAACAATATATAAACCATCATCTTTCATGGCTTTTGCACTTGAATAATTTTTATATGAATAATCAATTATTTGAGTTGTTCTGTAATTCAAACTAGCATAACTCACTTCGGTTTTTATTTCTTCAGTGCCATAATCAAAACTTGCAAGTGTTGGATATGAGAATTCAAATCCACTGTTAGAAATTGTTTTGCTTTCTTTATATTCATTGCAGTTTTCATTTCCAAGCAAAACATAATCATTAACTTTTTTAGAACTATCACTTAGTGTGGAATTAACCAAATACCACTTTCCTAAAACTTTAACTTTGTTACAAGCATGAGACTCAACAGCTCCAGCAGAATTGTAAATATAACCTATAACTTCAATACATTCAATATTTTGTTCATCCATTAAAAGTTTAAAACTTTTTGAATATCCTTCACAAACGCTAAAACCATTTACTAAAGCCCCATAAGATGTTCTAATTTGGGCCTTTTGTTTGCTCGAGCCGTCTGCTTCAAAACTGTATGTAGATTTGTCACATAGAATTTTATTTGCTTCAATAATCTTTTCTTTGATTGTTGATTTTTCAAAAATTTTTAAATTAATTTCCCTTAAAACAGAATTAAAACTTTCAATATCGTTTTCTAACTCAAAAAAGTTTTCATATCCCAACAAAAAGCTATTATTTCTTCCAGCATCAATGTATGCAAAATATTCGTTTTCATTAGTTTTTAAACTTAAAGAAATTTTGTCAAAATCAACATAAAAAAGTTTAGGATTATCCAAATAGAAAGCGTCCCCGCAGCACCAAAATCTTTAAGAATTTGACTGTTACCATTTTGATACATTAAAACTGAACTTGTGTCTAAAACACTATTTTTTAATAAATCATAACTTTTATTTAAACGAAAGTCGTCATTTTCTTTCATCTTTTCAAAAGCATTTTCTTTGACTGCTCGTTTAATTGTGCATAAAACACCGATTTTTCTTCCGATAAAGCATATATTTAATTATTTTTGCTAAGATTTATAGGAAGAATTAACATAACGCAGAAAGATAAAACTAAAATAAAACTAAATAAAAACTTTTTCTCATACCACACCCCCCCCCAATTAAGTCAATATTTTTTGAATATAAAAATTTAAGAAAGTGATAATAAAAATTTAAAAATTTAATTTCCAAAAAGTAAAATTTAATAAACAAAATCCTTACGAAATTTGTCGAAATTGATAAACCAATTGCTTTTTATGTTATATTGTAATTATGACAAAAAAAGAATATAAACAGTTTAAGAAGCAAATAAACGAATCATTTAATGGTTTAATATCTGAAAAGTTAAAAAAATTAAAAAAATTAGAATTTTTATTTGAATTACCTATCTTATTATTGCTTTTTGCTGGATTTGTAATTCAATTTTTCATTTCTTGGTTTAGCTACATACTTTTAGCGATACTAGTTATTTACATTATCTTTAACGCAACTTTTTGTGCGTTAATCGATAAAGAATTAAAAAAAATTACCAAAGAATCTTTTATATATTTTAAATTATGCGATTTTTTTACTAAAAATGGTTTCGAGTTGGCTACATATTTAGTAATATTTTTTTCGGCATTTTTAATATTCTTATTCTCTCCAGATTTTAATAAAGAAATAATTAATACTATTAATATTGCATTTTGTTCTATTGTCCTTTCACTTTACACTTTTGTTTTGCCTATGGCTCATAAATACTTAAAAGAACAAGAAGAAAAAATTAAACATCATAATCAAAATGTTAATTTCTTTACTCTGCAAGGGGAAATATACAGTAATAAATGTTATGTAAATTCTTTATTTTCAAAAATTATAACTATGATAATAATTTTTATATTTTCTGAAATAATTTATTTTTTGCAAATCTTTTTATTTACGCTAATTGCTTATTTTTGCTTTTTTTATACGATCACAACTTTAGTAAAATTATCTCTAGTAATTAAAACGATTTATCGATTTAATATAAAAGAGTTAGAAATTGATATGTATAACGATTGTATAGATCATGGACTTTTGAGTGGAAAAAGATTTAAGAAAAATAAAAATTTAAAATCAAACAAAATAAATAAAACTAGACAAAAATAAATATTAATTTTTTGACATTCTTATAGAATGTAATGAATTATTAATTATAAAGTGTTAAAAAGAGAAAAGATTAAAATAAAAATCAAAAATGATAAAAAAATTATAAAATTTTTCTCTTAAAATATTCTTAATTCCTTTATTTTATAAAAAAAGTTTAATAATTAGAATGAGTACGAAGTCCCCCCCCCCCGAGGGGCGAGCCCGTTAAGAAAATAACACAGTGTGTTGTTTTTAGGAAGCGAGCGGGAGCAACTTGTTGCGGTCTGGGTCCGACAGGAGTTAAGTCCAATGGACTTAAAATCCCTCTAATAAAAAAAATGACTATTCCTAGTCATCTGGTGCCGGGGACCGGACTTGAACCGGTACGAAGTTTCCCCCGAGGGATTTTAAGTCCCTTGCGTCTGCCTATTCCGCCACCTCGGCATATAGTAAGGCTTTTGTCTTTTGTTTGATTTCGTAAAGAAATTGGAGGCACCACCCAGATTCGAACTGGGGCATAAAGGTTTTGCAGACCTTGGCCTTACCGCTTGGCTATGGTGCCAAAAAATTGGAGCGGAAGACGAGATTCGAACTCGCGACATTTGCCTTGGCAAGGCAACGCTCTACCACTGAGCCACTCCCGCATAATAACGAATAAAGTATATATTAATTTAAAACTTTTGTCAACAGTTTTTTATAATTTTTAATTTTTATTTTGTTTTAATAAAAAATATTATACTATTGTTATTATTCTCAATTATTCTTTTTATATTTATATGAAAAATATACTAAAATAGTTATTAAAAGATTTTGTAAAAATGTTTTTGTAAAATATTTATTTTTGTAAAAAAATGCCAGAAATAAAATTTATTTCAAGCATTCAATTTTTAACCCCACAAAAAGTCCGCACCAGTGCCTTGATTAACATAGAAAACATTATTCACTGTGTCATACATTCCCGGTTTGTTGTCGCTGTTTCTTAAACAAGGGACCATTTTTCTTACTAAGACATCATCATCGTAAAATTCAACAATTTGCATTCTTCCACGGAAATAGTTATTCGATCTCCCTAAAAATAACCATAAACTTTCAGTATTTCCAGAAAAATCATAATTCCCAGTGTTATGATACTTTTCTACACCATTTTCTTTCCAAACTTCTCCGTATGAAACATTTACCCATTCTTCTAGTCCAAAGCCATATAGATAGCATGAAGCATCACTATTACCATATCTAGCATAACAATACGCTCCATCATAATTAACAATAAAACAAGTCGACTTCATAGTCTGAGTGCCCAAAACATCACCAGATGAAGTGGTCTTTAAATATATTGTCGTTTTTATCTCAGGTTTAGTTTTGTAAACATAACCAGTATCAATCCATTGTTCTCCAGTACTTTCAAGGTAATTCACATACTTATACTTACTTGTATCTAGTCCAACGATATCACCCATTATTTCGGCTCTTGCATCGGTTTCACTTAGGTTTGCTTGTTGTATGGCAAAGATTTTGCAATATACTGTGGTTTTTATGCCTTGTTCTTCAAAATTTTCATCTATCTTTGCTGATATTGTAAGATTTTGTGCATTGGTATCTCCTGCAGACAATTTTCCAACATTTTTTAAATCACTACCTGTCAATTCAGTTTTTGTTGTGTCGCTTTGTTTATAGGTTTTTGCTCTGTCGAACACATAAACATTTAATGTATTCCCTGTTTTTGTACCATCGCTATAGTAATACGCACTTTCAAAAACATCATTATCATCGGTTATTGAAATTATATAATATGCGGGCTCACTGTTATTCTCTAACCCTACAGTTAGGTTTAAGTCAACCGTGTCGCCGGGCATATATTTGCCTGTCCAAGTACTATCGTTATTCTTCTTTCGTGCGGTGTCAAATACTAATTTACTTGTTGATGTTGTTACTCCGTCCCCTTCAACTCCACCGCTCACTTTAAGTTTTATATTTCCAAAATCTAGTGTTCCACTATATTCTTTTTTGTCTTGAAAATATGCTAGGGTTAATATTAAGGTTGAAACTAATACTAATATTATTAATGCTATTAGTATTTTATTTATTATATTTCCTTTTAATCTTTTTGTTTTCATTAAAAAAAATCAACCTCCTTTTTGGTTGACCTTTTTTTGTTTAATATTGGTTTAAAATGGTTACTATCCACCTTAACCTTACTGTGGTCAACCGCAAGTGTGGTCAACCGCAAGTGTTTCGTTTCTATATTAGTTTGTGGTAGCACAAACTCTTTTATCCATTAAAAATTTTGCCATTTTTAGGGTTATTGTGTCAAGCGTTTTTAAATAATTTTTAAAATAATTTAAATTTTTCTATATGATTTCATTATTGAAACCTATAGAGTTATTAAGTATAATAATTTCCGAGTTCCTCAAACATTTTTAAAGTTTATATTTTTGTTAATAATATAAAAGTGCTTATAACAAAACACTGATACTATTTCTATAAACAATTTTTATTCTTTATGAAATAATAGTTTGTAAAAAATAATGTTTCACGTGAAACATTATTTTAATCTATCAATTAATTCGTATATTCTATCCAAATCATCTTTGCTAAAATAGTCAATGTATATTCTGCCACGATGTTCATTGCCCATAACGCTAATTTTAGTCCCAAAAACTCGTTGCATATCCATAATCAACTCATGGAATTCCGGACTAATCTTAGTTGAAACTTCTGCCTTAGGATTTGTCTTTTTAACCTTAACGGCTTGTTCCAAGTCACGAACGGTTAATTTTTTCTCACAAACCTGTTTAGCTAGCCTAATTTGTGCTTCGGGATCCGAAACAACTACTAAACTCTTTGCATGACCAGCACTAAGTTTTCCATCTTCAATCATTTGAATAACTTCGGGTACTAAGTTTAAAATTCTTAATGTGTTAGTAATTGCAGGCCTACTTTTTCCTAGTCTTTCAGCAACAACATCTTGTGTCCAACCAAATTCATCAATTAACTGTTTAATTGCTTTTGCTTCTTCGATCGGAGTCAAATCTTTTCTTTGTAAATTTTCAATAATACTTATTTCTTTAATCTCATTATCATTAAAATCGCCAACTAAACAAGGAATTTCTTTTAATCCCGCAATTTTACTAGCCCTGAAACGCCTTTCACCCGCAACAATAAGATATCTTCCATTCTTTTCAACCACAAGAATAGGTTGCAAAACCCCATGAATTTTAATTGAATTTGCTAATTCTTGCAAAGCTTCCTCATCAAATTTCTTTCTTGGCTGGTCTTTATTTGGGTCAAGCAAAGAAATACTTATTTTTCTTATACTTTCGCCTTCAGAACCTTTATTTGCTAGCACTTCATCTTCTAATGTTTCATGTGAAACATTGTTATTCATACCGTTATAATTTGAAAATAAACTTTCCAAACCTCTTCCTAATCCACCTTTAATAGACATAATTTATCCCCTTTTTAAATATTTATGTTTCACGTGAAACATTTTATTTGTTGTTGTTTCTGCTTAAAAACTCTTTAGTAAGTTCCATATAAGCAATAGAGCCCTTACATTTTGGGTCGTAATCAATTACCGCTTCACCATAACTAGGTGCTTCAGCCACACGGACATTTCTTGGAATAGCTGTATTAAACACTTTTTTATCAAAAAATTTTCGAATCTCTGCTGATACTTCATTTACTAAGTTACTTCTAGCACTTTTCATTGTTAAAACAACACCTTCAATCTCTAGGTTACTGTTTAAATGCTGTTTTACAAGCCATACAGTATTCATTAACTGCGTTAAACCTTCAAGTGATAAAAATTCACACAAGATTGGTATAATAACACTATCTGCACTCGTTAAAGCATTTATAGTTAATAAACCCAGGCTAGGTGGGCAATCAATGGTTATGTAATCATAACTATTTTTAATTCTATCTAGCGAATTTTTAAGTATTTTTTCACGATTATCCATCTGTACTAAATCAATCTCTGCACCAGCAAGATTTATATCTGATGGAATAATGTCAAGACCTTTATATTTTGTTCTTCTAACAATATCTTCTATGTTAGAATCATTAGAAATAACATTATAAATGCTTTTTAAATTTTCATTTTTTTCTATCCCTAAAGAACTGGTTGCATTGCCTTGAGGATCTAAATCTAACAATAAAACTTTTTTACCCAATCCTGCCAAACACGCACTCATGTTTACACAAGTCGTTGTTTTACCGACTCCACCCTTTTGGTTTGAAAATGCAATAATTTTTGCCATAATCTTTCCTCCTTTAATAATTATAACATGAATTAAAAAAAATAGCACGCATTTTTGCTATTTTTTTCTAAAATATTAACTTTTAACATAATGTTTCACGTGAAACATTTATAAAGGTTGATTTTTAGGTTTATTTTGTCCCCTTGGATACTTATTAGGCGTATTTTTAACTTTTTTAATAAATAACAGCGTACGAGAATTTCCTTCCAAATCAATGGTTTTAGTTTTAGTTTTGTCAATTTCTCCGCCCAAAATTTTTAAAGCATTTGTACATTCACTAATTTCTTCTTCAATATTAATACTTTTATATGCAACAAAGTAACCACCTAACTTAACATAAGGCAAACAGTATTCAAGCAAAGTAGGTAGTTTCGCTACCGCTCTTGAAACTACAACATCAAATGTTTCACGTGAAACATTTATATATTCCTCAGCGCGAGCATGTACGGCTTTTATGTTTTTTAAATTTAACAATTCTATTAACTCATTTAAAAAATTTACTCTTTTGTTTAAACTATCAAGCAAAACAATGTTAAACTTATCATTCATAATTTTAAGAGGAACCCCAGGAAACCCAGCGCCCGTTCCTACATCCAAAATTTTTGCATCTTTTTTGATGTCGTTCACAATTAAAACACTATCCAAAAAATGTTTAATCCAAACTTCATCAAATTGTGTTATTGCAGTTAAATTTATTTCGTTGTTTTTTTGTATTAAAAAATCATAATAGTTATTAAATAATAACTTTTTTTGTTTGTCAATATCTAATTTGTATTTTTTAAATAAATTTTCTATATCCATATAAAGTATTATAACATAGAATTTAAAAATTTAAAAATATTTTTTAAATGAATTATTATATTTTATTTAATTCAAATTTTATGATATAATATATTATGCAAAATTTAATAGACAATATTTTAATTCAAATAAAAATTGATGAAAAGAATATAAAAAATTATAGCATGCTTTCATTAGCATTTTTGGGCGATAGTATACATAGTCTTTATATTCGTGAAAAATTAATTGAAGAGGCTAATTTCAGAGTCAAACAACTTCATTCAAACACCACAAAATATGTAAAAGCATCGGCACAAAGTTGCGTTATTGAAAGGTTATCAACCATGCTTAAACAAGATGAAATTCAAATTGTGAAAACGGCAAAAAACAGCAAAACTAACAATATTGCAAAAAATGCCAGCATAAAAGAATATAAGAATGCAACCGCTTTTGAAAGTTTACTTGGATATTTAGCATTAAAACAAGATTTTGAAAGACTTAATGAAATATTAAATTTAAGTTTTAAAATTGTAAATTCTAATCAAAAATAGCAAAAAATATGCTAAAATATATCAAAATTACACAAATTTTTATTAAAAGGAACAAAAAATATGAATATTTATGGTAAAAACACCTGTATAGAAATTTTAAAAAATAATAAGAAAATAAAAAAAGTATACTTACAAAAAAACATAGATGAAAGTTTTAAATCAAAAGTTTTAAATTTATATCCTAACACTTTTTTAGTTGAAAAAGATTTTTTGAATAAAATTACAAACTTTAAAAACCACCAAGGAATTGTCGTTGAAATTGAAAGTTTTAACTATGCTTCTTTAGATGAAATTATAGATTATCACAACCAAAAAAAATCAATGGCTTTTATTGTTGTTTTAGACAATATTGAAGACCCACAAAATCTCGGAAGTTTAATAAGAACTTGTGTTTGTGCTGATGTTGATGGCATTGTTATTCCTAAAAATCGCAGTGCAAGCGTAAATGAAACAGTTTTTAGGGTAAGTAGTGGTGCAGCAAGTCATATCAAAATTTGTGAAGTTAGCAATATTAATAATGCAATAAAACAAATAAAATCGAACAACATATTTGTTTATGGTTTAGAAGCAGGAGAAAAGTTGATATATTCGCAAGACTTAAAATATCACACTTGTTTGGTTGTTGGAAGTGAAGGTAAAGGAATTAGCAAACTAACAAAAAGCATGTGCGATGAAATAGTTTCAATTCCAATAGGAAACAAAATAAATTCCTTAAATGCATCTGTTGCAGGGGCAATAGGTATTTTTGAAGTTAAAAGACAAAGGATTTAAATGGAAGAACTAAAATTAATAGAAAAAGCAAAATCAGGCGATACCATGGCATTAAACAGTTTAATGGATGAATATAAAGTGTTGGTTACAAAAATTGCACGAAAATATTTTATTATTGGTGCCGACTTAAACGATGTTATTCAAGAAGGAATGATAGGGCTTTTTAATGCTTATTCAAAATTTGATACACAAAAAAACGCTCAATTTAAAACATTCGCAACAATTTGCATAAACAGACAAATAATAACAGCATTAAAAAAGGCTTATAAACATGCCAAAATAGATTTGATTGACGATATTAATCAGCAAGATTTATACCCAAATGAAAGCATATTTTCGCCCGAAGAAAATTATATTGAGAACGAAAGTTTTAAACTTTTGAAAAATGAAATTAATCACAAATTGAGCAAACTAGAAATTGAAATTTTGAACGAATTTTTGCTAAATTCAAGTTATGAAGAAATAAGTAAAAAACTTAATATCTCCAAAAAAAGTGTAGACAATGCATTAACAAGAATAAGAAACAAACTAAATTATTTAAAAAAATAAAGAATTTATAGTAGTATTTTATGAAATTATAAATTTTAATGGTTTAACTTATCCTTAATAAAAAATAAAGTTGATAATAATTTAAAACAAAATTTTAAAATAAAAAATTTTTTAGCGACATTTTTAATCATTTTGCATTGGTCAATTATAAAATTATAATCAAAAAATAACAAGTCGTGTAAAGCATAAATTTATAAAATAATGAATTAAAAATTAATGCACAAAATTTAGGTGCTTTTTTTATAATCAACATCAAAATTTAAAAAATTTACTTTAAAAAAAAGCTATCGTAAAGATAGCACTTTTTATATATACTAAGTTTTTATACCTTAACTAATTTTGATTATTATTTTGGTTTACATCAAAATTTTGTGGTTGAGTTTGAATATTCACATTTTGATTTTGACCTTGCTCTATGTTACCATTAAAATTTTGGTTGTAATATCCATTTGGGACATTAGCATTATAATATCCAACCATTGGTTTTGGTTGATAAGGTTTTGCAAGAAAAGCACAAATAGTTGAAGCAATAAATAATCCAACAGGAACAAGATAAATCATTATGCTTGTTACAAGCATTTGTGTTCCAGTGTTTTTAATTGTGTTAATAAACAAATATATTAATAAACTTCCACACATTACTGTAGAAATTGCAAGTAGAATTCCGCCAACTTTTGCTTTTTTAAAACATTGAGATGCACCAATAATCCCCAAAATTCCACCAAGAAAGCATAACCAACCAAGAACTATTATAGCAACCCCAGTACTACTTGCACCAGCTTCTACACCACTGCCAGCAGATTCCAAAGCACCGATTAAAGATGTTATAATATTTCCTGCAAGAACGGTAATAAAGCCCCAAAACAAGCAAAATATGCTTGTGATTAATCCCATAATAAATGCGGGCAAACTTCTTTTCATAGAAAACTCCTTTAAAATTAATTATTATATTTTAACATAAAAAAGGTTTTTTGTCAAACAAATTATTTCATAAAAATTTTATAAACATTTATATGCTAAAATTTTTCAAAAAATTCATTTTGTATAAATTTTTTCATACGCAAAGTAATAATAAAATCAAATTTTGAAAAACGCTTGAAAAACAAAAAAAAATGTGTTAAAATATTAAAGTTAATAAATAAATTTTTTATTATCTTGCACTGTTACGAGGGTTGGATAGGCATTGGTCTACGGAACCTGCTCGCCTTGTTTTGTTTTTGGCATCAATTTTGATTTCACAAAATTTCAGCTTATCACAAAACGGCTCCACTCCACAAAAAGTTTATAATGTAATTCTTTTCGGGGTCCCCTCAGCAACCTTTTGTTCCTTTTGGTTTAATAAATGAACATCTTTATATTATCTTGCGCTGTTAGCTCAATTGGATAGAGCGTTGGTCTACGGAACCAAAGGTTAGGGATTCGAGCTCCTTACGGCGCACCAAGTGACTAGAAATAGTCATTTTTTTTATAAAATTATATTTATTTATTCATAATTAATTCAACCTTTTAAAAAATTATTTAAAAAAATAAAAAAAACAATTATGAAAGTTTATGGATATATTTGAAGAACGATATAAAAATTAAAAAAAATAATGAAAAATTATTTTCCTTTAACTAAAGTTTCATTATTTTTTTTGTAGTTATCTTTTCTTAATTCTTCTTCAGAAAACTTATCTTTATTATTTTTTATTTGTTCTATTTTATTTTCAACCAAAGAACTTTCTACTTGTTTTGTTTGTAAATCATTATTTAGTATATTTCTTTTGTTTGTTAAACTATTTATTTTTGCACTTTGAACAATAATAATCACAAAAAATATTGCAAGTATGCAAATTAAAAAATATTTACCTATTTTTATTAATATTTTTGCTTTTTCCTGAGTCAAAGTTAAACATCCTTCTTATAAATTTAATTTTTAAAAGTCTTTTAAAAACTACTATGAAAAAATTATATAACTTTTTAATAATAAAATCAACCAAAAATCCTAAACTTTTTTGTTCTAACACAAAACCTAAAATAAAAGAAATTAACACAAACAACCTAAATTCGCCAAAATAGACAACATTTAGACACACAAAAAAGAGCAGAACAAAAGCGATTGAAAAAAAACAATCAAAAATTATTTGTGCAACTTTTTTATTTTTTAAAAGTCTTACATTAAATTTGCAAAAATCATAAATAATGCCAATTATTAATCCAAAATAAACACTTCCAAAAAATATATAACCTTGTTTTAAAGATTCAAATAACATTATTTATTTAAAAATCCTTTTAAAAAAACTTTCTTTATTTTTACTTTGTTTAGTATATTTTAAACTATCTAATGTCCCCGTAATTTGAATATTATTGTCATTAAATTCTACAATACTCAAATTTGTTCCTAAAACAATTAAATCACTTTCTTTTAAATTTAAAACAATTTGATTTTGATTGCTTGAAACAACCTTATTAACACCCGTAATATTAATATTCTCTCTGTCCGTTATAAAAACTTTATGACTTCCAATTTTTTGTTCATCCATAAAAAACCTCTTATTTATTTTTATTTTTTAAATTTTCATTTTAGAACTAATTTCTTTTATAAATAATTTTAAAAAAATTTAATAAAAAAAGTTATACACATTTTCACATTCTATATTAATTATGAGAATATTTAAAAATTAAAATAAATAATTAAAGTGAATGTGCGTGCAAAAATTTCAAAACAACAAATTTTTAAAAAAAACTAAAAATAAAAAATAACATTTATATTTATTATATAAATATAAAAAATTTATAAATATATTTAAATACACTTGCTAAAAACAAAAAAATGTGTTATAATTGTGTAGATAAATTAGTAAGTAGTAGGAGAAATTTATGAAAGCATTTTGCGAAGGGCTAGATTTAGTAGAAGCTGTACAAAAGGTTATTAAAGCAGCATCAAACAAAACGATAAATCCCATTTTGGAAGGTATTAAAATTACGGCAGAAGATAACACTTTAACTTTGGTTGCAACAGATAGTGAACTTGCAATAGAAAAGAAAATCAAAGCCGATGTTAAAATTGAAGGCGAAACTGTTGTTCCTGGAAAGTTTTTTAGTGAATTTGTAAAGAAACTTGCAAATGAACAAATTGAACTTGATTTGAATGAAAAAAATCAACTAAAAATAAAATACACCGACAGTGAAGTTTCTATTCAATGTTTTAATAGTTTGGAATATCCTACAATTCAAAAAATTGATAATGCACAATTTTTTACAATAAGTCAGGCAAATTTTAAAGAGTTAATAGACAAAACTATTTTTTCAGTTGCTCTTGATGATTCAAGACCAATTTTAAAGGGTTGTTTGTTTGAAATTGAAGAAAATCAAATTACAAGTGTAGCCCTTGATGGTTTTAGGCTTGCTAAGGCAACATATCCAATTTTAGAGCAAACTGCAAGAGTAAGTGTTATTGTTCCCGGCAGAAGTTTGAATGAAATTAGCAAACTTTTGGAAGATACTGAAGAAAATATAAGAGTGTTTATTCAAAGAAACTATTTAATGGTGCAAGTTGATAATACAAAAATTATAACAAGATTAATAGACGGCGATTTTATAAACTATAAACAAATTATTTCAAATGATTTTAACACTACAGTAACTGTCAATAAAGCACAATTTGAAGATAGTTTAGACAGAGCAAGTATTCTTGGAAGAATGAGTAATGATAACATCATAAAATTATCTATCAAAGACAATCTTTTAACTTTGTTTTCATCAAGTGAAATTGGAAATGTAACCGAAAAAATAAATATTGTTCAAAATGGTCAAGAACTTTCAATTTGTTTTGATTCAAGATTTTTAAAAGATTGCTTGCGTGCAATTAAAGATGAATTTATAAAACTTTGTTTCACAACAAGTGTAAATCCTTGCATCATAAAAGCAAATGAAGGCGATAATTATGTGTTTTTGATATTGCCTTTGAAGCAATTCACCTAAATTTTAATGAAAAATTTACTTTGCAATGCTTTGTTTCTGAAAAAAAGCCACAGATGTACATTAAGTACACTCATATCTTGAATTTTTTTGAGCCTTGCATTGTTTGTAAATTTATTAAAAATATTTAGATATATTTGTTTATTTTAAGCTACAGACAAATCATGTATGAAAAGTACACCTAATGTCTGTGGTTTTTTTTCTTAAAGATTTTTGGCACTACTATATTAAAAATTTGAAAATGTTATGATATAATCATAACGGTAAATAAATTTGTGAAAATGCGGTAATTTTTATTTACACAAAAAATTCAATTTTATCATATTAAAAATTATGAAAACGCTTGGTTTATGTATGATTGTTAAAAATGAACAAGAGGTTTTGGAAAATTGTTTAAAGTCTTGTTACAAACTTTTTGATGAAATTATTATAGTTGACACTGGATCAGTGGATAAAACTAAAGAAATTGCAAAAAAATATGCAACAAAGGTTTTGGATTATAAGTGGAATTATGATTTTTCACAAGCTAGAAATTATGCTATTTTAAATTGTTCGTGTGATTATTTTATGTGGCTTGATGCCGATGATGAAATAACTAAAGAAAGTTTAATAAAATTAGAAAAACTAAAGCAAGATTTAATAACAACAAAGCCTAATTGTATTTTTATCAAATACAACACTGATTTTGATGAAAATGGTAAAGTTACATTTAGTTATTTTAGGGAAAGAATTTTAAAAAATGATAAAATAAATTTATTTATTGATCCTGTTCATGAAGTTATTGTGCCAAGAGAAAAAATACTTTATTTTGATGATATAAGTATAGAGCATAGAAAATATTTGAAGAAAGAAAACAAAAATTTATCTTTAAAAAAACAAAATGATTTAAAAAGAAGAAATCTGTTAATTTATTCAAAGCAAGACAAAACAAAATTTAGTGCAAGACAAATGTTTTATTATGCACGAGAACTTTATTTTAATGAAAAATATAAAAAAGCAATTTTGTGGTTTAATAAATTTTTAAATAATGAAGATGGTTTTATTGAAAATAAGATTGAAGCGTGTTTAGATTTAAGTTATATTTATAGTTTTTTAAATGATAATAAAAAGGCTAAACAAATTTTGTTTTCAAGTTTTGTTTTTGATAAACCAAGAAGTGAAGTATTGTGTGAAATCGGAAATTTATACATGCAAGAAAGAGATTATGATAAAGCCGTGTATTATTTTGATTTGGCAACAAAAAATAAAAAAATTAAAAATAGTTTAGGCTTTATAAAAAATGATTGTTACGATTTTATTCCTTACATTCAAATGTGTGTTTGTTATTATAATTTAGGAAAAGTAGACACTGCATATTATTATAATAATTTGGCAAAATCTGTTAAACCATTAAATCAAATTGTTCTCAAAAATGAAGAATTTTTGAGAAATAAATTAATTGAAAAATAAATGAAAATTAATTTTGATTTAAAAAAATAAAAAAACATATTGAAATTTTCAATATGTTTTTTGGTTAAAAAGCAAGTTTGCTGAATTTGATAATATAGATTAAAACAATTAAAGTTAACAATTTTTATTTCATTTTAATATCTAATTCAAGGGCGGCTTCATCAATTTCTTTTTCAGAATGTTTATGATAAAATTCAAGGTTATAGCATTTTATTTTATTATTATGTTTTAGTAAAATCAAATAATCATTATACTCAAATTGGCTGTTATTTTTATTTTTAATTTTTATATCTGGAAGAACAATAAAGTTATCTCCAACAACAAGTTTGCCCGTTTTTGAATAAGATTTGTTGTTGTAGACAAAAGTGTTGTTAGTAACTAAAATTTTTGCTCCATTATTTTCAAATTCTTGATTATTAATTTCATCTAAACTTATTTTTTCAAAATCAAAATTTAATTTACTTTTAAAACTTTCGAACAAAATTTGATAATATTTTTTTTGATAATTTTCAACAAAAGTGTTAAATTCATCAATTTTTTCTTTATTAAAAGAATTATCTTCGTTTATATGCTTATTACCGTATGCTAGGTAAAGCATTTTTATATCGTTTGCACTTAAATTGTAAGTTAATCCAAGATTTCCAACATTCATTATACTGGTTTCATCATCATAACCATAATAAATATCATCAAAGCCCAAAGAATGAAGAAATTCATGTTTAAGAATAAATAGTTGTGAAATTGTTGACAACTTATCAAAAATTTCATAATCCAAAAATATAGTTGAATTAGTAATATAACAATAGTTGCTTTTATTTTTGTTTTCATCAAATTTAAGGTTATTCAGTCCATGAACATTTTTTGGAAGATTTGTGTAAGAAAAATTAATTGTTGTTAAATTTTTGTCAATTTTTTTATTGTTATCACACAAAACAAAGTTATATTCATCGCTAATGTTTTCAAAAATGTTATTCATATCATTTATTGTTTGTTTTATGCTATCTTTTGTTTTTTTGCTTACAAAATCATCGACAAAAATATATATTTTTTTATCTTTATTAGGTTTTAGTCTTATAAAGTTATAATCTGAATTTTGGTTATTGTTTTTCATCAAAATTTTGGTGTCTAAATCAATTTCTTTTGAAACTTGACTGAAATACATAGTATTTTTTAAATAATCTACATTTTTGTTGCAAACTTTAACAAAACATAAACTAGTAAGTCCCATTGCAAAAGCCGACACACCACAAAAAAATTTTTTATTCATCACAATAATTATAATTTAAATTTAAAACATTGTCAATAGTATCTATATTTTACAATTTTTTAAATTTTTCAACTCCTTTTGTGAATAATAAAATTAAAATAATTGCAAAAACCAAAGCGTACAAAATAGATGTGATTAAAACTATTAATTCAACTGATAGAGAACTAAAAATCAAATATAAAACGATTGGAATAATTGTTAAAACAAAACTAAACACCATCGATAAAAGAACGGATAAACTTTGCTTTACAACTTTAGTTTCATCATCATAATCTAGGTGAGGAAAATAAATATTAATCAAAACACCACCAAAAGCGCATATTAAATTTAAAAGAGTTGGAATACAAAACAAAACTATTATGCTTACAAAATTTAATTTTAAAATTATTGAAATTATTACAAAACTGATTATTAAAAACGGCTCTAAAATTGTGAAATGTAATAAGGCTTTTGATAGTAATAAATTTTTTATGTTTATAGGGCAACTTTTTAAAATCCAAAGTTGTTTTCCTTCAAGCGAAACACTGCAACAAGAAATTTGCGTTGTGCTGACTAAAGCACATAAAATTAAAGTGAAGATAGCATAAGTAAGATTGTTAGTTGGTAAAATACCAAAAGATGCTAAAATTTTTGATGGGGAAGTAAATAATAACAAGATTGAAAACGCAAGCATCATAACAGGACCTATTATTGTGTTTACAAACCAAGGCACAGTGGTTAAATAAGTGTTTATTTCTTTTTTGAAAAGCAATTTAAAATTAGATTTTGGTTGGCTAAAAACCAAATTTTTGTTTGTAACTTTAGCCCTAGAAAATGATTTTCCAAAGTTTAAAGAATATAAAATAAGACCAATTATAAAAGGCAAAATAGTTAAACTAAAGAAAAATATTATAGACTTAAGATTTGTGTTTAGAACAAAATTTAATATCATGTTTGAAAAAAATCTGTCGCTAAAATAGGCTTCCATTTGATTTGGGTCAACTGTTCCGTAAGAGTATGTTTTTAAAAGCATCAAAGCAAGAACAATAACATAAATAGACACCGAAATTAAAGACTTCAAAAGTTTTCCACTTTTAAATTGGTTAAATAATCTTGCAATTATAAAATCAAATATATAACTTATTCCAACACTTAAAAGTGGAAGAAACAAAACAACAAATATTGAACAAATTAAAATTAAACTGTTAAAGCCATTATAAATTAAATATAAAATACTGTAAGGCATAAACAAAACAAAAACAAAGAATAGGTCAAAAATATATTTGTTTATTGTTTTTGAAATTATTATTGCACTTTTTTTGATTGGAAGTGATAATAGTAGGTCGCTATCATTTGTTGTTATGTTGCCACTAACTCGCATCAAACCAATAATAACTACGACTGCCAAACTTGTGATTACTCCGTGAAACACACAAACTTTTCCAAGACCTAATTTGTTTAATCCATTAAACATAAGATAGGCTTGATATGAATATACAGCAACTATTGCTAAGATTCCAAGAATTAGTAAAAAAACAGCAAGGGAATAAGACTTTCGTTTAGACTTACCCTGAAAGCGTCCTACAAATAAATTAAAATTGTTTTTTAGCAAAATTTTTAAATCATTCATGGTCAAGCTCCAAAAAGACTTGTTCTAGCGACTCATCTTTTTTTATTTCTTCCATTAATCCTTGTTTAACTATCTTTCCATTACTGATTATTGCAACTTTATTACAAAGTTTTTCAGCAACTTCCAAAACATGAGTCGAAAAGAATATTGCTCCGCCTTCGTTTGCAAAGTCTTTCATTAAGTTTTTAACAACAAAACTAGCTTTTGGATCTAGCCCAACAAAGGGCTCATCCATAATCAATAATTTTGGGCTGTGAACAAAACTTGAAATCAAAACCAACTTTTGTTTCATTCCGTGGCTATAACTTGAAATAGGTAAATTCAA
Organism: uncultured Clostridia bacterium; assembly: GCA_934747965.1. Taxonomy (GTDB): domain Bacteria; phylum Bacillota; class Clostridia; order Christensenellales; family UBA1242; genus UBA7868. The sequence continues at coordinate 269,217 of CAKVHI010000001.1, forward strand.
TTCATTTTCAAGACCTAGTAGTTTTGAATATTTTTCAGTTAAAGTTTTTCTGTCTTGTTTTGATACCTTAAAAAAATCTGCAATCAAGTTAATATATTGAATTCCTGTTAAAGCCGAATAAATGTCGGGATTATCAGGAATATAAGCAAACTTTTTTTTACATTCAATAGGATTTTTATTTATGGAAACGCCATCAATCAAAATATCTCCTGATGTGATGTCATTGATGCCCACAATACTTTTAATTGTTGTTGTTTTGCCTGCACCATTATGCCCAATAAAAGCAAAAATATCGCCTTTTTCAACAACAAGATTTATGTTTTCTGCTCCTACCTTTCCATTAGGATATATTTTTGAAAAATTTTTTATTTCTAACATATTTTATCTTCCTTTTTTACTATTATATTTTTTAATTATTATTTTTTGCATCAAAAATTTGTTTTGCAAAATCAAGATAATCATCATATTTTGCTATCGCAATGCCTTTTTCGGTATCTCCGAACAAAATCAAAGTGTCGCCGTCATTTATGTTAAAAACTTCACGGGCTTTTTTTGGAATAACAATTTGACCTTTGCTTGTTACTTTGGTTGTCCAGATAAATTTATTTTCGCTGTTCATAACTCCTTCCTTAAATATTATTAAAAGTAATAAAAATCTTACTTTTCTTACTTATTATAATTATTTTTTATTTTTATGTAAAGAAATTTTTAATAATATTTTTTACAAATTAAAATAATTACTTTAACAAAAGCGTAAAAACAATTAGTTTATTGACAAGTTTATAATTATGTGATAAATTTTTTGTATGCAAAACGATTTTGAAGAATTAAAACGAAGATTTTATTTTAGTGAAAAATCAAATAAAAACTTAGAGTCTGAGATTTTTGATTTTTTGGAAAAAAAAGAATATGGCAATCCAAATTTAAAATTTATTTATCTTTTTAATGAAGAAGATTTGCTTGATAAAAACATTGAAAAGCGTGTGTCTGATGTTTTGGAAAAACTAACAAAAATGATTGATAAAAATGATATTATAATTTCATTTGACCACCAAGTAAAACCAAATTTGAATAACAATCAAACTTGCAAAAAACTAGTTAATTTAACAAAAAAATTTGAAGATGTGTTTGTTGGATTAGAATCCGAACAACACACTTTTACGGTTGCTGAAGTTTTGTATGCAAACTCTAAAATTGATGAAATTGTAAACAAAATCAAATCTGAAAAACTATCTTGCACTGAAGCATTGATGCAAGCATATATGTTTGTAACAAATCATGCGTATGTAAACAAACAGCACGATTCTTCAATTCCACGAACAATTTATGGAGTTTTGAATAGTGATGAAATTGTTTGTGTGGGATATTGTGAGTTGCTTAAAGAAATTATGAACAGGTTAAACTATAAAAATTTAAAAGTTTTTTTAAACAATGTTGAAGCATTAATAGTTAATGAAGTTTGCGATAAACACAGAAATTTAATAGTTTATCTAAAAGACGAAAAATATAATTTGGATGGATATTACTATATTGACCCTACATGGGATGCAAAACGAAAAGATGAAGAATATAAATTTAATTTTTTTATGCTTCCTCTTAAAGATATTGATAACATCAAGGAATATCATATAAACACAGAAGAAGTGAATTTTGGTGGAATAACTGAAGTTTCTGGTCGTGAGAAATATTTATCTTATTTTTATAGACCTGTTGTCAACGATAAAGTTTCTATCACTTGTTTAAAAGCAAAACTTTGTGAAGAATTTGTTAAATTTGCAAAGTTAGATAAAAGATTTTCAGAAAAAATTAAAGAATTATCTACAAACAAAAAATCGTTTGAAGATTTTGCTGTTTATAATACAGATGAATTTTTGAATATTATTAAACAAACAACAAAAGATTTAGATATAAAATCATTCTATAAAATATTGAAAGTTGTTTTGGAAAAAAGTGATAAAAATTTAACTTGTGAGCAAATAAATGAAAAGATTGAAAAAATAGTTAAATATAACATTGAAGTAAGCCGAAACTGTTTTAAACAGAATGCAAACACGATTTTTAGGCAACTTCAAAAGAAAGAAAATAAAGAATTTGAAAAATAATTGTTTAAAAAAATCCTTTAAAATGATAAAGGATTTTTATTTTCATATTCGCAAAAATTAAATTTTAGATTGTTTTCTTCAAAGGCTTGACTTTTTGAAATTTGTTTAAATGAATAATTTTTGTCTAGGTTTGGTGCAAACACATCGGCACTTTTTGTGGCTTCAACTTTTGTGCAAAAAACTTTTTTGCAAAAAGGCAGCATTAAATTATAAATTTTTTCTCCGCCTATAATAAAAATATCTTCATCACAATAGTTTTTTAAAACATTAAATAATTGTTCTTTGCTGTTTACAACAATAGCATTTTCTATTGATATTTTTTTTGAAGTCAAAACAATGTTTACACGGTTTTTTAATGGTTTGGAGTTTGGCAAAGATAAAAGTGTGTTATAACCCATAACAACAACTTTGTTTAATGTCTTTTGTTTAAAATATTGCAAATCTGTTTTTAAATTAAACAACATTTTGTTGTCTTTTCCTATTCCAAAGTTTTTGTCAACACAAAAAATCATATTCATAAAAGTTATCCTTTTTTTGATTATATCAAAAATTTTAGTTTTATAAAAAGATTTATTTGATGTTTTAAATTTATTTTTAATAGTTTTAATAATTCAAAAATTAGGCTTAGTTGTGTAAAAATTTTTATAAAAAACAAATTTTAAAATTTTATATTTGATTTATTTAATTGAATAAAAACAATAAAAATTGTAAAATATTAAAGAGTTAAAAAAAAATTTTATTTTGTTTTAAATTAAAATAAACAATTCAAAATTTAAACTTTTTAAAAAAATTTAGAAAAGTTATTGACTTTTTAAATTTTGATACATATAATATATATGTTGTCGCGGGGTGGAGCAGCTAGGCAGCTCGTCGGGCTCATAACCCGAAGGTCACGAGGTTCGAATCCCGTCCCCGCAACCAATAAAGGCAACCTTGGGTTGCTTTTTTAATTTGGCGGCGTAGCTTAGTTGGTTATAGCGTTCGGTTCATACCCGAAAGGTCGAAAGTTCGAATCTCTCCGCCGCTACCAAACAAGTAAGTAGTGTTAAATTTAGCACTACTTTTTTATTATTTCTTAAAACCTACTAAGAATGGGCAGTAATATGCCTTTCAACAAAAAAACTTTGCAGACAAAAATTGATTTTTAAAATTTTTAAATAAACCAAAAAATAAGACAAATTTATTCAAAAACTAATTTTTTTCTTTTTTGCTTAAAAAATTTTTAAAGTTATAATCTTTTTAGAGGTTATTATGGAAAAAGTAAAAAAAGATACATACAAAGTTGTTTTTAAATACGCTTTGTTTTTAGTTTTGTTTTTGATTTTAAGTTTGGCAGAAATAAATTTTGCAATTAAACCCTTCTTGGTTGCATTTTTGTTTAGTTTGGTTTGGTGCAATCAAAATCCTCTAATTCTATGTGCAATGTTTTTAGGCGTAAATTTACTTTTCAATCCATTTTCTGTGGGACTATTGATTTCGACAGTTTTTGTTTGTGTGATTTTGATATTTTTTTATTTATTACATAAAAAGTTAAAAAAGCCTATAAACAGATATATTTATTTACTTTATGCATTTTTAAGTCAAATTGCATTTTTATATTACAGTTTTTCTTCGCCCGAAAATTTGATTAATGCTATTATTAGTGTTTTGATAAGTTTGATATTGTTGATTTGCTACAATATATTTTTTTCAAGCGTATTTGTTAAAGGGTTCAGTTCAGTTTTTACAATAAACGAAATCATATCTGGTTGTGTTTTTTTGATTAGTTTAAGCATTGGCATAAGTGCAATAAAAGTTATAAATATTGAAGTTATAAAAATTTTCGCCGTCTTTTTAATTTTGCTTTCAACTTTTTCTTTAAACAGCAAATCAAGTTTTGTGATTGCAATTTCTATTGGAATAGGTAATGCTTTATACAGTTATGACTTAACATTAATATCTGTTTTTTCTGTTTTTGCGTTGATAAGTTTATGTTTTAAATCTAGCAACAAATATTTTTCTTGTTTGGCAATTTGTTTGATTGATGTTTTTTTGGGCTTATATTTAAAAATTTATGTAGATTATTCAATATATTCAATTTTTTCAGTTGTTGTTGGTTGTTTAGCATTTTTGGTTATTCCAAAACAAATTTTAAACAACCTTAAAGAAGCCTTAGGAAGTTACAATTCAATGTTGCTATACAGAAACTTAATTAACAGCACAAAGGATAGCATGGTAAGAAGGTTATCAGAGATTAGTGAAGTGTTTTTGGACATGGAAATTAACTTTAAAAATATGATTAAAGGCAATCTTCCAAAAAATGAAGCAAAACAACTTTTGATTAATGAATTATGCAGTAAAGTTTGCAGTGATTGTAAGGAAAAGCATAAGTGTTTGAGAACATTAAATGAAGAAACAATTTCGGCCTTTAACAGCATGATTGACAAAGGTTTTGAAAAAGGAAAAGTAAACTTGCTTGACATCCCGCCTGTTTTAAGCAACAGGTGTAACAGAGCGGCTAGCATAATTAGCACGCTAAACGCATTAATTAACAGTTACAAACAATATTCTTTTATGATAACAAGTCAAGATACAAGCAAAATTTTGATTGGCGAGCAAATGGGTGGAGTTAGCAAACTTTTGAGAGGATTAATTGATGACACTTCAAATAATTTTAATTTTGACCAAAGCATAGAAAATGATATTAAAGAAGAGTTAAAATTTTTGCATATTTGTTGCACCGATGTTATAAGTTTTGTTAAAGAAGGTTTTTATAATATTCAACTAATTGTTAAAAAAGAAAATTTTAATAAAGAAGATATTGAAAAAGTTATTTCCAAGATTTTAAAAACCAAAATGAAAATTAGTGAAATTAATGAGTTAAACAGTGCATTTGAGATTATAACAATAAAAAATGCACCGAAATATGATTGTGTATTCGGCGTTTTGGGCATAACAAAAGATAATAGCGAAGTCAGTGGCGACACATATTCATTTATTAAAATAGATGATGACAAAGTTTTGATTGCCGTTAGTGATGGAATGGGTAGTGGCGAAGATGCAAAACATACAAGTGAAGTAAGTTTAAATTTGATTGAAAACTTTTATAAAGCAGGTTTTGAAAATGAAATTATTTTAAACAGTGTCAACAAACTTTTAACAATAAACAGTGAAGAGAGTTTTAGCGCACTTGATATATGTGTTATAGACTTCAGAAAAGAAATTATAGATTTTATAAAATTAGGGGCACCAGTTGGATTTATAAAAAAAGACAACGAAACACAAATTGTTGAAAGTGGCAGTTTGCCGATTGGAATTTTGGAAGATGTTTCGCCAGTTGTTACAAAAAAAGTTATTAATGGAAACGAAATTTTGGTGCTTGTTAGTGATGGAGTTATTGAAAGTTTTCATGGAGAAGAAAATTTGAAAAACTTTATTAATAACACCACAACTATAAATCCTCAGCAAATTTGTACTGAAATTATTAATGTTTGCAGACAAACTGAAATTGTCGATGATTGCACATGTCTAGCATTAAGGATTTATGAAATAATTGAGTAATTCACTATATTGAAAAAACTCAATATTGAATAAAAGTAAATTTAAAAAATGCTTACTTTGAAGAAATCTTATTGTGCTAAATATGTTTTTCAAAATAAAGCCGATAAAATCGCCAAGGTTAGAATTAAAGTTGTGTGATAAATTTTAGTAAAAAGTAGAAAATTAAAAAATTTACTATTGCAAATTGAATAATATTAGTGTATAATATTTTTAGAGGTAAAATTATATGCAAAGCGTTTTAAAAACAATTAATAAATACAAAATGTTCAAAAAAGGCGAAATTGTGGGTGTTGCGGTTAGTGGCGGAATTGATAGCATGAGTATGCTTCACTTTTTAAACAGTGTTAAGGATGATTTTGACATTGAAATTGTGGCTATTAATGTTGATCACTCTATCAGAGAAAACAGTGCTAAAGACACGCTTTTTGTTCAAAACTATTGCAGTGAACATCATATTCGTTTTTATAAATTTAAAATTGACAGTGTTAAAATTGCAAGTGAAAACAAAATGTGTTTAGAAGAAGCCGCAAGAAAAGGTAGATACGGAGTTTTTGACAGTTTAATTTCGCGTGGGATTGTTGACAAAATTTGTTTAGGTCATCATATCCAAGACCAAGCAGAAACAATTCTTCTTAACATTTTTAGGGGTGCTGGTCTTAATGGCGCAAAAGGTATGGAATTTATTAGAGATAAATATGTTCGTCCTATGCTTAACACAACAAAACTTGAGATAAGTCAATATGCAAGCATCAATGAAATTCCTTTTGTTGAAGATGATAGTAATTTTGATGAAACTTATTCACGCAACTATTTAAGAAACATTATCATGCCAAAATTGAGAATGAAATGGAATAACATAGACAAAAACTTGATTGATTTTGGAAATATTTGTAAAGAAGATGATGAATATATAAAATCACAAATGTTCTTTGACGGTGTTATTGAAGAAGAAAATTTAGTAAGAATTCCTCTAAGTTATTTTATTTATCCTTCTCCTGTTGTAAACAGATTGATTTTGAAAGAACTTGACTTTTTAAATGCTTCAAAAGATATAGAAAAGAAACATATATCTATCATCAAAAGCATGGCACTAGAAGCTGAAAATGGTGTTAAAATAAATCTTCCTAATAATATCATTGTTCACAAAGAATATGATTTTGTTGCAATTATGGTTAAAAAACCAAAACCAAAACTTGAAGAAACTAACTTCAAATTAGGCTCGTTTAACCTTATAAATTTTGGAAACCTTACAGTCAGAAAAACAAGCAAATTTGATTTGTCCAATAACTCTCATTTAATTGATGCAAACAAACTTCCATCTGGTTGTGTTATCCGAACTCGAAAAGACGGCGATATGTTTACAAAATTTGGTGGGGGAACAAAAAAACTTAAAGATTACTTTATTGACAAAAAAGTGCCTCAACGCTTAAGAAGTGAAATACCTTTAATTTGTAAAGATAATGAAGTTTATTGTGTTTTGGGACTTGAAATTTCAGATAAAGTTAAAATTGATGAAAACACAAAATCTGCTTATTTGTTAACTTACAAAAAAATTTAATTATTTATTGTTATGATTAATTAACTCAGTTAAATCAACATTTTGATTTGGCTGAGTTTTTTAAATCACGCTTTAACTTTTTGTTTCATATATTTTTATAAGTGGTTTTTTTTATTTTATAAAGGAGTTAGTATGATTAAAAAGTATTTTAATAAAAAAAAGTGTGGATATAATTGTGATAAATATCGAAATGTTATAATAGAAAAAGTTATAAATGGACCAAAAGGTGAGAAAGGCGAAAAAGGAGATTTGGGTCCAACAGGAGCAACAGGAGCAACGGGTCCAACAGGAGCAACAGGGATTATTGGTCCAACAGGTCCAAGAGGACCTAGTGGAGAAAATTTAGTTGTTAAATCGACCAAAACTTTAGAACCTGACAAACAAGCAAATGTTAAAGCCACGCACGATGGAAATACAACCTATCTAGAATTTGAAATTCCAAGAGGGAAGGATGGTGTTTCTGAAGAAATTGATGCAGGAAAAACCTTTCAAGTGAAAGAAAATGAAAAAGCCAAGGTTGTTAGTCGATATGAAAATAAAGTTCATTATTTTGATTTTTATATCCCACAAGGAAGGGTTGGTGAAAAAGGCGAACAAGGGGTTAAAGGCGACCCCGGTGAGAAAGGCAAACAAGGTGAAATTGGTCCACAAGGAAAACAGGGTCCACAAGGAGAAAGGGGAATTCAAGGATTGCAAGGGCTTAAGGGCGATATAGGGCCACAAGGACCTAAAGGAGAAACTGGAGAGATAGGGCCTAGGGGTTTTCCGGGAGAAATTGGAAAAAGTGAAAAGATTTCTGTTGATACGACTGAAACTGTGGGTCCAAACGAAAATGCACAAGTTTTGGATGATTTTGAAAATCTAATTCATCATTTAACCTTTTATATCCCAAAGGGAGAGAAAGGTGATAAGGGAGAGAAAGGTGATAAGGGAGATGAAATTATTCTTGCTGGCACAACAACCCAAGTTGGAGAAAACGAAAAAGCAAAAGTTAGTGATAGATTTGAAGGCGACACACATTTTTTAGATTTTCAAATTCCGCAAGGCAAAACAGGTCCTAAAGGAGATAAAGGGGAAAATGGAGAACAAGGCATACAAGGAATTGCTGGTCCACCGGGTTCAACTAATAATATAAATGCAACAATTTTTAATTCAGAATCACAAAGTATATCAAATTTAAAGCCATTGACTTTTGGAAAAATAATAGTCAATAATGCTTTAAATGTTAATGATACATCAATTACCATAACTTCACCAGGCACTTACCTTATAAGTTTTTCTATTAATAATGGTTCTAGTGCAACTGCAGGTGAAAGTATAGCCGTTCATAAAAACAATGTTATAATTGAAGGAACTAAGAGACCTTTAACTTCTAGTACAAATGTTAGTTGTTTTTTTGTAATAAAATTAGCACGTAACGATATAATAACTCTTGTTCCATCACTTACTACAAGCAAAACACTAACTAATTCTGGAGCTCCAAGTGCGATGCTAACAGTTGTTCAAATTGCAACTTAATTAAAAAAACTTAAATAAGTGATAAAACTTATTTAAGTTTTTTATAGTTTATTTAGATAATATCTTAATAAAAAACAATTTTTTTAATCAGCGAAATTTTTATTTATTGTTTTCAAATAAATCTTTTTTTGTTTTTAATATTTGCAAAGCATAAAACAAATCAGTATCTTTATTAATTGTTTTTATGTCTATGTTATTTAGAATTTCTTCTTTGCTTAATCCTAATTTTTTTGTATTAACTTGAATATCTATATAATTTTCAATCAAATTTTCTTTATCAATGTTTTTTCCAAGTCGTTCAAAATCTATTTTGCAGTTGTAGAAACTAAAATATTTGATATGGTTTTCATAATCTTTCTTTGTTGTGTCGTAGTTTTTTATTCCTAACAAAGCATCGTTTAACAAAACTGAATAAAAATTTGTCTGATAGTTTTTTTCTGTATAGTTTTTTATTTTGTTTAAGACATTTTTATTTTCAAACATATCAAGCAATTTAAACAAGTCAAATAAATTTTCATAAACCAAAAACATTAATGGTGTTTCTTTTAACGATTTGTTTCTTTTAAATTCCAAATTTCTTTTTTCAAGTGCAACAACCAAACCATCAAACAAATTGTTTTGGATAGCATATATTGTTGGAATTAAAACATTGTCGTAATATCCTTTGCATTTTTCAAGTCTGAATTTTCTAAACTCAACCAAATGGCTTATATTTATCTTGTAAACATCACATAATTTTTTGAATGTTTTGTTTGTTGCTTTTTCTTTAATTTTTTCAGCCAAATTTATTGCATAGTCATAACCATAATCAAAAGCAATACATTCATGTTTGTTAAATAAATAAAATGTGTCAATATCGTTTTCGCTAAAACCAAGTTTCCTTAAAAAATCCTCGTTAGTGGGGTATGAAGTTTTTTCATTTTTAATGCCTATTTTTTTTATTATACTTGCATTATGTATGTTTGTTTCAATGTGTTTTAATTCGTGAGCAATTGCTTGAAAGTCGTAAAATATATTGTTACTTAAACTGTTTAAAATGTCGAGTGGTAAAAAGATATTATCAAAATTGTCTGCAGAAGCAACAAAATTATAACCTTTTGTTCTTGCTTTTTTGTCTATATAAACATTAACTTCATCAATGTTTAAGTCGCTTAGCACTATAGAAACATAATTTGTTAAAAACTCGCTTAATAAATCATTATTCAAACAATTATCCGAGAACTTTAAATTATCTCTAAAAATAATACCTTCTATATTGTCAAGCAAATAATCAAAATTGCCACCTTTTTTTATTGTTTTAAAATAAATTAGATTATCTTTTTGCTTGTAGTTTTCATTTGCAGTTGTGATTAATTCTTCATTAAAAATTTTTTTCATATCACAATTATAAGGTATAGGTAATATAATGTCAATATAGAGTTTTTAAAAATTGCTCAAAAACTTTAAATAAAAATTCTATTTTTAGTGAAAATTAATTAAAAAATCTAACATAAATGATTAACAAAAAAAATTTTTAAAAAAATTAAAAAACTTTTGTAAAATCGTTGACAAGGGTTTTTTATTGTGGTAGAATACAAGAGCATTAAAAATCTGAAATAAGTTTTTACTGCGAGAACGAATGAAACTAAATAGGTAAGTACAAAAAAGTTTCTTGTCAATTAAAAAGAGAGTAATAGAAACAATT
>CAKVHI010000002.1 GCA_934747965.1 uncultured Clostridia bacterium
TAGCGATGGTACAAAAACAGGGAATACATTAAATGTTTATGTATTCGACAGAGCAAAAACCTATAAACAAAGCGACATAACAAAAACCGAATTGACAGGTAGTGATTTAAAAAATGTTGGAAAGTTGTCTGCAGGAGATACTAACGCACAAAATCTAACAATATCAGCAAAGATAGATGAAAATTTTGATGAACAAGGGATAAAAACCACAGTATATTGCAAAATCTTTGCCATACAACAAGCAAACCTAAGTGAAACCGATGCAAGAGCCGAAATAATGGGTAATATCGTTGGACTAGACACAAGTAAGTATAAGTATGTGAATTATTTAAAATCAACAAATAAGGCAACTTATATAGATACGCAAATCAAACCTACTAACAGCATGAGATTTGTTTGTGATGGTGTTTTTCAGGCATACACTGATGGATATAGCAACTGCGACAATTATATCTTTGGCGTAGGATCATCGTGGGACAAAGGTATTCAAGTTTTGGTAAACAAAAATAGGAATCTTTGGGAGGTTTGTTCGGGGCAAGATAAAGCAGTTTCTTGTAAAAATTGTACTCTTCCTGCTCGTGGAGAAAACTCAGATTATTTTGATGTTAAATTTGATTTTTCATATAATTTAACGAGTGTAAATTTTAAGACGACGGTCGGAGTAATTAAAGAAACTTTTGATGAAATAACTAACCTATTTACTGATAATTTTTATTTATTTACGACCAATTCAGGTAGTGAGCTTTCTCAAGACAAGGATAAAATCATTTACAAATTTCAAATGTACAATAGCGGAGCACTTGTGCGAAATTTCATTCCATGTTTAAGAAACAGCGACAATAAGCCGGGAATGTATGACACAGTTAGTCGAACATTTTTTGCAAATGCTGGCACTGGAGAATTTACATGGGGTTAGAAATTAGAAAAGCAAATTTTAACTATAAAACTTTAATTAAGGTTTTATAGTTTTTTGTTAGCATAAAAAAGTGTGAAAATTTGACCTAATAATTTGATTTTAATGCTTGAAGATGATATAATATAACCATAATTTTGATTTTAAAGAAGGATAAATATGTTAGATAAAAAGTACAATTTTACAGAAAAAGAAGAAAAATGGCAAAACTATTGGTTTGAAAATGATGTTTACAAATTTGAAAAAAATAGCCCTAAAAAGACATATTCAATAGACACTCCACCCCCAACTTGCAACGGCAAAATTCATATGGGGCATTTGTCAAGTTATATGCACATTGAAACTATTGCAAGGCATCATCGTATGTGTGGTGAAAATGTTTATTTCCCATTTGGCTTTGATGATAACGGGCTTCCAACAGAAAGATATGTTGAAAAAATTATAAAGAAAAGAGCACAAGAACTTCCAAGAGAAAAATTTATTGAAATTTGTTTGGAAGAAACAAAGAAACTTGAAGAAGAATTTTTTGACCTATACAAAAAGGCTGGCTTTAGTTGCAATTTGAAAACTCATTATTCTTCGATTGCACCACGAACGCAAAAAATTTCTCAAGAATCTTTTATTGATTTATACAACAAAGGTTTGGTGCGAGAAGAAGAAGCCCCTGCATTATGGTGCACAGAATGTCAAACTGCTTGTGCTCAAAGTGAACTTGAAGATAAAGAAATTGAAAGCACATTTAACTATCTTAAGTTTTATATTGAAGGAACACAAGACTATGTTGTTGTTGCAACAACAAGACCAGAAATGCTTTGCGGTGTTTGCTGTGTGTTTATAAATCCTGATGACGAAAAGAACAAGCACTTGTTAGGCAAAAAGTTGGTTGTGCCATATTTTGGTTATTCAGTTGATGTTTTGACTGATGAACTTGTTGACTTAGATAAAGGCTCTGGAATTGTTATGTGTTGTACTTTCGGCGATACTGTCGACAAAGAATGGCAACGAAAACATTCTCTTCCAATAAAAAAATGTTTCTCTGATGACGGATGCATGACAAGTTTGGCAGGCGAGTTTGCTGGGCTTAAAATTGTGGAAGCAAGAAAGCAAATCATTGAAAAGTTAAAAGAAAATGATTTGTTAATTAAGCAAGAACAAATCACTCATGCTGTTTCAACGCATGACAGGTGTGGAACTCCTATTGAAATTGCTGTTAAAAAGCAGTGGTTTATAGACACATTAAGCCACAAAGATGAATTATATAAGGCGGGGCTAGAACTTAACTGGCACCCAAAAAATATGAGAGCAAGATATTTAAACTGGGTTGAGAACCTTGGCTGGAATTGGTGCATTTCAAGGCAAAGATATTTTGGCATTCCTTTTCCTGTTTGGTATTGTAAAAATTGCGGAAAAGTTGTTTTGGCAAAACTTGAAGATTTGCCTGTTGACCCACTTAAAGACAAGCCAAAAAAACTTTGCGAATGTGGTTGCACTGAATTTATCCCAGAAACTGATGTTATGGATACTTGGGCGACATCAAGTTTAACTCCTCAAATTTCAACTGACCTTGAAACACAAAAGGGTCTTGATGATTCTATGGTGCCAATGAATTTAAGACCTAATGCTCATGATAATATCAGGGTTTGGGATTTCTACACAATAACAAAAAGTTTGTATCATTTTAAAAAACTTCCATGGAAAGATTTGATGATTTCAGGTTATGTTACAAGCGAGGACGGAAGTAAACTTGCAAAAAGTAAAGGAAACAACACAAATTCGCCTCAACAAATAATCAAAACATATTCAGCTGATGTTACAAGATATTGGGCAAATAGTTTGACGCTTGGCAAAGATACAGCCTTTTCTTTAATAGAATTTGAAAATGGCAAAAAAGTTGTAAACAAACTTTGGAATGTTTCAAAATTTGTCTTATCTTTCTTGCAAGATTATAATCCAAATGAAGAAATTTCACTTGAAATTATGGATAAATGGATTATTGAGAAATATAAAGAGTTATTTAATCGCTTTGTTGGTTATTTAAACAGGTATGAAATTTCACTTGCTTTAAATGAACTTGAAAAATTTTTCTGGAATTTCTGCGATAATTATATTGAACTTGTTAAAAGAAGATTATATAATCCAGACGTTTACGGAAAAGCAAAATGTGATTCAGCAAAATATGCTTGTTATTATGTTTTGCTTGGCATGCTTAAAATGTTTGCTCCTATTCTTCCTCATATCACAGAAGAAATTTATATGGATTTTTATGCAGAGAAAGAAAATAAAAAATCAATTCATATCTCTGGTTATCTAAATTTAGGCCATGACATTAATCAAGAATTAATTTCAAACGGCGATAAAGTTATGGATATTGTTTCACAAATCAGACAATTTAAGTCAGAAAACAAGGTTTCATTAAAAACTTTCATTAAAGATGCGATTATCACTTCAAAAATAACTGAATTTTTGAAACTTGCAGAAATTGATATTAAAGCTGTAAGCTCAATTAATAAATTGATTTTTAAAGACGGCGAATTTAATTTGCATCTTGGTGAAATCATCCCAGATGAACAATAAAATAAAAAAGACTAAAACTTAAAGTTTATAGTCTTTTTTTTGTTAGTTTGACAATTTCACAACATCAAGCTCTGCAAAATCTATGTCAACAGCATCTCCGTTTCTGTTGTATATCGCAACAGTTGTTGGAGTGTTTGTTACATTCACTAAAATGGTGTGAGAAGCAGTGCCAGTCACTTTTCCATTTGCAACAAAAACATAAAAAGAATAATCTACTCCCGCAACTGTTATTGTAAACTCAAATGTGCCATTTTCAGTTGAAACTTCAAGATTGGCTACGATTTGATAAATGCCTGCTGAATTGATTGTTACTGTGTTGTTATCAAAAGTCAAATCGGTATTAGGGGAAAGATAATTTGTTCCAGTAACATTAACTATAGCGTCATTTTCAACTGTTTGTTCATTAAGATTTTTGTTTAGCGAAAGTAAAAGATTGTTTGTTCCTAAAGGTCCCGTTGGGCCAGTGGGACCTGTTGCACCAGTAGGACCGATAGGTCCTGTAGGACCAATTTCGCCTCTTGGACCCATTGGGCCCATAGGACCTGTAATATAAATGTTTTTATCGATAATCTTGTCATTATTGCAACAATTATTATTGCAACAATTATTATCACAACAAAACAATGCCATAAAGTTTTCTCCTTTTGTAAATTGATATAAAAATATACCTATTTCATCTTATGAGATTAATGTAAATTGTGTGATTTTGTGTTTGTATATTTTGCTTGCTATTTTTTTGGAAATATAATATAATTATGTGATGAAGTTTTACTCACTGTGATCAATAAACAATTTTGCTAACGCAAATCGGTTGGGAACAATGACATCACTGATTGTATAAAACATAGTCTTTGAAAATAATGCTTCGCATTGCTTTCTTTTGACTTTTGATTAAAATAAAAACAAGCGTAAAAAATAAAGGGGATATATGAAAACACAGGCAGTTAAGGGCACAAAAGATTTTTTGCCAAGAGAAGAAGAATTAAGAACCAAAATGCGAGAGATAATTGAAAAGACTTATAAAAATTTTGGTTTTAACAAAATTTCAACACCAATTATTGAAGATATTGAAAACTTAATGAACAGTAACGGTGGAGAAAATTTAAAATTAATCTTTAAAATCTTAAAACGAGGCGAAAAGTTTGAGAAATCTGTTGAAAATAAAGATTTTGACAATCTTGCTGATTTGGGCCTTAGATATGATTTAACTCTTCCACTAGCAAGATTTTATTCTCAAAACAAAGAAAATTTGCCAAAGCCTTTCAAATCAATTCAAATAGACAGGGTTTATAGGGCAGAACGACCACAAAACGGCAGAATGCGTGAATTTTATCAGTGCGATATTGATATTTTGGGCAGTGATAGTTTGTTTAGTGAAGTTGAACTTGTTGTTGTTACAATGAAAGCACTTGAAAATTTAGGTCTTAAAAATTTGAAAATAAAAATAAACAGCCGAAAACTTTTGAAAGAATTGCTTTTAAGTTTTGGGTATTTGGAATCTGAAATTGAAGAAGTTTGCATAATTTTTGACAAAATTGACAAAATTGGTAAAGAAAAAGTTGAAGAAGTGTTAAATGCTAATGTTAAAAACGAAACTGCTAACAAAAATTTTATCAAATTTTTAGATAACAGAGATTGTTTTGATTTTGATGCATTTGAAGGCAAAAAAGATGTAGATTTTGTTTGTGAGAAAGTAAAACAAATTAACAGCAATATTAACATTGAATTTGACAGTTCTCTAGTGCGTGGTCAAAGTTACTATACGGGGTGTGTGTTTGAAATTTATAGTTTAGATTATTCTTCTGCAGTTGGTGGAGGCGGAAGATATGACGGACTTATTCAAAAATTTACTTCAAATATTGTTCCTGCTGTTGGACTTTCCATTGGTTTTGAACGAATTTTTGGTTTGCTTGAAAAAGCCGATATAAAATTTGAAGAAAAACCAAAAATAGCAATATTTTTTGAACCACAAAATTATTGCGAAAAATTCAAATTAATGCAATCATTACAATCTTCTTTTGATTGCAGTTTATTTGAAAATCCAAAAAAACTTGGCAATTTCTTAAATAAACTTGAAGAATTGAATTATGTTGGCTTTGTTGGAACAAAAACAGAAGAAATTAAATATTTTGAAAAAAAATAAACATTAAGTTTTCTTAATGTTTTTTTAACATAAATTAAAAACACACAAAAAAAGACTATTGACAAATAAGGGTTTTTGTGTTAACCTTGTATTATATTATTTAGAGGGAAAATGTTATGACAAAAAATGATGTTAAAAATTTACTTAAAGAAACAGAAAATAAAATAAAAGTTTTGCAAGGGAAATTAAGACAAGACAAAAAAGATAACAAAATTGAAAAGATTAATACCTTAGAAAAACTTAGTGAAATAAAACAAGATTTGTTAGCCAAGAAAGGAAATATTTTTAAATTCTTCTTTGTAGGTGGAGCTTCTCTTTTGGCTTCAATTTTCAGTTTGTTTTTGGGAGGCATAAAGAACCCAATTTCGCTTGGATTTTTTATTGGATGCTTAAGCTTAACTGCGATTAGTGGTGTTGGGGCATATTTTTCTATTCAAAAAAAGATGAAGTTAGAAAAAAATGTGCTTCTTCTTGAAAGTAAACTTTCAGTTTTAAATGCAGAAAATTTTGACAGCCTAGAATTAGATGAACTAAAAAAACAGCGTGAGAATTATTATACAATTTTGGAAGCTTTAAACAAAGATTCAAAAAATGTCAAAGGAAAATCAAAGGACAGTAAATCTATCGATGTTCTGAAAGCTGTAAAAATAGGTGCAGACACCAACCGCTTTGTTGACGATGAATTTGATGCAAGTCAAGAAACGCTTATAAATTATCAAAAAACTTTGCAAAACAAAGAAAAAAATAACAAAGAATTAACAAAATAGGCTGAGGTAATTATGATTAAACGCAATTTAGAGAATAGCAAAAATATAAAAAATCTTTTAATAGATGCAAAAAAACAAGATATGATTTTAGATTTTGCAGGGAAAGTTGCAGAAAGCGATGCTTTTGACCCTGAAGTTTTGTCTTATGCAGAACTTAAATTTGACAATTTTTCACACATCTGTTTGTTAAATTTGGCTGACCTTCACTTTTTTGACCAAGGAATGAGCAAAAAACGATTTGATATTGCAAGTGCTTTTTTGAAAAATACATCAAATGCTTACGGCGTTTTAAGTGGAGATACTTTCACAGTTAGCACACTTTATGGTGCTTCAAACGCTCATGTTAGCAAATTAAACAATCAAAATGCCACAATATTAGGAAAGCATTTATTAAAAAACATTAATGATAAAATTTTGTTCGGTGTTGGCGGAAATCATGACGGCGAACAAGGCTCAAGAAATCGTGATACAAACATAAGTTTAACCAGCAATGTGTTGAATATGATTAATGTTCAATATTTTCAGTATAATGCTTTACTAAAAATTGATGTGTTTAATAATCCTTATTATGTTTTTGTAACCCATGGAAGTGGAAAAGCAAACACAAAAGCTTCAAGTCTTGATGTTATAAAATCAAAATGTGAAACTGTTTGTTCTCGTTTTGGGGTTTATCCAAACCTAGTTTTGACAGGTCATTTTCACGCAGATGTTAACGGACGCCATTTGGTTGAAGTGCCAGTGTATAAAAACGGAAAATTGGTTTCAACAAAAACTCAAGAACTTATAATTGAAAGCGGCCCTGCAATGCAAGGAGATAGTGAATTTACAACTGCCTATAACATGCCAGCAACAACTCCAAATATAAATGCGTTTGACATAAGTTTTGTAAGAAATCCTTATTATAACAAAGAAAATCAATTCACTGAAAGTCCTATCATTTGGAAAGTTAATAAATTTCCTATTTTGAAAAGTAAAAAGGATGAACTTTCAACTCCAGCAAAAATTTATATGGCAAATTATTTTGAACCACAAAATTTGGAAGAAAACTTGAAAAAATATGTGGCTGAGGACACCTTTAACTTTAAACCACTACTTCAAAATATTAAAGACCTAAAAGAGGAGGTTAATTCGTTATAATGGGAGATTATGGAAAAAAAGGACCTTTTACAAATCCAATAAAAGAAAACTATATTTTGGAAAAATTTTATGAAGAAAATTTTTTAAAAAAAGATGTGGCATTCCTTGAAAACTTCAAAGTTTCTAAGGTTAATCTTGCCAAAAATGATGTTGTAGAAAATTTAGACCCAGCCTCTGTTGATGATTATGTTAGTGAAGTTTTAAAGAAAAAACGAGATGTTGTTTCTGATGAAACTATTGAACTTAACAAAAATGATGAATGTTTGAATTTGATTTTTTATTGTTCAACAAATTATTTTGATATAGACAATCCTCAAAAAGGAATTTGTAGTGGTAAAAATGAAGAAATTTTAAAAAATCTTTCTGAAGTTAATGTTAACGGAAAAACTGCTGTAATTTTTGGTGGCAATCTTCTTGGCGAAGAATGGCAACTAAAATATCTTAAAAACGCACGAATAGAAAACAATAAGGCTTTATACTTTGGCTTAAACAAACGAAAATATAGATTAATTCGCGATATTAAAAAATTCTTTACAATTTCAGAGAGGTTAGGGCTTAATATAGATTTATATTTGATGCGTGGTTTTCAAGAAAATTTTATTATAAAAGAACTTAACCGTGATATAATGGAAGAAGTTTATTGCGAGTTGAAAAATAAATTTTTGGATGAAAATGGTTGTAAGTTACACTATCTTGACGGAGGCTCAAGTTTGGCACTTAATGTTGTTAAGAAAAACAAAAACCGCACAAATTTCACTGCAACTATAGGACTTCAAACAAGCATGAATAACAAATCTTTAACAGCAAAAGGCGAGGACAGTGCAAGTCGAAAAAATCGAACACTTCCGGTTGATGCTACTTTTGTTTGCAACGGAAATTATTGTGGTAAACTTGATGATTTCACTTATCATGTTTCTGGGCAATCTCAGTATTTACGAACTTCAAAAAATAATACTCAAAGTTTGGCTCCAAAAGGTTACAATGTGTTTACTGTTTATCTTGAAAACGATAATGAATTAACAATTCAAGAAGGTGGATATAACATTTACCCTCAATCATTGAACATTCAAAAAGAAAATTATAAAGAAGCAAAAAAAACCGATTTATTGTTCAAAATATGCACAACAGAATTTAATAAAAAAATGGAAGAAATCAAAACATTAATAAAAAAGGGGTAACATTATGAAAAAAGTTTGTGAAGAGTGTAAAAGCGAAGTAGAAAGCGGATTTGAATTTTGTCCTGTTTGCAGTGCTCCGCTTACCGAAACAGCAAAAAAATTAGAAGAGCAAAAAGCAATTAATGCTCAACTTGTTTTGGTTGCAAAATTAATGCACGAAATTGACGATGAAAAAACCTTAAAACTTTTAAACGAGATTGCAAAAAAATTAGTGCTAAATTAATATATTTTTGTTTAATATTTGCTAAAATTTTTGAATATAGTTATAATTGAAGAAGATAGGGGGAGTTTATGGAAAAAACAAAAAAACAAAGTTTGGCTCTAGCACTTGTTTTATCACTTCTTGTTGGTATTGCAGGTAGTGTTGTTTGGGGGCTTTTATATTCGCTTGGCTGGTTTGCTTCTATTGTTGCTTACGCTACAAGTTTTGGTATGTTTGCAGTTTATCTTAAGTTTTCAAAACTTAGCAAATTGACTTTTGTGTGGACTTTGGTTTGGGTTATTTTGCTTAACATAATTGCTTCTTTTGTTGCAATAGTAATCAGTGTTAGCGTGGAAGCACAAGTTTCAATCTCAGAATCTTTGGATGCAGTATTTCAAAATTTTGGCTTGATTGCAAAAGATTTTGTTATTGATATTGTTCTTGGCACAGTTTTTTGTGTTTTAGGTGTGGTTTCTTACTATGCAGTATACAAAAGGCAACAAAAAGAAAAAGCTATTTTAGAACAACTAAATCAACAAGCAAATGCACAAAATGCGTCTAAAGACGAATTAACTCAAAATGATAATGCAACTAAGGTTGAAACAAAAATAGAAGATATAAAAATTGATGATACAAAAGAAGACTTAAAAGTTGTTGAAGGTGAAATTGTTGAGAATTTAGACAATCAAAATAATAATTAATGTCATTTTTATAAAAAAGGGGCTTGATAGTCCCTTTTTGTTATTTAAACATTAATCTATGATTATTTATTTTAATTACATTTAAGCAAAATTAATTATCATTTTTTTCTCGTTTGCTGAATTTACAACCACAATAATCTTGTCTATAGAGATTATATTTTTTAGACAACTCAATGCTTCTTTTGTAACCATCTTCTTTTTTAAAATCAGAAACTAAAAACTTTATTCCAAATTTTTCTGAGATTTTAAGTCCTATTTCATTTAGCAATTCAGCGTTTTTGTGTGGAGAAACAGTAAGGGTGGTTGTAAAATAATCAAAATTGTTTTGTTTTGCGAAATTTGCAGTTTCTGAAAGTCTTAAAAAAAAGCATTTTTCGCATCTTTTTCCACCTTCATTTTCATTTTCTAACCCCAACACGATTTTATTGTAATCATCACTATTATGATTTGTTGTTACTATTTTAATTTTATTTTTGCTATATTTATTATTTAATTCATTTATTAATCTAATTTCTTCATCCTGTCTTTTTTTAAACTCTTCTTCTTTGTCTATGTTTGGGTTATAGAAAAATATAGTTATATCAAAAAATTCAACTAATCTTTCAAGCACACTGCTAGAGCAAGGTGCACAACAACTGTGCAACAATAATTTAGGTTTGTAATTTAAACTTTTAATTTCTTCAATCATTTGTTTGTTTCGGTCAATTTTGTTCATGACTATATTATATCACTTTTAATTTTATTTTTAAATGATTTTTTAATTTATCTTTCTTAAACTTTCACCTTTTTTAAAAAATAATTGTTTCACAAACAAAATTTTTAATTCTTGACAAAAAAATAAAATTGTTCTATAATAAAGATAAATAAGTTCTATAATTTTGTAGAGGTGAAAAATGAAACTTGATAGTGATCAAATAAAGAAAAAACTTTTGGATGTTAGTTACAAAGAGCGTATAAATTCTAAACGCATTTATCCCCTAGAAGATGTTTTAAAAGAATTTGGTTTTAAAGATTTAAAAGAATATATTAAAACAGTATGTGATGTAAAAACCAAATTAGATGAAATTTCATATCCTACAAAGCAAATGTTCAGGCTTTACATAAGCAAAAACAAAATTGTTAAAATCGATGTTAATGCTGTTGGCTTAATGTTTGTTATGGCGGAAATTGCAAAAAATTCTAAAAACGATGAAGAAAAAGAAAACGCCTACAAAATTGCTAAGGTTTTCAGTGAAAACGCAAAAATGTTTTATCCAGAACAGCGCGTTGTTTTAAGGCGTGAATATGTTTATGTTACAAAACAATTGCGTGGAATGATTAAAGAAATCAGTGAAAACAACGCTAATTTAAAGTCTAGTTTGAAAAAACTGTATTCAACAATTTTGAATGATTACTATTTTATAAACGACACATACTATCTTCGCCTTAAAAAAACAAACAATCCAAAAGGGAATTATCTTGATTATATAACAGTTAGTGAACTTAACGACTTAATAGAAATTCAAAAAGAAGTTATTATTTCTTTAACAAAATATCCAACTGATAACCACCTATATCTTGCAAACAGGCTTGCAAGTGAAAAAAGACTTGCCTTTTGCACTCATCATGCGGGTGTGTTTCCGTTTGAATATAAACCACACAAATTTAAGCCATTAAGGGCGTATAAAGAATTTTATAAATTGCTAGCATATTATAACTTAGATCCAAAAAGTTTGAGAAAAGATGACGATAATCTTGAAAAAATGCATTAAAAATGCATTTTTTTGTTTTTTAATTAATAAAAATAAAACTTGAAAGGATATGTTATTTTTATTTAAAAAATTAAAATTTTAATTAAAATTTTTGTATATTAAATTAGTTATGAGAAAAGAATTTTAAAAATTGTTTGTTAAACTATTGCTTTTTATGATAATATATTATTATTAAGGAGAAAATATGGAAGAAAAACAAAATCAAAACCTAGTTGTTCCAAAAAAAGAATTATCTCAAATGTATATTTCTCACACAGGAATAATTTTGTCTAATTTATCTATAGTAGCATTTTGTTTGTCGCTAGCGGCATTGTTTGCGGGTTTCTTTACGGCATTGTTTACTACTTTCTATATAATTCTTTGGTTTGTTATTTTAATTTTCTCAGTCGGGACTGTTTTTGTAATAATTCCAAATTATTTTAGTTATTTAACAAAGTCATCAGAATTTTTAAATAATTTTAGATTTGATGTGTTTATAAATATTGTAAAATATGCATTACCAGTATTTATCGCTACAAGCATATTAAGCATAGTCTTGTTATCACTTGATAAACATAGAAATCATAAAGGAAGAATAATTTTTTCGTCTGTTGTGCTTGGCTTACTTGTTGTTATGTTTTTAATTTTGATTATCGGGGTGAAATAAATGAAAACATTAAATTTAACACTTAAAGGTATAGGAAAGTTGTCGCCCACGGTTATGGTTGACAACAAAAGTTTAAATTTCAAAAAAAATGCATTTGGAAATTATACAACTACATTTCAAACAGATAAGAATGAAGTTGAACTTGCAATCATAAATTATCTTGAAATTTCAGGCAAATTTTGGTTTTTAATGGGTTTATTTTTCTTTTTGATAAGTTTATTCGGTATTTTTGATATGAGAGTGAGCAAAAACTGTCTAGTTATAAAAAGTCGGTTTAAAATTTATCTAGATAGTAATGTAACAAATTTTGAAGCACAAATAAATGACAAAAGCGGTGAAAAAGGAATTTCTTATAATTGTAATGATAAAGTTGAAGAGATAGAAAACATTTGCTATGAAGATTTAGTGGCAAAAAAAAGACGCAAAATTTTATTTGTAACAAAAATTTTATTGTGGATTGTTTTGACTGTGTTAAGCATTCTTTTGCTTGTTAAAAATTTGTAAGGAGATAATTTATGAAAATATATATTAAAAACAAATTAATTTCTTTTGGTGGAAGCTCTGTGGCTGTTGATGAACGCGGAAACAAAGTTTTTAAAATTAAGGGTAAGTGGATTTTGTTTAGCCCAACTCGAAAAAAGAAAATTTATGATAAAAGCGGTAAGTTGCTTTATGTTATTCGAAACAAGTGGTTTAATTGGTGGAACACAAGAACTTTTATTTTTGATTCTAACAAGCAAAAAATTGCAACAATAAGAAATAATATTAAATTGTCTGACGGTGCTAAGTATGTTGTTGAAGGTTATAAGGATGAAATTTCTTTTGACGGAAAATTGTTTAGTGGGCACATGAAGATTGTAAGTAATGGCAACATAATTGGTCAGTTAACACGAGAGTTTACTGTTGTTAGAGATTCTTTTTGCTTAGAGGCTGATGAAGAAAATTTACCTTTTTTAACTGCCTTGGTTGTTGCAATAGACAACATAAATGATAAAAACGCAAAAAAATAGTGATTTTCACTATTTTTTTATAAATTTAATAATAAAATTAATCTGCTTTAAAATTAAAAATATTAAATAAAAAATATATTAATTAAAAACGCATTTAGGTTTAATGTGATAAAGTTATTTTTTGTGTTTTAAAAATAAAATTTTGTCTATAATTTGTTTCGAGGTGAAAATGGAACAAAATTTAGAAAATAAAATTGAAAAAAAAGAAGAAAAACTAGCAAAAAAAGAAGAAAGAATTGAAGATTTCGTAAACACTATTTATCAGAACCTATCAACGGCACTTGATTCTATAGACGAAATATTGAAGATTTGTAAGGATGAAAAACTTGAAAAAGAGTTAAAATCTGAAAAGCAGTCTTACACAGATTATAAAAACGAATTATTAAATGTTTGCTTAAAATTGTCAATAAAACCAAAAGACAATAATTTTTTTGAGAAAGCACGGTTGTGGACATCAATAAAAATGACAACAATTTGCGACAAAAGTTCGCGTCATCTTGCTGAAATGATGCTTATTGGAACTGTTATGGGCACATTAACTTGTTATAAAGATTTGTGCGACTACAAAAATTTGGATAACAAATTATATGATTTGTTAAGTAAGTTGTTAAATCTTGAAGAAGAAAATTTTAATAACCTAAAAAAATTTTTAAAGGGAATCTGATATGAGTGATGAAGTAAATATTTTGCTTTTGGCTTTGGGCTCTTTTATCACACTTTTTATTATCGCAAAACTACTCGGAAAAAAGCAAGTGGGGGAACTTGACTTTATTGATTATGTTGTGGGAATATCAATAGGCTCTATAGCAGCAGAAATGGCAACTAACACTGCGGATAAACCATTTTATCATTATTTGATTAGCATGGGAGTGTTTTTTGTGTTTTCAATTATTATAGATGTTTTAGGAACAAAAACTAATTTTATGAAAAAATTTTTTAAGGGGTCGCCAATAGTTATTATAAAAAATGGAGTTATTGACTATAAACAACTTAAAAAAAGCAAACTTGATATTAACGACATAACTGCACTTGCTAGAAGCAAAAACTATTTTAATTTTGATGATATTGCTTTTGCAGTTTTTGAAACGGATGGCACCTTGAGTATACTTCCAAAAAGTGAGCAAAAACCTGTTGTATGTGAAGATTTGAAAATCAAAGCCGAAAAATCAACTTTGCCTCAAAATATAATTGTCGATGGACAAGTTTCGCAATTTTCATTAAAAGAAATTGGAAAAGACATTGCTTGGCTTTACTTTAAGCTTAACATAAACAGTAAAAAAGATTTAAAAAATATTTTACTCGCAGTTTACAATCAAAATGACGACAGTTTTGTGGTGCACCTAAAAAATGAGAAATAATCAAATATATTTTGCAAAATCTTTTATTTATTGTATAATATAACTGAGGATTTCAAATGTTTAAAAATGTTAAACTGTTAAAACATCTAAAAAATGCATCCAGTGAAGTTGAATTTGAAAACGATTGTGAAAGCGAAGGCAATGAAACTATTTTGTATGTTAAAATTAAAGATAAATTTGATGTTATAAACCCTTATTCTAGTGGTGATGATGTTACAATAAAAGAAGAATTGTCTGAGTTCATCCAAAAAAATAACAATTATATGGAACTTTCCAAACCAATAAATATTAGGTTTGACAATGAAAAAGAGCTTTCACGAGAAGACAGAGATGAAATTAAACTTGCATTAAGAAATCACTTTACACTTCAAGTTAGTGATGTGAATGAAGAACTTGATGCAAACAAAAAAGAATGTTTTTTGATGATTTCGCTGTTTGTTCTGTTTTTGGGATTATTTATTGTTGGAAAGTTTTTTGAATCATTTGGAATTATGTCCGAAATTTTTTCATTAATTTCGTGGGTTTTTGGTTGGGACTTTGTTGAAAGTATAGCATTCGTAAGACCAAAATTAAGAAGAAAAGCAATCAGATTATACAAAATTTTAAATGCAAGGATAGAGTTTCTTGTTAGAGGATAGAATGGAATCAAAAGAAGAATTTATTGATATTTTTAAAAATAATATTAAGCGTGAAGGATGTGATGCACTTTTAGAATTTTTAAACAATTCCGATTTTTTTACAGCACCTGCTTCAAGCAAATTTCATTCAAATTATGAAGGTGGTCTTGTTAAACATTCAGTTAATGTTTACAAACGCTTTAAAAATTTGATTTTAAACGAATATGGCGAAAATTACATAAATGTTATTAGTGATGAAAGCATTGCATTAATCAGTTTGTTGCACGATGTTTGCAAAATTAATATGTATAAGCAAGATTTTAGAAATGTGAAAGTTGAAGGCGAATGGGTAAAAGTGCCGTGTTACACGATAGATGATGCTCTTCCTTATGGGCATGGAGAAAAGTCGGTTTACATGATAAGCGGGTTTATGAAACTTACTCGTGAAGAAAGTATGGCAATTAATTGGCACATGGGGGCTTTTGATGCAAGGGCTGTTAGTCAAACATACATGCTAAGCAATGTGTTCTATAAGTTTCCAATAGCATTGTTGTTTCATATTGCCGATGAAATGGCAACTTATCTTGACGAAACAATACATTAAAATTAAATTAAGTGATATTATCACAAAAGAAGGATAAAATGGATTATAAAGTAACAAGCAAAGAATTAAGAAATATGTGGCTAAATTTTTACACTGAAAGAGGTCATAAAAACATAGGCGCAGTAAGCCTTATCGGGGACGGCACAACAGGGGTAATGTTTAATGTTGCGGGGATGCAACCATTAATGCCTTATCTTCTTGGAAAACCTCATCCTATGGGCAAAAGATTGTGTAACATTCAAGGTTGTGTCAGAACGGTTGATATTGACAGTGTTGGCGATGAAAGTCATTGCACATTCTTTGAAATGATGGGCAACTGGAGTTTGGGAGATTATTTCAAAAAAGAAAAAACAAAGTGGACTTTTGATGTTTTAACAAAGGTTTTTGGTTTTGATGCAAACAAAATTTGTTGTTCTGTTTTTGCTGGTGATGAAAATGCACCAAGAGATACTGAAACGGCGAACTATTTGCTTGATGCTGGAATTAAAAAAGAAAATATTTTTTATCTTCCTAAAGAAGATAACTGGTGGGACTTACCCGGCACTGTAAACACTCCTTGTGGACCCGACAATGAATGGTTTTATCCAATATCAGACACTCCTTGTGGCGAGAATTGTGGGCTTTTGTGTGGATGCGGAAGATATGTTGAAATAGGCAATGATGTTTATATGCAATTTGAACAATTAGGAAACGGAAAATACAAAGAACTTGAAAATAAAAATGTTGATACTGGTTTTGGACTAGAGAGAAACTTAATGTATTTAAACGGGCTTAAAGATGTTTATTTGACCGATGTTTTTTATCCTATTATAAGTTATTTAGAGAAAAAAACTGGCAAAGTATATGATTGTCAAGACAAAGACACTATTAAAGCTATGAGAATAATTGCTGACCACATCAAAACCTCAACAATGCTTATTGGCGACCAAAATGGCATTGTTCCATCAAATGTTGGTGCAGGATATATTTTAAGAAGATTGTTAAGGCGAGCAATAAGAGAATCTAAAATTTTGAATTTAGAAATTTCTGATTTACTTGAAGTTAGCAAAATCTATATTAACGATATATACACAGAAGCATATCCTCTTTTAAAACAAAAAGAAGAATATATTTTAAGTGAAATTAAAAAAGAAAGTGAAAAGTTTGAAAAGACTTTGATTGATGGAATAAAAGAACTTAACAAACTTATTGATAATTTAACAAAATTTGCTCCAGATAACAAAAAAATTAGCGGAGAAAAAGCATTTAGGCTTTTTGACACATTCGGCTTTCCGCTTGAACTTACAACTGAAATTGCAGGCGAAAAAGGTTTTGTTGTTGATGTTGATGGCTTTAACAAAGCTTTTGAACTTCACAGACAAAAATCTCACAGCAGTGAAGCAGGTGTTAATAAAGGTGGGCTATCAGAACAAAATGAACAAACAACACGCCTTCACACCGCCACACATCTTTTGCATAATGCGTTAAGTGTTATCCTAAAAAGTGAATGTAAACAAATGGGAAGCAATATTAACAGCGAAAGACTAAGATTTGACTTTGCTTTTGACCGAAAGTTGACTTGTGAAGAACTTAAACAGGTTGAAGATTACGTTAACAAAGCAATTCAAGACAAAGTTGATGTTATAAGGACAGAAACAACAGTTGAAGAAGCAAAGAAATCGGGCGCAGTTGGTGTTTTTGATTCTAAGTATGGGGAAGTTGTCAGCGTTTATGCAATTTCCGGTTATGGTGCAGAAATTTGTGGTGGACCTCATGTTAAAAACACATCAGAACTTCATCACTTTAAAATCGTTAAAGAAGAGTCATCATCAAGCGGTGTAAGAAGAATTAAAGCAATACTTGATTAAAACTATACTAACTTTTTTAACTAAAAAAGTTACAAAAAAGTTTGGGGGTTGCGATTCCCCCAAACCCCACAAACGCTTTTATTTTGATTTAAACTTTTAAAATGTTATAGAATGATATTTTGATAAATTTGCAAAGATTTTAATGATATAAACTTTTAAAATTGTTGTAAAATAATTATATTACACAATAACTTACAAATGGTAAAAAGTTATATGCAATTAGTTATATTGTGAGTACATTTCAAAGCAAAATCTTGACATAATTTCACACACTAGGGCTTCGGACTGAAAGGAAAAATGGAAGAAAATCATCGTCCTGCAGAGTCGCTTTGTGAAATTATGCCTCGTTTTGCTTTTTTTAAAGTAGCGATATGATTTTTATCTAGAAATATGTTAAGAAATGCTCTACAGAAATTATTTACTTAAATTTATAAACCACAAGAGATTAAAAGAAATTTAGAAAAATTATCAAAAGTGCCTTTGGCACAAAAAAATGAAATAATTTTGTAAAATCATGTAAAAACGCTTGAGTGCCACAGGCACTTTCAATAAAGAAATAATAAAATTAAAATAGAAAATAAAAAAATAATTTTAAAAAAATGTTTAAAAACGCTTGACACAATAGCCCTAAAAATGGCAAAATTTTTAATGGATAAAAGAGTTTGTGCTATCACAAACTAATACAGAAACGCACATGGTTAACCTCGCACATGGTTAACCGAGCACTTAAGTCGAAGAATACACTTTTAAAAAACTGGTTAACCTAATAAAACCAGTTTTTTGATTTGCATAGGAGTGTATATGAAAACAAAAAGATTAAGTAAGAGCGTAAAAACAATCATATTAGCATTAATATTGCTAGTAGTTATATCATCTTTTGTTTTAACCCTAGCATACTTTCAAGATAAAAAAGAATATAGTGGAACACTAGATTTTGGAAGTATAAAACTTAAAGTAAGTGGTGGAGTTGAAGGGGACGGAGTAACAACATCAACAAGTAAGTTGATATTTGACACCGCACGAAAGAAGAATAACGACCCTACTTGGACAGGCAAATATATGCCCGGCGATTTGGTTGAAATAAACCTTATTGTAGACCTAGAAGTTGGTAGTGAGCCAGCTTATTATGTTGTTCAAATTTCGGATGAAAAAAATATTTTTGAAAACAACATATATTTTAGTGAAGACGGGCAGAATGTGTATGTGTACAACGGAACATACACCTACAAACAAGACGATAGCACTAAGACTATGGTAGAAGATAAATATTGCGGTAAAATCACAGCTGGAAACGCTCAAAACTTAACAATTAGTGCAAAAATTAGTGAAGACTATGAAACTCAAAATGAGCAAACAACAGTATATTGCAAAATTTTTGCCATTCAACAAGCAAACTTAGAGCCTCAAAAAGCGGTTAATTTAATGCCTACGGGTTATGTTAATGTGCCTTACAAAAATAATTTGGGTGTTGGTTATGCAGATGGTATCATAAGAGAATATAGTGGTTATTTTGTTTCATCTACATACATTTCAGTTGACGGCTTTGAAAAATTTTTAGCAAACACAACACTTGGTTATGACTATACATTTTATTGTTATGACAGTCAATTTGAATATTTAGGCACAGGTCTTTCTGGTGGTTACATAACCAAGGATAAAGTACTAGATGCATATTCAAATGCAGCATATTTTTCAATAGAAATAAACAAAAGTAGTGTATCTGGATATGAAACAAAAACACTTGAAGATTGTTTAAGAGATTGTGGAATTAAAATCTATGGAAATTGCGAAGTGATTGAAAGAAGTATATAGTTTAAAAGGGAGATTTTATCTCCTTTTTTGTTTAATAAATTAAAAATAACCACTAATATATTTTTGTCAAAATAAAAAAATTCCTGTTGTTGCTTGAAAAAGTAAAAAAAAGTTGTTATAATAAGGGTATGACTCAGAAAGATGTTATTAATTTATTTAAGCGTTTTTTATTGGTTTTTTTGATTGTTGGTGTGCCAATAATTTTTGTATTTACGCTTGCAGTCAAGTTAAAATCAATATTTGTTATATTAATTTCAGTCGGATTGGTCGGAATTGTGTTTTTCTTGGAAGAATATATCAGATACAATCGAATTAAAAAACGACAAGAGAGAAGAAAAAAAGAGGGTAGAGAATAATGGAAGCAAAAATGTTGCCACATAATTTGGATGCAGAACAAGCATTGCTTGGATGTTTGCTTATTGATGAAAAAGTGCCACTAACAGTTTTTAGTGAAGTTAAAAGTGAAGAATTTTATTCTAATGCACACAAGCAAATTTATGATGCTATGCTTGAAATATACAAAAAAAATATGCCTATAGACTTTGTTACTCTAACAGATGAACTTGAAAATCTTGGCATTTTAAACGAAGTTGGCGGAATTACTTACATAACAAGTTTAACGAATAGTGTTCCAAGCTCTGCAAATTTTAAGCATTATGAAGAGTTAATAAAACGAGATGCAATGCTAAGAAAGTTGATAGAGTCGGGTCAAAACATTGTTGAACACACTTTTAATTGCTCAGATCAAACTGAAGCCCTTACTTTTGCTGAAAAAACTATTTTTGATTTAAGTCAAAAACATGAAACTTCTCACTTAACTTCGGCAGAAACAGCGATTAACGAAGTTATAACAAAACTTGAATTAATAGAAAAAGATAAAACTGCTTTGGCTGGATTAAAAACTGGGTTTTATGGGCTTGACCAACTAACAAATGGGCTTCAAAAATCCGACTTAATTTTGCTTGCTGCTCGTCCCGGCGTGGGAAAAACATCTTTTGCAATGAATGTTATAAATCACATTGCACTAAATGGTGGCAGTTGCGCTGTTTTTTCGCTTGAAATGAGTGCCGCACAACTTATGCAAAGAGCGATATTTTCAACAGCAATGGTTTCAATGAGCAAAGGTCTTAAAGGCGAACTTTCAACCAAAGAGTGGGAGTTATTGTTAGAAGCGAAAGACAAACTTTCAAAAGCTAAAATATTTATTGATGACAGTGCGTTAAACACACCTGTTGACATTTTGTCTAAGTGTAGGCGTATTCAACGAGAACATGGTTTAGATGTTGTTATGATTGACTATTTGCAGTTAATGAGCAGTGGCAATAAAAAAACTGATAACAGACAAACTGAAGTTAGTGAAATTTCCCGAAATTTGAAAATTGCGGCAAAAGAACTTAATGTTCCTATCTTATGCTTATCACAATTATCGCGTGCTGTTGAGGGCAGAAAAGGGGGAAAGCCAGTTTTGTCCGATTTGCGTGAAAGTGGTGCAATAGAACAAGATGCTGATATTGTTATGTTTATTCACAATCCAGATATGTATTTGCAAGATGACGGAGCAATTAAACAAGGCATAGTTGACCTAATTTTGGCAAAGCACAGAAATGGGGCACTTGACACTGTTAAACTAAAATTTATTTCAGAGCATACAACTTTTGTTAACCTCGACAAAGATAGCAATGCACAAAGTTTGGAAAATTCTATGCCACCCGAAAGAAAGCAAAATAATAATGAAACAAAATCATCTCAAGAAACTCCAAAACTAGAGAAACTTGAAGTTAGTGAAGAAGAATTAAATCAACTTGACGACATTTTTTAAAAATAAAAAAAGGACTTTATTAATAAATAAAGCCCTTTTTGTTATTTCATATATTTAAAGAGTTTGACCTTTTTTCATGATAGATAAATCATAATCGGGTACAATATTAAAGCAATCCAAAACCTGATCTAGCATCTCTCGGTGCTGACCTGAAACACAAACAATAGTTTGTATTTTGTCAGAATTTTTTTTAAATTCTTTAACAACGGGTGCCATTTTTATTGCTTCTGGGCGTGTGCCAAAAATAAGTAAAACTTTTTTCATTAGTTGCTCCTTCAAAATTAAATTATAAATTATTTGAAAAATAAAGTCAAATATTAATAAAGACTAATTCAAAAATTAAATCTAATATTATAAAATTTTTTACTAAAAAAACAAAATTTTGAATATTAAAAAAAACATTTCTTATACTAACAAAAAAGGAAGTGAAAATGAAAGCAACGGGCATTGTTAGAAGAATTGATGAATTAGGAAGAATTGTTATACCTAAAGAAATAAGAAGAACACATAAAATTAGAGAAGGTACCCCGCTTGAAATCTTTTCGGGAGAAAACGGCGAACTTGTTTTAAAAAAGTTTTCGCCAGTTTTGGAACTTGAAGATATTTCTGAGGATGCAGTTAAAAGTGTGTTTGATGTGTTGGAACTTGATTGCTTTGTTTGTGATAAAGATTCAATCATTAGCATTGAAGGATCGAACAATTTTAAAAAAACTTATTTACATAAATTTATTTCACTAGACCTGGAAAAGACAATCGAAAATCGAAAACCAGTCATATTAAATTCTTTAGACGGAGCCAATTTAATTTCTTTGGTTAAAGATGAAAAACCAACTTATTCTTCTCTTTCAATAGTGCCAATTTTATCTCAGGGCGACACCTATGGTGCGATTGGTATTGCATCAAATTCAATAATATCAAACAATGAAATCAAAGTTTTGCAAACTTTTGCAAACTTTATTTCTCTTCAAATTGGTTAATAAATAAAGTTAGTCAAAAACTCAAATTTATGGGAAGAAAACAGATATTTCTTCCTTTTTTAATAAAAATCTGCATAACACACAAACTATAATTATGAAGAAGAAATCTTTTGTTTATGGCGCAATAATTTTAGGACTGGCTTCAATTTTATGTAAACTTATTGGCGCTATTTTTCGAATTCCTTTAACAAATTTGATTGGCATAGAGGGGCTTGGTGTTTATCAACTTGTTTATCCAATTTTTGCCTTGTGTTTGGTGGCAAGCTCAAGTGGAGTAGCTATTGCAATTTCAAAAATAATCAGCCGTGAATTTACAAATAAAAATTATCAAAACATAAAGAAAATTTTTAAAAACGCATTAATGATTATGGTGGCGCTCGGTGCTTTTTTTTCGGTGTTAATTATCGCATTAAGTTTTCCTATTTCAAAGCTGCAAGGCAATAATGATTTATACATTTGCTATTTTGCGTTGGCTCCGTCAATTCTTCTTGGCTCAATAATTTCATGCTATAAAGGATATTTTCAGGGTTTTGAAATTATGAAATTTACGGCTATTAGTCAAATTATTGAACAGTTGTTTAAACTTGTGTTTGGCTTGTTTTTTGCATATATTTTTATGCAATATGGCATGGTTTTTGGAGTCGTTGGTGTTTTTGTTGGGATTTTTATTAGCGAATTTATTACCTTATTATTTTTGCTTATAGCAAAAAAAGCAAAAAATTTGAATATTAATTTTTTAGAAAATAGCACTGAGGTTTTAACAAATAAACAGGCTTTAAAATTGATAATAAAAGAGTCTGTTCCAATAACTTTAACTTCAATAATTATTCCGCTTACTAGCGTTATTGACAGTTTATTAATAATCAAACTTTTAAGTTTAAATGGCTTTAATTTTGGCATTTCATCAAGTTTGTATGGACTAGATAGCGGGGTAGTTGCAAGTTTAATAAATCTTCCAAGCGTAATTGCTGTTTCAATAAGTGCAAGTTTAATGCCAGCAATAAGCTCAAGTTATGCCTTAAAAAATGATAAAGATATTTCATTTAAAAGCAAACTTGCGATAAAAATTGTTTGGTATTTTACTCTTCCGTGCGTAATAATTTTTTTCTTTTTAAGCAAAGAAATTTGTTATTTTTTGTATGGCAATTTTAATTCGCAAGCGTTTAATCAACTGTTAGTTGCGGGGACTATGTTAAAACTTAGCAGTTTTTCAATCATTTATATTGCACTAAATCAAGTTTTAACAACCATAATGCAAGCAATAAATGAAAGTTACTATAGTTTTTATGTTCTTTTGTTTGCCTCAATCATAAAAATTATTTTGACCATAATTTTGGTTTCAACAAAATTATTTAATATTTATGGTCTTGTCATAAGTGATGTTGTGTCCTATGCAATAGCATCAGTATTGAATTTAACAAAATCAAAACAAAAAATAAACATTAAATTTAGTTTTTATGAAATTTTATTTGTTCCATTATTTTCTCTCATTATTATGACAACTTCAATAATAATTTTTAAAATCTTCTTTCTTCAATCTTTGTCAAGACTTTTAATTTTGGTTTGCGCAGTTATTAGTTTCGTTTTATATCTTGTGTGTGTAATTATTTTGAAAGGCTTTAATCAAAGCGAAATAAAAAATACAAAAATTTTAAATTTCATAAAACATAAAAAATATTAAAATTTTGTTTACAAAATTTAAAAAAAATTATATATTTTTATCATGATAAAACTAGAAAATGATTTAATTTTGGCACCTATGGCAGGATATAGTGATTTAGGGTTTAAATGCTTGTGTGAAAAATATGGCGCAAGTTTAACTGTGAGTGAAATGATAAGCGCTAAGGCACTTTTTTACGGAAGCGAAAAAACTGAAAAAATGTTAATCACGAATGGTCTTAAAAAGCCTAAATCTGTTCAACTTTTTGGAAATGACCCACAAATTTTTGAAAGTGTTATTAAAAGTGGCAAACTAGATGAATATGAAATAATTGACATTAATATGGGTTGCCCTGCTCCAAAAATCATAAAAAACAAAGAAGGATCTTTTTTGCTTAAAGATTTGTCGCTTGCAAGCAAAATAATTTCATCTTGCAAAAACAGCACAAACAAACCTATTTCGGTGAAATTTAGATCAGGTTTTGACAGCGAGCATATTGTTGCAAC
This sequence comes from uncultured Clostridia bacterium, assembly GCA_934747965.1. GTDB lineage: Bacteria > Bacillota > Clostridia > Christensenellales > UBA1242 > UBA7868. Next base: position 24,223 of record CAKVHI010000002.1, read on the forward strand.
TGAGTTCGCCAAAATGTGTGAAGATAGTGGTGCTGACCTTATAACAATACATGCTCGAACAACAGAACAAAAATATTCCGGTAAAGCCGACCTAGAAATTATCAAAAAAGTGAAAGATAGTGTTAAAATTCCTGTTTGTGGAAATGGTGATGTGTTTGACATAGAAAGTTATTCTTTGATGAAACAAACTGGGGTGGATTTTGTTATGATAGGAAGAGCTTCTATTGGCAACCCATACGTTTTTGCTGAAATTTTGGATAAACCTTTTGAAAAAAATTTGTTTGATGACATAAAATTCCATTATGAAAAAATGCGAGAAGTTTATTCAGAACATGTTGTTGTTAATAACATGAAAAAGCACATTGCATTTTATTTAAGAAAAAAACCAAATTATAAAGATTTTTTAAAAGAATTTTTTGCTGTAACCACAATAAACAAAGCATTAAAACTTTTACAAGATTTCTTGAAAAACTTAAAAATTATAAATTAGTCAAAAAAATAGCATTTATTTGCTATTTTTTTTGAAATGTTAAACAAAATCATTTTTATTTTGCAAGTAATTATATTATAATTATTAAAAATAGATTATTTCGGTTTAAAAACTTTTAAAGGGGTTTATATGAAAAAAAACATAAATGATTTCAACTTTTTTGACAAAAAAGTGCTTTTAAGATTAGACCTTAATGTTCCACTCTCCGAAAATGGACAAATTGAAAGCACGAAACGAATAGATGAAGCAATTCCGACAATAAAAGCTTTGATTGACAAAAATGCAAGAATAGTTATTGTTTCTCATCTTGGAAAACCTAACGGGCAATATGATGAAAAACTTAGTTTAAGACCTGTTTTTGAATATCTAAAACAAAAACTTCCAACAAAAATATATTTTTCGGATGCAAAAATTGATGAAAATTTGGGAAAAGTTGTTGATAACCTTAAAAACAGTGAAGTTATGCTTTTAGAAAATATTCGCTTTTATAAGGAAGAAGAATTGTGTGATGAAGAATTTTCAAAAAACTTAGCAAAACCATTTGATATTTTTATCTTGGATGCTTTTGGAACTTGCCACAGAAAACATGCTTCAACTTTTGGTGTAAGCAATTATCTTGATAGCGGAATAGGAATGCTTGTTGAAAAAGAACTTTCTTATTTGGAAAATATTTTGGATGACGGAAAGCATCCAATTATGGCGATTTTGGGCGGAGCTAAAGTTAAGGACAAACTTAAAGTTGTTGACAATTTGCTTGACAAAGTCGATGTTATGCTGATTGGTGGAGGCATGAGTTATACATTTTTAAAAGCACTAAATGCAGAAGTGGGAAAGTCTATTGTGGATATAGAGCAAGTTGACTATTGCTATAAAATGATTAAAAAAGCGATTGAAAAAAAGGTTAAACTTCTTCTTCCGACTGACAACATTTGTGCAGAAAATATAGATAGCAAAATTGTTAAAAATATTGAAATAACAAAAATGGATAAAAACCTTCAAGGTTTTGACATAGGTTACAAAACAATAAAACAATTTAAAAGGCAAATAAAAAAGGCACGAACGATTATTATTAATGGGCCTATGGGTGTGTTTGAAAAAGATAACTTTAGTTTTGGAACAAAAGAAGTTTTGAAAGCAATTTCAAAAAACAAAAAAGCCGTTAAAGTTGCAGGTGGCGGAGACACGGTTTATGCAATAGAAAAATTCAATTTGCAATCTGGTTTTGACCATTTGTCTACTGGTGGAGGAGCAAGTTTAAAACTTTTGGAAGGAAATGGGCTTGTTTGTATAAACAATATTAAAGACAAAGATTAAAAATTGTTTTAATTTGTTATGCAAATAAAATTTAATTTGATATACTTAAAGAAAAAGGGGATAAAAACATGAAATTAATTGTTGCAAATTTTAAAATGAACAAAAATTCAATAGAAATGAGTGAATATTTGCAAAAAGTGAGCAATGCAAGTTTTTCAAACAAAATTGTGTTACTTCCAAGTTTGTCTAATTTGTTTTTAAATGCGATATATAGTAATGAAAACATAGAGTATGGCGTGCAAAATTTCTTTTTTAAAGATGAAGGAAATTTTACGGGCGAAGTGAATCTAACAATGCTTGAAGGCATGAATGTTAAATATGCTTTGATAGGGCATCAAGAAAGAAGAAAACAGTTTAAAGAAAGCAATGCAACAATAAATAAAAAAATTTTATATGCTCTTGAAAAGGGCGTAACTCCAATCTTATGCATAGGTGAAAGTTTTGGTCAAACAAAAAATAATTTGTATAAAGCACATCTAAAGCGTCAATTATCTTTGGCTTTAAAAGGCGTTAAAATCTCGGATTTGGAAAAGATTATCATCGCTTATGAGCCTACTTATTCTATAGGTGCTGAAAATGCTGCAGATTTATTGTATGTTGAAAGCAATATCATGCTAATTAAAGATTTTATAAATTCAAAAAGTGCAAAAACACAGATTAATTCTAAAGTCCTTTATGGTGGAAGTATTAATTTGGATAACTATAAAAAATATTTAGATAGTGATTATATTGACGGACTACTTGTTGGAAGAGCAATCCTTGAAGCGGATAATTTAATTGAAATAGGTAAATAAATTATGAATAAAAAAGTTGCTCTTATTATTTTGGATGGCTTTGGAATGAGAAGAAGCCAGTATTTTAATGCTGTCAAAAATGCGAAAACTCCTTATTTTGATTTTTTGTGGAAAAATTTTTCTCACACTTTGATAAAAACCAAAGGTGAATTTGTTGGACTAAAAAAAGGTCAATTTGGTAATAGTGAAGTTGGTCATTTGAATTTGGGGAGTGGAAGAATTGTAAAACAAAACAGCACAAAAATTTCGGATGAAATTTCAAGTGGGAATTTTTTTAATAACAAACTTTTAAAAAATATGATTTGTGATCTAAAAAGGAAAAATGCTTCACTTCATATTTTCGGGCTTTGCTCAAACGGCGGAGTACATTCTGAATTAGACCACTTGTTTGCACTGCTAAGATTTTGCAAGCAAGAAAATTTTTATGATGTAAAAATTCATTTCATAAGTGATGGAAGAGATACAAAGCCAAACAGCGGAATTAAGTTTTTACAAAAACTTCAAAACTTTATAAAAAAGATTAAAGTTGGCACGATAGTTTCTGTTTGCGGAAGGTATTATGCCATGGACAGAGAAAAAAATTATGATAGAACTGATAAGTTTTTGAAAGTGCTTTTGAATTATGAAAGTGATTATAAATTCAAAGCCATGAAAGAAGTTTTTGAAAAGAGTTATGGTGAAAATGTTTTTGATGAGTTTATAAAGCCAAGCATACTAAGTTGTGGAAATTTTAAAGTTAATAGTGGCGATGCTATTTTATGTTTTAATTTTAGAAATGATAGGGCAAGACAAATTTTTGAAAGATTGATTGAAAGTGGTATTAAAAATTTATATTCTTTTATATGTTACGATGAAAAGTTTAAAGGCAAAGTTAAAACGATATTTAATGAACAAAGCAGCAAAAATTGCTTAAGTGAAGTTTTGTCGAAAAACAGAAAAACCCAATTACGCATTAGTGAAACAACAAAATATGCCCATGTAACTTACTTTTTTAATTTATTAAATGAAAAACCTTTTGTAGGGGAAAACCGAATTATAATTGAAGGCGATAAAGTTTCAAGTTTTGCTGAAAAACCTTTTATGAAAACAAAAGAAATTACCGAAAAAATAATTGAGGAAACAAACAAGTTTAAGTACGATTTTGTTTTGGTAAATTTCCCTAACGCAGATATGTTAGGACATACCGGTAATTACGAAAAAACAATAGAAAGTTTGGAGTTTTTAGACAAAAATTTAAAAGTTTTGGTTGAAGATTTAAGGAAAAAAGATTATGTAGTGATGTTGACAGCCGACCATGGTAACGCTGATATTATGAGATATGATGATGGAAAAGTTTGCACTACTCACACAACAAGTGATGCTCCATTTATAATTGTTGATGACAAAAAATATAATTTAATAAAAAATGGAAAACTTGCTTGTGTTAGTTCAACAATTCTAAATATCATGCAAATTAAACCGCCAAAAGAATTTTCTGAGCCGAGTTTGATAAGAAATGACTAAAATTTGTTTTTATTTGCTTAAAAGCATTTGAATTATAAATAAATATTGACAAAAAATAAAAATTAGTTTAAAATATTTCTTATCAAGGGGGAAATATGCTAATTCTTGGCACATTTATAAATAATATTGTAAACAAACTTATAAGAAATCTTGATATGGGTTTAAGAATTTCAATTTCTGCAGGTTTTATCTGTTTAGCGATTGTGTCGTTCTACTTTGCATTAAAGAATCAACCTAAAGATAAACCTGGCATGAAAATTGGTTGGCTTATTTTAATGCTTGTGTCTATGCTTATATCAGTTTTGTATATAGTTTTGTAAAATTTTAAAGGAGAAAAATATGTTAAATTTATTATTAGAAGGCGAAACAAAAGCGGGTTGGCTTACAACCACAATGCCAATTTTAAGAAGCATTTTTGTTATTTTAATGCTTGTTTGTGCAGTAACAGTTATTATTATCTGTATGATGACTGAAAGTAACCCAGAAGGTGGGTCAAATGTTATTACAGGAAATTCCTATGAAAGTTTTTATTCTCAAAATAAAGCCTCTACAAGAGAAGGTAGATTAAAAAGACTTTTGATTATTTCTTCTGTAATCACTGGGGTTTGTGCTGTATTATATTTTATTACTATTTTGCTATACGCTGGAAATTAATTGGAGAAATAAATGGATTTATTAAAACAAATTGATGACAATAATTTGAATTATGAAAATTATAACCAAGTTATAAAGTTTTTGAGTAACTTAAATAACGAAAGCGAAGATAAAATTAAAAATGAAATTGATTCTTTGCTTGCAAGTGGGAAATTAATAAACACAAGTAAAAAGAAAATTGCAACAAGCAAAAAAGTTGGAATTTTGGAAGGCAAAATAACCATAACCAAAGCAGGTTATGGCTTTTTCATTCCTTTGGATGAAAAAGAAAAAGATATTTTTATACCGGCATCAAGTTTGAATGGTGCAATGCAAAATGATAGGGTTTATGTTCAAAAAAATTTTAATTCTTCAAAAGAGAAACCAGATGGAAAAGTGATAAAGATTTTGTCTAGAGGAACTAATGTTGTTGTTGGAACAGTTTCTTTATTAACAAAAAATTTTGCAATGGTAACCCCTAACAACAAAAAATCAAATGATATTACAATAAAACTAAACACTCAAAAAGCACAAGAAAACTTGCTTGGTGCAAAAAAAGGCGATAAAGTTGTTGTTAAATTAACTAAGTATGACACAAAACGCCCTGAAGGAAAAATCATTGAAATATTGCTTTCTGACAACCCAATAAATTTGGATGTTTTGTCTATCGTAAGAGAGTTTGAACTTTATGAAGAATTTCCTAAAGAAGTTTTGCTTGCAGCAGATAAAGTTAAAACAACTATTGATGAAAAAGACTTGAAAAATCGTGTAGACTTAAGACATCTTAACACATTTACAATAGATGGCGAAGATGCAAGAGATTTTGATGATGCGATTTCTATTGAAGAACTTGATAACGATGAAGTTTTGCTTGGTGTTCATATTGCTGATGTTGGCGAATATGTTCCTTACGGAAGCATTTTGGATGCTGAAGCGTTTAAGAGAGGAACAAGCACATATTTCCCTAATGCTGTTTTCCCAATGCTTCCAAAACAACTATCAAATGAAATTTGTTCGCTTAAAGAGGGTGTGGACAGATTAACACTTTCTTGTTTGATGAAAATAAATAAAAACGGCGAAGTTGTATCACACAAAATATGTGAAAGTGTTATAAAAAGCAAAGCAAGAATGACATACACTAAAGTTGCAAAGATTCTTGAAGGCGACAGGGAATTGTGTGAAAAATATAATTTTTTGGTTGACGACTTGTTAAAAATGAAAAAATTGGCTTTAAAACTTGAAAAAGTTAGAGAAAACAGAGGCTGTTTGAATTTTGAAATACCTGAACCAAAAATCATTTTAAATGATAAACTTGAAATTGAGCGTTTTGAAAAACGACCAAACACCATGGCAGACAGAATTATAGAAAGTTTTATGTTAGAAGCAAATGAAACTGTTGCAAAAGAATTTGAAAATAGACATCTTCCGTTTGTTTATCGTGTTCACGAAAAACCAGATGTAGAGAAACTTGAGGGATTTAAAGAATTTACTCAAAGTTTAGGTTTTAGTTTTAATGGCGATTTAGAAAACATTTCGCCAAAAAAGATTCAAAAATTTATTGAATCTGTGCCAGAAGATAAAAGACTTACTGTTAACAAAGTTTTGTTAAGATCAATGCAAAAAGCAAAATATAGCTCAGTTTGTATGGGACACTTTGGCTTAGGAGCTCAATATTATTGTCATTTTACTTCTCCAATCAGAAGATACCCAGATTTGACAATTCACAGAATAATAAAAGATTGTTTACATAAAACAATTACAAGTCAAAAACTAAAAGAATTAAAAGTTTTTGTTAACAAAAGTGCAATGCAATCTAGCGAAAGAGAGGCTATTAGCGACAAAGCCGAAATTCAAGTTGATGAATATTTTAAGGCTAGATTTATGAAACAACATGAGGGCGAAATTTTCGATGGCACAATTTCAGGTGTTACGGAAAGAGGCATTTATGTTGAACTTGACAACACTTGCGAGGGATATATTTTTGTCGAAAATCTACCTGACCAATCTTACAATTTTGTTGAAAACAAGATGTGTTTAGTAGGCTCATCAACAAAATTTACGATTGGTGATCAAGTTAAAATTAAAGTTGCAAGTGTAGATATTGAAAGTCGAAAAGTTAATTTTAATTTTGTAAATTGCAAAAATTGTAAAAAAGTTTATGGAAAGGAAGATAGTTTTTAATGGAACTTATTCAAAAAAACAAAAGAGCATACTTTGAATATTTTGTTGAAGATACTTTTGTTGCTGGAATTGTGCTTAAGGGAAGCGAAGTAAAATCTGTTAAAAATGGTCATATAAGTGTAGTTGAAAGTTATATAACATTAAAAGATAATGAATTGTTTTTGAAAAATGCCTATATTAAAAATTATGAAAACACTAATTCAGGATTGTGTCCTGATGAAAAGCGAGTAAGAAAATTACTTTTGAATAAGGCAGAAATCGAAAAAATTAGAAAAAAGACAGAAATAAAAGGTTATACAATAGTGCCGTTAAAGGTTTTTATTCAAAACAATTTGGTTAAAATTGAGATTGGGGTTTGCAAGGGTAAAAAACTTTATGATAAACGAGAAACTATAAAAAACAGAGAATTATCAAGAAAGATTAAAAACGAATATTTGTAATAAAATAGAAATCTTTTTTAGCATAATAGTTTTTTAATACTATTATGCTTTTTTAAATCAAAATAGTTTCGTACCATAAAAAACAATATTTTGTAATTTAATGAGATTAAAATGCCTAGAAATTTAATAATTTGATATATTTTTTTGCTTAATTAGATTAAAAAAGCATAAATTATTGACAAATAAAAATTTTTAGCATATACTACTTTTGTTTGGGGATGATTTGGTTTTGACGGATTACTCAAGGCAAAGTTAAGCATACTGTGGGGCAGGTCACATAAAAAGGCAAAACAAATAAATGAAAATAATAATTTAAAAGCCGCTGCTTGCTAATTTAAAAGTAGTATTTTATTAAACTTTCCACAATAGTTTAATAAAATTTTAATTTTTGTGGTAAATTAAACAAATTGCCAAATTTGTTTTCTTCATTTAAAGGCTTGTTATAGCAATTTTTGAAAGTTTATTTGTTATAATGAAATTAAAAATTTTCTAAGTATGTAGAAAGATTTTGTTAAGATTTTTCGGACACGGGTTCAACTCCCGTCATCTCCACCAAGTAAACAAAAAGGAAAGTTTATTGACTTTTCTTTTTTTAATGAAAATATATTATCAATTTTTTTGATAAAGTTCACAAATGTTTTTTGTTTAACAGAAAAGATTGCACTTGGATGCTCTTTTATTTTTTCAAATTAAAAATTTAAAAATAAATAAAAAATTGTGGGAACGATAGTGGTTTTATGCTATACTACTTTAAAGGAGATTGTTTTATGAATATTTGGGACAAGTTGTGCGAAAGGGCAAAAGAAGAATATCATCCAGAAAAAGTTTCGCCTTTTATTGATGCTCATCATGTTGCCTGTGCTTTGGAAGCAGAAAATGGTGAAATTTACACAGGTTTTTGCATTGAAGGGGCAAGCGGAGTGATTGCTTTGTGTGCCGAAAGAGTTGCTGGATTAAATATGTACAGTCAAAGCGGACAGACGGTTGTTAAGAAACTCGTATGTTTTGTAAATGGTGCACCAGATGGATCGGGAGGCTGGACTCCATGTGGGGTTTGCAGAGAATTTTTTATGCAACTAAGCGATAAAAATAAAGATATGGAAATTTTAACAGATATCAATGGTTACAAAACAATTAAGTTAATTGATTTGATAAATGCTTGGTGGGGTTGGGATAGATATAAGCAAAATTAAATAATTTAAAGTTGATATGGAGAGTTATATATGAAGATTTCGTTGATTGAAGATAAAGATTTTAAAGAAACTGCAAGCATGATTGAAAGGTCGGTAAGATTTTCACAATTTTCAAAATTTTATCCACAAAATGAAATAGATAATGTTGTTAAAAGTCTTGATGAAGAAGGAGTTAGAAAGCGTGCATCTTGGACACATTTTTATGTTATAAAAGAGAACGATGCAGTTATTGCCTGTGGCGCTATTGGAGAATATTGGGGAAGCAAAACCGAAAGTTCACTATTTTCAATTTTTGTAGACCCAAATTATCAAGGGAAAGGGTACGGAAGAAAAATCATTGAAACTTTGGAAAACGATGAATATTTTAAAAGGGCTAAAAGAGTTGAAATTCCTGCAAGTATGTCGGCAATTCCTTTTTATAGGAAAATGGGCTATGAACATAAAAATGGACAATTAATATATAGCGAAGGACATTTTTCTCTTGAAAAATTTAACTAAATATTTTTTAGCGATAATTTGTCTAAACTGAAGTTTTTAATTTTAAAAATAGCGATATTTATTTAAAAAAATTATTATGTTTTTTTAATATTATTAATCATGATTTTTGTGATTTGTGATATTATTTTTTATGGTAAAACATAATAATCTTAATTTTAAAATCAAAAAAACATTAAAAAAATATAAATTTTTTTATAAATAAAGTGAAAATAGCCTAGTTAAGCTAACTGTTGTTAGCTTTATTCGTATATAATTGTGGTTTAGGATTTATATATTTTATTTGTGGCTTTTTTAATTTTATAATCTTAGTAAAAACATAATGCTTTTTTCAGATGTTTTTATTACATTAAAGAAAAAAGATTGACAAATTAGATCAAAAGATGTAATATCATAACATCCATGAAGAGTGTGCGAGGGACAGCCCCGTTGACCACACAGCAACCTGACAATCGTTAAGGTGCTAATGGCTGACCGATGGGAGCAATATTAAATTTAAATCTCATCGATAGCGATGGGATTTTTTGTATTCTCTTTATGGAAATAAATTTTAAGGAGAATAAATATGAAAAGATATTTAACAAGTGAAAGCGTAAACATAGGGCATCCAGATAAAACTTGCGATGTTATCGCAGATTCCTTTTTGGATGAAGCTCTAAAACAAGATCCAAATTCGCAAATGGCGGTTGAATGTGCTATTAAGGATGACAAACTTTTTATTTACGGAGAAGCAACAACAAAAGCAATTATCAATATTGTTGTAAAAAATAATCATCAATCAGATATAGTTTTGCTTGTGGACGAAGAATTTGATAACGAAAATTTAAAAGGCAAGTTTATGCCTGAAGATTTAAATTTTGATTTGTTTGAAGAAGAATAACAATTTAAAAATAAAAACCACTAATATAGTGGTTTTTTTGTTAATTAATCATTTTTATTTTGATTATTTTCTATTAGTTGTTTATATAATTCCAAAAGGTTTTTTGTGACTTTATCCCAACCAACATTTAATGTTTTGTATGCATTAAAAGATATTTCTTTCAATTTGTTTTTATCACTAAAAATTTGAATAATTTTGTCGGCAAATTTATTTTCTTCAAGTTCGCAAGTGTATCCGTTAAAATCATTAGTAATGCCTTCGGCGCTAGCGCTATTCAAAATTGCTAGTGTTGGAGTTTTTTGAGTTGCTGCTTCAAATTTTACTAAAGATGAAGTGTCAACAGTTGATGGAAAAAGAAAAAGATTTGAAAAATAATAGAATTTTGAAAGCAAATTTTTGTCTTTAATTTCTCCAACAAAAATTATATTATCATTAAGATTGTAAGTTTTACATAGTTTTTTTAATGTTTTTTCATCGTTGCCAGAACCTACAATACACATTTTAAAATCAAACTTTTTTTCTTTTAGTAATTTTAAACTTTTAAGCAGAAAATCAAGGTTTTTGCATTTCATTTCAAGTCTTCCAACAAATAGCAAAATGTTTTCATGAGGTGAAATTTTATATTTTTCTTTAAAAAACTTTTCAATTTCATTGTTATTATCTTCAATCAATTTTAAATTTGTTGTGTTAGGAGTAACAATCATCTGAGTTGTTACACCATGAGTAAGATAATTTTGCTTAGTGTGTTCACTTACGGGCAAAACCAAATCGGTTTTATTTAAAATTTTATAGGCTCTTTTTGTTATTTTTTTATATATGAATTTACTTTTTACAATTGTTTTATATTCTTCGCTAAATTTGCTGTGCCCATGAATAACTATGGGAATATTGTGTTTTTTTGAAAATTTAAAACCATAAGTGCAAAGTCCAAAAACTGTATGCAAATGTATTATATCAATATTTAATTCGTTCATTAGTTTTTTAAACTTATTGTCCAAATCAGGTATAGGCAAATAGTCACCAAAAACCTTAGGTATTTTTAATGCCTTGCATCTTATGACTGGAAAATCAGAATTGTCAATAAATCCATTCATATCGCCGGTTACCACCACAACATTAACATCCTTGTTTTTAAAGAAGGATTCTGCCAAATTGCTAACAACAACTGTCGCCCCGCCAATATTTGGATAGTAAATATCCGTTAAAATGGCGACATTTAATTTATCGTGTTTATAAAAATCTTTTAATAAGTGTTCATTATGTATTTTCATTAGTGCTCCAAATTTTTAACTAATTGTAATAATTATATCAATAACCAATTCAATTTGTCAAATCACTTTTATTAATATTGATTTTTAAGTTACTGTTGTGTATTATTATAATGAAAACATAAAAATTAGCAAGTGGTAAAAAAAGATTAAAAATTGGCATCTTTAATGATTCATTTTTCCCTATGATAGATGGCGTTGTTAATGTTATTGACAACTATGTTGTTGTGGAAGATATGCTGTTGAAACACAAAGCAAATATTGAACACAATAAATTAATTTATGGAAAATGCTATAACCCTAAATATCTTGATTATATTTGCGTGAATGAATTAGGAGATCTTTTCTTGCCAAACTATGTAACTAATCATTTTAGAAAATTATTGATAAAAAATAAAATGAGGCACATAAGATTTCACGATTTAAGACACTCATGTGCGAGCTTACTTGTTGCCAATGGAGTGCCAATGAAAAACATACAAGAATGGCTAGGATACTCAAATTTTAACACCACAGCAGATGTTTATTCCCATGTTGATTTTAGTGCTAAAATAGAATCAGCCAAAATAATAGATAAAACAATCACTAGAAATAATGATGCTGAAAAAACAAAAAAAGAAGATATAAGCGATGAAGAATTTGAGGAATTTTTAGAATGGCGAAGAAGAAAAAAGTTGCAACAAGATAGCGAAATGTAAAAAAATTGTATTTTTGTGATACTAAAAAACATTAAAAAACACTATATAAAATCAAACGGCATTTGCACAAAATCTTAGTTTTATCTTAGAAAAATCTTAGAAAAACACGATAAAAATTGGGCTAAAAACACTACATTTTGAAATCAAAAACTTTGGTCTTTTAAACAAGGATACTTGACAGGCGTAAGATGTATGTGTGATAAAAAATAAAAAATCAGCGACTTGCTAAAAGTCGCTGAAATGCCCGTTAGTATTGGGTTTTTGGTGCATCTGTACGGACTTGAACCGTAAACCCTCAGTTCCGAAGACTGATGCTCTATCCAATTGAGCTACAGATGCAAATGCAACATTTTTTGATGGGAAATGTCAAACCCCTGACAACCTGTTTCGAAGACCGATGCTCTATCCAATTAAGCTACGGGTGCAAGAAATATATTAAATTTGAAATTAATGCGAGAAAAATCCTTCTTAAGTTATGCGTAAATAAAATCAAATTTATTCTTAAGCATTAATTCTTAACAAGTTTACCATAAAATTAGTTAAAAATAAAGTATTTTATAAAATTTGGTGCAAAAATTTCGTGCAAGTACAATAAAAGTGCAAAATTGCAAACAAAAAGTGCTATGAGCACTCTTATGTTAGATAAATAGAAGACTGTAAAAAAACTTTTCAAAACCGCTTGAGTGGTGCCACAAACACTTTCAATAAATAAAATTAAAAAATTTAAAAAAATTATGTAAAAACGCTTGAGTGCCGTAGGGTGCCAAAGGCACTTTCATATTAAACTTAATTAAAATAAAATAATTTTATGAAAAGTCAAGAAAATATTTGTACTTTTTTAAAAAATTTTGAAAATTATTTAAAAACGCTTGACACAATAACCCTAAAAATGGCAGAATTTTTAATGGATAATAAGGAATGCGACAACACAAACTAATACAGAAACGAAACACTTGCGGTTGACCACACTTGCGGTTGACCACAGTAAGGTTAAGGTGGATAGTAACCATTTTAAACCAATATAAAACAAAAAAAGGTCAACCAAAAAGGAGGTTGATTTTTTTAATGAAAACAAAAAGATTAAAAGGAAATATAATAAATAAAATACTAATAGTATTAATACTACTAGTATTAGTTTCAACCTTAATATTAACCCTAGCATATTTTCAAGATAAAAAAGAATATAGCGGAACACTAGATTTTGGAAATATAAAACTTAAAGTAAGCGGTGGAGTTGAAGGGGACGGAGTAACCACATCAACAAGTAAGTTAGTTTTTGACACTGCACGAAAGAAGAATAACGACCCTACTTGGACAGGCAAATATATGCCGGGAGATTTGGTTGAAATAAACTTAACTATAGGCTTGGAGGAAAACAGTGAGCCAGCGTATTATATGGTATTTATATCTGATGAAAACGAATATTTTGAAACATCAGCATATTATGGAATAAAAGATAGTAGTGGGAATTTAAAGATATACAAAAGTGATGGGCAAAAGGTTGTATTGCAATCGGACAATTCTGAACAAACAAATATTTATTGTGGGAAAATAACAAAAACAGAAACACATAACTTAACGATAAGTGCAAAAATAAAAGATGAATTAGAAACACAAGGGACAAGCACAACAGTTTCTTGCAAAGTGTGTGCAATCCAACAAGCAAACTTAACTGAAGAGGATGCACAAATAGAGTTAAACCTAAATGGAAGTGCTAATATATTGCCGATAAATTATAATGTAGCAAACACAACGATTGACGGAATTACCATAACGAATAATGGAGATAAAACTTTTACGCTTAATGGAACAGCAACGGGTAATTGTTTCCCGTATACCTATTTAGGATTAGATAATATAAACAAAAATGTAAACGGTGAATATCTTGTTGTGTTTGGTATTTCAGGGACTATAGGAAAAAGAACTTATGCTCAGGTTGTTTGCGATGGAAATTGGCTAGCATCGACTAGATTTGGAACTACCAGAGTAGAACTAAATGGGACTTTAACAAGGTTTTACATCGTAGCGTATAAAGACGAAATTGTTACAAACTTTGTTATAAAGCCACAATTAATAAAATTGTATTAATGTTTAGATTAATATCAAATAAGTGAAATGATTATAAAGATAAAAATCTTATACATTTCACTTTTTTAAACTTTTGTGTGGCTTTTAGAAGATAAAAAATTTGGTGTATATTTCTGTTTATTCTTTTTTAAAAATAAATTATTAAAATAATTGACAAAAGGAAAAAAATTTGTTAATATTATCTAGTCTAATTATTTGACGAAATGATTTTTGATACTTAGAATAAAGGAGCAGATTATGAAAAGGACTTATCAACCTAAGAAAAGAAGTAAAGTTAAAGTTCATGGCTTTAGAAAAAGAATGCAAACTCATAACGGCAGAAAAGTTTTATCACGCAGAAGAAGACGCGGTAGACACACTTTAACTGTAAACAATAAATAGAGAGAATTTATGATTAAAAAAGAAAATAGACTAAAGAAAAGAAAGCAATTTGCTTATTTGTTTAAAAATGGAAAACACTTAGGTGATGAATTTGTTAGTTTAGTCTATATAGCCTTAAAAACAAAAAATTTTAAAGTGGGATATAGCGTTTCCAAAAAAGTTGGAAAAGCCGTTGTTAGAAACAAAATTAAACGCAGGCTTAAAGAATGTGTTTTAAGTTTTTCAGACTTAATTAAAAATGAGTTTTACATTATTATTGTTGCTAAACCTAAAATTGTAAATCTTAAGTTTGATGATTTGAAAGAAAAACTTAAATATCAATTCCAAAAAGCGGGTTTAATTTGTGAAAATAATTAAAATTTTTTCCTATCCTTTAAAACTTTTTTGTTTATCACTTGTTTATTTGTATAAGATTTTAATATCTCCAATGCTTCCAAAATCTTGCAAATTTTCGCCAACATGTTCTACATATTCGGTGATTGCTATTAAAAGATTTGGTGTTTGCGTTGGAGTTTTTTTAACATTTAAACGAATATTACGATGCAGTCATTTTTCGTCAAAAAGCGGGGTCGACCCTGTGTCAGACAACTTAAAAGGAGATTTAAAATGGGTAATTTAATGCTTACAGTTGGCGGTCTTTGGGGAACAATTATTGGTTGGTTTCAAAGTTTTCTTCCAAGTTTTGGACTAACTATTATTTTGTTCACAATCGCATTGAAACTTGTTCTTTCGCCTCTTGAAGTTTACCAAAAAGTAAGTGCAAAAAAAACGGCAGAGAAACAAGCAATTATGCAACCAAAAATTGAAAAACTTCAAAAACAGTATGGAAATAATAAAGAATTGTTAAATCAAAAAACAATGGAGTTATACAAAAAAGAAAATTTTAATGTTATGGGCTCTTGCCTTGGAATGTTAATAAATTTAATTATCACAGTTGTTGTGTTCTTCACATTATTTTCTTCACTTAACCAAATAAGTCAATATAACATAAAAACAGAATATGAACAATTATCGACAAAATATTCTCAAGTTTTGGAAAGTAAATTAAGAGAAGAAGCAACTAATAATTCGATAACTTTGAGTGAAACAGATGATTTAAAAACTATTATAAGCAAAATTAATGAGTCAAGTTTGACTGATGAAACTAAAAATGAAATTATTAACAATTCAAAAACCTTTGCAACAAGTGAAACGGCTACATATTATGGAACAATAAAAGAAGGGTTTTTGTGGATAAAAAACATCTACAGACCAGACACTTATGCAAGCACATTTCCAAGTAGTGATGAATATTTGTCAACAACAGGCATTTTAAACAATGTTAGCGAAGAAAAACCTTACACAAATATATATGGCGAAACTGCAACAACAAAAGATGCTGCAAAAGACTTGTTTGCAACAGAATTTAAAGATGTTGCAGGGGATATAACCAAAGTTTATTCAGGCTGGAATGGATGGCTTGTTTTGGTTGTTTTGTCGGCAGGTGTAACAGTTTTGAGTTTGCTAATCACTAATCTTGGAAACAAAGCAAAAAAACAATATGACAACAAAGGAAATGAAATTAAAGTTAAAACTCCAAATAATTTTTTAATGATGATTTTGCTTCCAATTTTAATGGTTGTGTTTACACTTCAATATAGCGCAGCATTTGCTCTTTACATTGTTATGAACAGTTTAATGAGTGTTTTAATTGGCTGTGTTACAACTCTTGTTATGAACAAAATTGAAAAATCAAAAGAAAAAAAGAAAGAAGGTGTCTAGTATGAAAAGTTTTGAATTTACAGGAAAAAACATTGAAAAAGCAATACAAAATGGGCTTAGCAGTTTGAATAAAAATCGAGAAGATGTTGATATTAAAATTTTAAGCGAGGGCGGAATTTTCTCTAAGGCTAAGGTACAAATTTCTTTTGAAGACCAAACAACAGAAGAAATTGCAGAAAGCATTGCAAAACAAGAAATTGGCTGTGATTGCGGTTGCGATTGCGGTTGTGAAGAATGTGATTGTGATGAAAATGAAAGTTGTGATTGTGGTTGTGAAGATTGCGATTGCGAAAAAAATGTTACTGAAGAAGATAAATGTGCTAATTGTTCTGATGAATGTGGATTTTGTAATTGCGCACTAGAAAATAATTGTGAATGTGTTGATTTAGAAAAAATAAAACAAGAACAACTTGCAAAAGAGCAATCTCAAAAAAAAGAAAAACATTTCATGACAAGCGAAGAAGTTTTTGATGAAATCAATAACATTTTTCAAAACTTGTTTAAAGCGCTTAATATTGACGGAAAGGTTATGATTTTAGAAAATGATGACGCTTATGAAGTTAAGGTTTCGGGCTCAGAAAATGTTTCAAGTTTAATTGGCTATCGAGGCGAAGCATTAAATGCTTATCAAGCTTTGATTAATAATTTTACAAGTTTAAAAAACAAATCAAAACGCATTTTGCTTGATGTTGAAAATTATAGAGATAAACGCGAAGAAAGTTTAAAAAATTTGGCTTTAAGAATTGCAAAAAAAGTTTTAAAAACAAAAAGAAGTCATAAATTTGAGCCTATGAGCAGTTTTGAGCGTCATGTAATTCATGAAGCATTAAGTAATTTTGAAGGCGTTTCAACACACAGCGAAGGTGTTGAACCAAGAAGATTTTTGATTGTTGAATTTGTTGATAAAACAAAAAATGATTAAATTTACACTAATGAAAAATAATATTTAATTTTAAAGTGCTTATATACTGTGCTGTAGGCACTTTTTTATTTATATAAATTTTATAATTCACGGTTTCGATGTGTTTAATCAAACTATGTCATAGAGTGGTGCCATAGGCACTTTCATATTTATTACAAAGCGAAATCTTGACATAATTTCACACGCTAGGGCTTCGGACTGAAAGGAAAAATGAAAGAAAATTATCGTCCTGCAGAGTCGCTTTGTGAAATTATGCCTCGTTTCGCTTTTTTAAAAGTAGCGATAAAAAATAAAAACTTAAAAAAATGTGTAAAAACGCTTGAGTATATTAATAAAAACAAATAAAAGAAATATAATAAAAATATGAAGTTTTGTAGTTGTGATATTTGTGGCGAATTGTTTGATAATCAAAATTTAGAAATTTGCGTTGTTTGCAAAACCAAAATTTGTAAGGAATGCTGTAAAAAATGTGGGGGATATTGTCGAGAATGCCAAACAAAAATTTTAACAAAAAATTTGACAAATAAATAAAAATAGATTAATATATATTATATATGAAAAATTTAAGAAAAAACAATTTTTTAAAAAATCTAAAGAATAATTATATCTATTTAATTTTTGCAATTTTGCCACTAATACTATTCTTTTTGCCAATATATTCTCGCACTTTTGTTGATGAAATTGAAAAAGTTACATATTTTTATAATTTATATAACATTTTCGATTTTAATTATCAACCAATTTTGTCAAGTTTGATTTTGTTAATTATTATTGGTTGTGGTTTTAATTTTATAACTTTTATGATTTATATGTGGGATGGTTATAAATTGCCTTTAATCAAGCGTGAATTTAATATTTTTATGTTAGTCGTTAATTGCTTTGTTGCTCTTTGCTGTTTGGTAATACTAGGTTATGCAATTCTCTTTTCTACAGCAAAAGGTGGCGATGCGGGTGTAACATATTACAGCACTTTCCGAAGTGGAAGCGTGGTTTTGTCAGCAAGTCAACTTGTGCTTGGGATGCTTTTGATAAGAAAGAATTATGTTAAAGATGTTCAATAATTAAACTAAAAACACTTTGTTTAGCATTTTATAATTTTTTTGAAAAATTTTAAGAAAAATGTTGACAAAGTGTTTTGCTTTATATATAATATTAAAGTTGGTCCCATGGTCAAGCGGTTAAGACACCACCCTTTCACGGTGGTATCAGGGGTTCGATTCCCCTTGGGACTACCAAAACAGAGTGTTAAGCACTCTTTTTTTATGTCCAAGGGTAATCTAACCCCTTGGGTTCGACCCTTGTCGGGCTGACCGCAACAAGTTGCTCCCGCTCGCTTCAAAACTTGCCGTTGGCAACTTTTTCTTTATGAATTCAAGTCTATGTCCACTAGACAGCAACTTAAATAAGTTGTAACATTTGATAGATAAAAAAGTGATAAATTGTTAATTTTTGGCTTAAAAAAAAATTAGGTATTGACAATTAGTTTAATCTGTGTTAATCTATTTGTGAGGTTTAATATGTTGGATAGTTATAAAGCAAAAAACAAATACAACAAGTATCAAGTAAAACTTGAGAAGTATATTTCAGATAAAAAACTGAACAATGGTGTGGTATACCTAAAATATTGTGCAAACTTAAAGATGAAAGCTGATGAGCTTGAACGCAAAAAAAGTTTGGCGTTATATAATTATGTCAACAGAATTGGCAAAGTTGATTTAAAGAAAGTTACATCTTTGATTGAGAGTGGTGCAAACATAAACGCTAAATTTCAAGATGGCGTTACTTTATATATGATAGCCGCACTAAATTGTCAAATTGAAGTTTTAGATTTGCTTAAAAATCAAGGTGCTGATATATATGCAAAAACAACATTTGGGCAAGATGCTTTGATGCTTGCAAATTTGATGAAACACAAAAGCAATTATTCAGCAAAAAGAGTTTATCTTGAAGTTATCAGGACTTTACAAAATCATGGTCTTGGAAAAAGTTTAGAAGTTGATAATGTAGGACTTACTCGAGATGATTATTATCTTGGAAATACAGACCCATTCACAAATTCTTATCTTAAATTAATTCAAAAATATATGCATGAAAAAACTGACGGTTATGTTTACACAAAATAGCATTATTTTGGCTTAAATTTTCAATAAAGGGCATCGCTTATGTGATGTCTTTTTTTGTGCAATTTTTTTAATTTGTAATTTATGATTTATCGATACAAAGTATTTTATTTGTTAAAAAAAACTTGTAAAAACAAGATAATATGATATAATTTAGTATGAAAATTTTAGTTTATACTGATGTACACGCAAATATTGAGGCTTTAAAATTGTTGCAACAGACTGAAGATTATCAAACCAGCGACATGAAAATCTTTTTGGGTGATGCTGTTGTAAGATGTCCCTATCCTAATGAATGTTTAGATATGATTTTTGCAAGCAATGATATTTTTTTGCTTGGGAATTATGACTATTGCTTTGCTAATGGAATTTCCAAATATGACAAACCAAGTTTTAATGGTGAAAAAAAAGAGCATTTTTATTATATGTTAAAAAAAGTTAGCAAAAGTAACATTGAAAAATTAAAGTCTTTACCTATTGGATATTCAATAAAAATTTCGGGCGTTTCGTTTTACTTTACTCATTTTGCGTGGAGAAAGGTTAGAAGTATAACGCCAAATCCGGAAGGGTTTAATCCACCAAGTGAAAAAACGGCAAAACTTTTTAAAGGAATTAAATCTGATTATGTTATTTTTGGGCATAACCATAAACCATCAGATTTGATTTATAACAACACACATTTTATTTGCGTTGGAAGCTTGGGTATGGAATATCCGGGTAACTATTTAGTTATTGAAGTTGACAAAAATGGTAATGTAAAAACAGAAAGAAAGCAAATTTATTTTGACATAAATAAATTAAAAAAAGAGATGTTAAAACAAAACTATCCGGGATCGATGTATTGCTATAATTGGTTTAAAAATAATCAAAAACAAAAAAAATAACCCTTTTTTGTGTAAATTTGCCTATTTTCAGGCAAATTTTTATGTAAATATGAGTTTTTATGGTACATTGTTTTTGAATACTATTTGATATAGAGATTGTATTTCTAGTTTATAAAAAACCTTTAAAACTGCTAGAGTGAAAATTTTGAAAAATATGTTTACATTTATGCGAATTTTGTTTATAATTGTTGTATAACATTTGTGATGCCGCTATGATTAAACCAATATGATTAAACTAAATTGATTTGTTTATGTAAATAAAATTATGGCATTACATTTCGTGTTATCTTCAGTTGTTGTGGTAATCGGCTTTTGATAATACAATTTAATTTAAAGGATTTCGTATGATAGTAACAGTTGTTTGTGATGTTTTGGGCGAAGAGAACAACGGCACCACAATAGCCGCAATGAATTTAATCAGATTTTTGCAAAAGCAAGGACATACAGTAAGAGTACTTTGTGCAGACCAAGACAGAAAAGGACAGGATGGATTTTATGTTGTTCCTAATCGTAGTTTTGGAAAAGTTTTGGATGCCTATGTTGCAAAAGTTGGCGTAACGCTTGCAAAGCCAGATGTTGATGTTGTTAAAAGTTCTATAGAAGGCAGTGATATTGTTCATATCATGGTGCCATTAAGTTTGGGAATGTGTGCCGTTAAAGTGGCTAGAGAATTGAATATTCCAATGACCGCTGGGTTTCATATGCAAGCAGAAAATTTAACCAGTTATTTTAAATTAAACAAAATAAAGCCTGTTAATAAATTTGTTTATAAATATATCTGGAAGCATGTATTTCAATATGTTGATGGTATTCATTTTCCAACAAAATTTATCCGAAATGTCTTTGAAAGCAACATAAAAAGGTCAACGCCAGGGTATGTTATTTCAAATGGTGTTCACGACTATGTTCAAAAGAGGGATACTGAAAAACCAGAAGAATTGAAAGATAAAATTGTTATTTTAACAACAGGAAGATACGCAAGAGAGAAATCTCAAGACACACTTATTAAGGCAATAAAATTTTCTAAACACAAAGATAAAATTCAATTAATTTTGGGCGGGCAAGGAATTAAAGAAAAAAAATATAAAAAACTTTCCAAAAAATTACCAATTCCTCCTATTTTTAAATTTTTTTCACGGACAGATGTTATAGATGTTTTAAACTATGCAGATATGTATGTTCATCCTGCAGAAGTTGAACTTGAGGGGATTTCTTGTTTGGAAGCCATTATGTGTGGAAAACTAACAATAGTTTCTGATTCAAAACTTTCTGCAACTAAAGAATTTGCTGTTGATGATAGGTGTATCTTTAAATGTAGAAATCCAAAAGATTTGGCTAGAGTTATTGATTATTGGATTGATAATCCTGAAGAAAAAAAGTATATGGAAGAAAAATATTTAGAATCAAGTCAAGTTTTTAATCAAGAAAAATGTATGCAACAAATGGAAAATATGATGTTTGAAGTTATAAACAAAAAGCATTTAAAAAATTAAATTTTTAATTTTAAAGTTAAAAAATATTAAATTTTTAAAAAAATATATTAAAAAACAAAAAAACACTTGCAAAAGGTGTTTTTTTTGTGTATAATATTGTCGTTTCAAATTGCAAAATAGCAATTTAAATTTTAATTTTATATTAATTTGCGGAGTTGGCTGAGTGGTCGAAAGCGGCGGTCTTGAAAACCGTTATAGTGAGAGCTATCTGGGGTTCGAATCCCTAACTCCGCGCCAAAGCACCCTGCCGGGTGTTTTTTTGTGCCGTTAGGAATTCTCACCCAAGGGGTTCGGTCCTGTCGGACCCAGACCGCAACAAGTTGCTCCCGCTCGTTTGCTAAAAACTTGCCACAGGCAACTTTTCTTAACGCACTCGCCCCTAACTCCGCGCCAAAGCACCCTGCCGGGTGTTTTTTTGTGCCGTTAGGAATTTGCCCTTAAATGTTTATCAAACTATAATTTGCAATTATTTTTTTTGAAGCACGCAAACAGTTTCAAGATTGATTGTTTGTGGAAACATATCAAAAGCTTTTAATTGTTTTATTTCATAAAAATCTTTTAATTCATTAAGGTTTTTTGCAAGGCTGATTTTGTTGCATGAGATATAAATTATTTTGCTAGGAAGAAAAGTCTTGATTGTTTCAATCATATTTTTATCTATTCCGCTTTTTGGTGGGTCCAAAATCAAGTTAAAATCTTTTAAATTTAGTTTTGACAAAACTTTTGCACTGTCGCCACATAAATTTTCAAGGTTGTCGATGTTGTTTTCGTGCTTTAAAATATTTGCAATATTTGTTGCGTTTTTGTTAATTTCTATGCCAAAAACCTTATTTTTCTTGCTTTTTTTTGCAATAATGGCACTTAATAGTCCAGCACCGCTATAAGAGTTTACTGTCGTGCCGGATAAAAGATTTGAACAAAAATCATAAATTTCGTTTGCAACGGGTGTGTTGACTTGCAAAAAACTTGCATTTGTAATTTTAAGTTTAAGATTAAAATTAAAAAATTCTACAAAGTTTGTTCCAACAATATCAACAAAATTTTCGGATAAAATTTGGTTATCAGTATTGTTTATGTTAATGTTTATGCCAACATTGTCAAAAGATTTAGACAAGTCTTGATATAATTTGTCTAGGTTGTCTAGTTTATGATTTTGTTTTAAAACAATGGTCAATAGCAGATTGTTGTTAATTATTCGTGCAACCATGTGCTTTAAAACTCCGTGCTTTGTTTTTTCGTTGTATGCACTAACTTGAGTTGCTTTCAAAAAATCATTGAATTTTTCTATCACACAGTCAAATCCAGAATTTGCAATTTTGCAAGTTTTAATTTCAACTGTTTCATGGCTGTTTTTTTTGTAGTAACACAAAACCTTTTTGCCGTTTAATTTGCAAATTTTTAATGCGATTTTGTTTCTGTAATGATAAATTTCAGGGCTTTTTTCAATTTCAAAATCAGGAAGGGTCAGATTTGTTATTTTTTTTAATGTTAATTTTAATTGATTTTTTTTGAAATTTAAACTTTCTTCATATTTTATGTGCTCGGTGTCGCAACCGCCACAAACAAAATAGTGGGGGCAAAGGGGAGTTGTTCTGTTAGGGCTAACTGATAAAATTTTTTTGTTTTTTGCAATAATTAGGTTGTTTTTTTGATTTAAAATTTCACATTCAATTTCTTCGCCAATCAAAGCATTATCAACAAAAATTGTCTTGCCGCAATGGTGGGCAATTCCTTTAGAATTCATGTCTAGGTCATCAATTTTTACTTTCAAAATTTCGTTCATAGCAATATTTTACCAGTTTAGTCAGAAAAAACAAATAGATTTTGACAATGTTTTTTTTGTTCTTAAATTTGTTTGACTTTTTTTTGTAATAAAATTAAAATAGTGGGTATTGAAAGGATAAATTTTATGAAAAAAATAGATATTAAACAATTATACGCAAAACAAAGAGAATATTCGGATGCTCAAATTCTGGTTGCTGGCTGGGTTAAAAGTGTTAGAGATTTAAAGACTTTTGCTTTTATAGACTTAAATGACGGAACAAGTTTTAAGGGGCTTCAAATTGTTGTAAATTCTGACAAAGAAAATTATAATGAAATTTCAAAACTTAACACAGGAAGCAGTATTATTGTTTGTGGAAAGTTGATTTTAACTCCGCAAAACAAACAACCTTTTGAACTTCATGCTGATAGTGTTGAAATTGTTTCTAAAACTGATGAAACATATCCACTTCAAAAAAAAGGTAGCAGTTTAGAGTTTTTGCGAGATATTGCATATCTTCGTCCAAGAGCAAATCTTTTTAATGCTGTTTTTAGGGTCAGAAGTGTTGCAGCAATGGCTGTTCACACATATTTTCAACAAAATGGATATTTGTATGTCAACACGCCTTTAATCACAACAACTGATTGTGAAGGCACAGACCAAATGTTTAAAATTACAACGCTAAACTTAAATAATCTTCCAAAAACTGAAAACGGAAATGTTGATTTAAGCAAAGATTTGTTTGGAAAGCAAGCGTATATTACAGGCTCAGGACAACTTCATGGTGAAGCCTTTGCCTTGGCTTTTTCAAAGATATACACATTTGGGCCAACTTTCAGAACAGAAAATTCAAACACAAAAACTCATGCAAACGAATTTTGGATGATAGAACCTGAAATTGCTTTTTGTGATTTAGACGGGTTAATGGACATTGAAGAAGAAATGCTAAAATTTGTTGTGAAATTTGTTTTGGATAATTGCGGGCAAGAACTTGAATTTTTGAATAACTTTGTTCAAAAAGGCTTGATTGAAAAATTAACAAAACTTGTTGACAGTAAATTTGTTAGAATAGACCATGAAGAATGCATCAAAATTTTGAAAGAAGCAAAAGTTAAGTGGGAATTTGAACCAACATTTGGTGGCGATATTGCTAAAGAACATGAGAAATATATTACTGAATATTTCAATGGTCCTGTGTTCATCAAAAATTGGCCAAAAGACATAAAATCTTTCTATATGAAATTAAACAAAGACGGCAAAACTGTTGCGGGTGTAGACCTTGAAGTGCCAGGCGCGGGCGAACTTATGGGCGGAAGCCAAAGGGAAGAAGATTATAACAAAATTATTGCTAGGTGTAAAGAGATGAATGTAGACCAAAAACCTATTGAATGGTATCTAAATTTGCGTAAATTTGGCTCTTGTGTTCACAGTGGTTTTGGCATGGGATTTGAACGCCTTGTTATGTATTTAACAGGTGTTGACAATATTCGTGATGTTATTCCTTTCCCACGCACTCCAAATAACTGTAATTATTAAATTTTTAAACGAATTATTCCTTTTTATATTTTATTTTTATATATTTGGGGTTTAATTCGTTTTTTTGTGCAAACTAGAATTAAGAAATTCTTTAAATAGTGCAAAAACGCTTGACATATTTTATCAAAATTTGCAAAATAATATATATTATATATTAATTTTAAAATCTGTTGTAATTTTAGGTGGTAGTATGGATTTAAAACTTAAAAAAATTCAAAACCCTTTCAAAACATTCTTCAAAAATATTTTGCTTGGGCTGATATTGCTTTTAACAACCTTTGGTGGGGTGTTTTTAAGCGGTCATATTTTTGATAATAAAGTTGATGATAATGTTGATGCTGGTGCGTTCAATGCAATGGATATTTGGATTGCTCAAAAAGTGCATTACGATAAAAACGGAAATTCGGTTGACAAAGCAAGAATAATTTTAACTTCAAGTCCTGCAGTTGATGTAAGTGTTGGGTGCACAGTTGTTGTGTTTTGGAGTTACGATGGCGATGTTAATAATGCAACATATTATCAGACATCAAGTGATGTTGAAGCATATTCTTACTATTCTCAAAACAATAAGCATGTTTTAACAAAATTCAAGCCAAGTCAATTTAATTGGGTTGGTGTTAGAGATTGCGGTGGAACAAACCTAAAACTTGGAGATGGATATTTAACACAAAATGATTCTCTTGGTGGAACATGTGTTGAAGCAGCATCACCATCAGGCGAATATTTTTCAAGTGAAGTTGGTCGATATGGTAATGCTATAACAACAAGCGGAGATTATAAAGCCATTTCGGCAGAAGCAAATGCAAACAATGCAAAATGGATAACTTATGTTGAAGGTGTTTCTTCAACAATCACTTTCAACAAACAAGGGGGATCAGGCGGAACAGATAGTGCAACAGCGTACTACAATGAGTATTGTCCAAAAATATCAATTCCAACCAGACCTGGTTACTTGTTTGAGGGCTATTACACTGGTGCAAACGGCACAGGTACATGCTTTTATCTAGACGGTGGCGAGCCTACTTCACAAATATATAATTACACTTCAAACACAACTCTTTACGCAAACTGGGAAGAATTATCTTATAACTTTACTTTCAACAAAAACGGCGGAAGTGGTGGTACAAGCACATTGTCTGGTAGCTGTGCCTCAGCGATTGAAAACATAACTATTCCAACAAAATCAGGTCAAATTTTTGCAGGTTATTATTATAACGACACTCAAGTTTTTGATGCGGCAGGCAGACCTTCAATGTCTTACTGGACAGAGCCAGGTAACTTTACTTTAACAGCACGATGGCTTGCAAACAAACAAGCAACTAATGTAACATACAACCCAGAGGGTGGTGCAATGGATTATACTACCGACTTGTTCACAGCAACCGACCCTTATGAAAAAGTAAACTTATATGACCCTTCAGTTGGGTTTAAGGATAAAGCCAGTGAAATAACCTACACCTCTTCATCAAACACCTTCAAATTTAGTGGCACTTATCCTGCTAGCGGAAACATATGGCCATTCTTTTCTACAAACGCTGGTATGGTTGGCTTCTTTAATAACACAAAATATACTGCTGTTTTAACTGTTTGGAATTGGAATTCTTCAACTGGTAGTGATTTAAACTTTTGTTTAGGTAACCACGATTCTGACACAGACCTAGATTATACCAAAGAAAATGTTATAGTGTATGGTATTAATGGTAACGGTACATACAAAATGTCGTTCATAACCCAATCCAATTTGGCAAATCCAAACATAAAACAAAGTTTTAGGTCTTACTGGGTTATGGGACCTTGGGGTTCATCTAACACAGTATCTTTCAATTACAGAATTAATATTTATATCGGTGAAGCCGAAATAGATAAATCAGAAGGCTCTTTGTCTGATGGCTGGGGCAGGAAATTTCCAACACCTTTAAAAAGCGGTTATGCTTTTGTGGGTTGGAGTACTGTTCAAGGAGATGCTTCACACATTGTTTCAGTAAAAAACACAGTTCCAACTACGGCTCATACATTGTATGCTATATACAAAAAAATCGTAAATGTCAGTTTCGATTCAAACACAAGCAGTTGGACAGACAAATATTTTGCTGGCGAAACTTATGCAAAAGAAAATTTATATAATCCTAGTGCTGTTGGGTTTAAAACATTATCACATGGTTTGAATGGAGCGATTTCTTATGATGAAACGAGCAATACCATTTCTTGTAAGATAAAAACTTCTTTGACTGGATTAGTCGCAAATACTTGCACATTTTCGACAAAAGCAGGTATGCCAGGATTTGTTTCAAACACGACTTATACTTGTGTTGTGTATGTAACTAATTGGACAGCAGATTCGGGCAAGACTATAGCAGTTTATCTAGGTGGAAATGGAGGCTATTATAGTTCAAGCACGGGATACACTTTTACTGGAAATGGTTATAAAAAATTCACATTTCAAACAGGTGATATAGAAAATTTAGATAGTGCTTATAGTTTTGGTTCTTATGTAAAGTGTACTGATAAGAGCACAACAATTTCTTTTGACTTAAGAATTGAGATTTATCTTGGTGATGTAACTTTAAATGAATCTTCAGGTTCGCTTGAAACTGGATATGCTAGGGCTATGCCAACCACAAGTCGTTCAGGCTATAAATTCTGGGGTTGGAGCAAAACAGAATATAACCCAGAAACTTTTGACCACACCGAACATAACATGGATGAAATTTTGGAAACAGTAGATGATATTGTTGATTCAGTCGACCACACACTTTATGCTGTTTTAGAAAAAAAGAAAATGAAGTTTTATGATGCCAAAGATATGTGTGGCTGTCACGCTGGGGCTTACTTAAGTTATCCTTCAGGATATTACGCTATTGGGCAATCAGTAACTTTCACTGTTATGGCAAATTCAGGCTTCAGTGTTGGAAGGTGGGTTGTTCATTACAATTATGGCACCTACACAACATCTTCAGACCTTAGAACTTTAACATACACCGTAACAGAAGCCGATTGCGATAACTATTTGAATTATGAAAATGATTCTTCAAAATGGTTAAAAATCTATCATGAATGGAAATGTACTGTAAATGTTAAAGTTGACACAAACTTTAGCACTTCAACCACTGGCGGTGGAACAGTTAAAGTTGACAGCGGAAGTTTCGGCACAAGCGGGTCATTCACACAATATTGTAATGCTGGAACAAATGCAATTTATGCAAAACCAGCTTCTGGATATGTGTTCTATGGTTGGTTTTTGCGAAACACTCCAACAATTTCATCAAATCTTGATGCTTTATGCCTTGCAAAAGCTGGAGATTGCACCTATGATTCTACAAATGGTTATAAATTTGTGTTTGATCATACAACAGTGCTAAACCCTTATGATGGTTTGTATGGTGGCGGCGATATTTATGCCTTGTTCCTAAAACAAGTAACTGTAAGTTTTAACTTTAATGGTGGCAAGACTCAAAATGGGGCAACAATTTTGGAGCCAAAAACACTAACTTGTGGCTTGCCTTATGGAAACGAAAATGTGCCAACGCTTACAAAAGATGGATATATCTTTAACGGTTGGACTTATAACTCTAGCACAATTTTGCCAGAAACAAAAGTTTCAACCACTTCAAATCATACACTAACTGCTAGTTTCACCGGAAACTCATATAACGTTTTCTTTGATGCAAACTTACCAGCAAACCAAGGTGGCACAAAAGTTACACTTTCAACAACTTCAAAACAAGTAACTTATGGCTCATCATACGGTGATTTGCCATCGCCTACACATGAAGGTTATATTTTTGAGGGTTGGTATAAAGAAAAAGCATGCACTAACAGAGTGTATACATCAACAACAGTAAGTGTTGCAAATGACCATTCGCTTTATGCAAAATGGACTGCTGCAAGCCGATACTTAAGTGTTCTTGCATATACTAATGGTTCGCAATCATCTACGGGCGGTACTGCTTCTGCATCGCCAAGTTCAGGTTTGACTTATGGCTCAGCCGTTACTGCTACAGCATCAGTAAAAACAGGTTATATTTTTGCAGGGTGGTATTCAAGTACAAGTTTTACAACAGCAAACTTTTTAAGTGCTAACCCAACCTATAAATTTAATATTTATGGAAGTAGTACATCAACTCAATATTTATATGCAAGATTTATTTCAAGTAATCTAAGCAAAGTTACAATAAAATATGAATTTGTTGGTTGCACAGATAATAGTTCTACAACTGCAGGGACTTATGTAGTTGGCACAACGATAACCTTAAAAGCAACGCCAAATAGTGGTTATGTGTTTGATAAGTGGGAAGTTTCTAACGGAACAGGAACAATAACAAACGCAACAAGCACAGATGCAAGTTATATAATCCAATCATCAGACAGTGGAAATACATTAACCTTTATTGCAATTTCAAGAGTAAAAAATTATAATGTTAATTTCTATCTGGTTGAAGGTAGCACTCAAACTTTATATTCAACTGAAACCTTTAATTACGGAGTTTCTTACACAAAACCCGTTCCTACCTTAAGCGGATACACAGTTGATGGTTGGTACACAGATTCTGCCTGCACAACTGGAAAAGCAACAAGTTTTTCTAACCTAACGTCTACAGACGGCGGAGTTGTTAATAGGTATGCAAAGAAAACTGCAAATACTTATGTTTTGACCTACAACAAAAACACAACAGACACTGTTAGTGGTTTGTCTAGTGGAACAAAACAGATAACATATAAACAAGCCTTTGGAACACTTCCAACATTAACTCGTACTGGCTACAACTTTGGTGGTTGGTTTAAAGAAGCCGATTGCATTAATGCAGTGGATGCAAACACCATTTGTGAAGGCGACCAAACAATTTATGCAAAATGGACAAGTAAAACCGTAGGCATAACAATTAACTTCTCAGGTTGCGCAAACGCTAACAGTTCTTCAACAACAGCATTATACAAGGCTGGCGATGTGATTTCTTTAAGAGCAAAACCTAACACGGGCTATCACTTTAGTGCTTGGACAAAAACAAATGGAAATGGCGCAATTTTGAATGCAAACTTGCCTTCAACAACTTACACAATAACAGCGGCAGATGTTCAAGCAGGCACAACAATAACATTTACTGCAACAAGTGTTGTCAACACTTATACTATAGAGTTCTATGTGGTAGAGAATGGAAACATAACACTAAATTCTTCGCTTAATGCAACTTATGGCACTTCTTACACAAAAACCCTTCCAACTCAAACAGGCTTTACAGTAACAGGTTGGTTTAATGATGAAAACGGCACAACAAAAGTAACAACTTTACAAAACTTGACCGAAATTAATGGTGCGGTAGTAAAACTTTATGCTATGAAAACTGTAAATAGTTACACCATAACCTATAACCTAGGCTCAACAACATATACCGAAACTTATACCTATGGCATGGCAAAAACCTTGCTAACCAAAGCCGATATTTGTGCAAAACAAAATGTAAGTAGTAGCGACTATGTATTTTATGGTTGGTTTACTGAAGACCCAACAAACAAAGGAAATTTAAAAGCATTGGCAACAACTTCTCAACTTTCAAATTCCACTTCTGGCAATAAAACTTTCTATGGAAGATTCTTCAAAGCAAGAGAAACTGGCGTTGCAGGTTATTCAGATGCAAGTTTAACAATAAATGTTAACATAAATTCTGACCTAAAAAGTGGCGAAAACTATGGTGTAATTTTGATTGAATATTTTGATGAAGAATTAGGTTACACACGCAATTACACAATTTCACTAACTGACGGAACATTTACAATATCAGGATTAAAATATGCTAGTATAAAAATCAGTGTGATAACAAACATAAAAGCAAAATGTAATTATGAAAGCGTGATTGTAGTTTCATCTAGCAAATCAACCAGCACCGTAACATTAACTTTGTCTAAAAATGACTATAATGGTTATGTTGATGTTGGCGCAATTTAAAATGTTAAACAATTTAATAAAATTGTAAAAATCCGAAAAAATTATTAAAAAACAGCAAAAAACTGCAAAACTTTGCAGTTTTTTTGTGTAAATATTACTTTAAAAATATTTTTGATATATAAATAAAAAATATTATTGTTTAGCCTTAATAAATAAAAAAATAATTAATTAACAGTAACTTTAAATTCTACTACTATACTCTCATTTGCATCAAGGTTTTTAAGTGAAAAACCAGTGTTTGGATTAAAACTTGTTTGCTCTGTTCCATCAACTTTAACGCTACCTTCTACAAAGGTTGTTCGGGTTGGAATTTGGTCTTGAAAAAACAAATCTGTATTTAAAATTGTTCCGCTATTCGAAATCGTTATGGTATAGGTTATTTCATCTCCAGATTTTACAGCCGTAGTATTTGCAGTTTTAAGAAGAGAAACATCATTATGCAAAACTTTTATGCTAATTTCATTAGAATTAATTTCAAATTGTTTTTCCTCAACAGTAACATTTAATTTTGTTGAGTTTGTAACTTCATTAGAGGAAATATATTCATCAAAAACAATTTCATATTCATATTTCATTTCTGCATCAACGCCGATGGTAATAGGAAGCGTGGTTGCTGTTGTTGGGTCGAGGTCTTCATAGGCTTGAGACCCTATTTTTAGGCTTTTAGGCTTAAAATTTGCACCTTCACTTATTATTTCGGTAATTGTTATGTCTTCTAAAATTGTGTTTGTGTTGTTAGTAATAACACCAAATATTTTCAAAGTATCATTTTTTATTGCCCAATTTTTTGAAGCAGATTTTACTATAGTTATATCATTATCCATAATGTTTGTTCTATGAATATTACTTTTATTAGTTACTTCTATTTGTTCGCCACTGTCGCTTGTTATTTTTGAAGTTAACTGTGCGGTGTTTAATATTGACATAGTGCCTCCTTTAAGCATTTTATTCAGCATAGATTGTTAAGGTTAATTTTTAAAAGATTTCATTAAAATTCACAAATAAAGGTGTTTTTTCATAGATTACTTGTGGGAGAGAAATTATGAAAAAACGTAATTGCATAAATTATAATAATTTTTGTGATAACAAAAAAATAACAAATTGTGCTGTAGAAAACAAAAAACGAGAAGAAAACTGTATTAGACCTGGAGTTTATGTTCCAAAAACTGAAATTATTGCAAGGAATACTACAACAATAGATTCTAAACAGCCAGCAAAAGTGGTGTCTTTAATCAAAAACAACAAAACATACCTTGATTTTTATATTCCAAAAGGAGAACATGGAAATGTTGATATGATTAAAGCAGGGAATGTTGAAACTGTTGATTTTGATAAAAATGCTGAGGTTACTGACCGAATTGAAAATGATACGCACTATTTAGATTTTAAAATTCCACGAGGGCTTACAGGCGAAAGTGCAGAAGGGGAAAAAATTAACATTGATTGTGCTATAACCGTTGATTTTAACGAGCCAGCAAGAGTAGAAGATGATTTTAAAGACAATGTGCATAATTTATCTTTTTACATTCCACGAGGTGCCCCATATTTGAATGATAAAACGATAGTTGCGATGCAAAAAAATTCCAATCAAGCAATAACAAATCAAAAAGATTTGATAGAATTTGAATATGCAAAAGATTTTGCCAATGCTAATTTAACAAACACAGAAGTTGAAATTTTGGTTGCTGGGCTTTATAAAATAGATTTTGGTGCCTATTTGATTGTTAATGATGAAACCGAACTTGCAATCATAAATAGTGGGGAATCTATGGCATATTCAACGCTTATTTTTGATGTCGATAATCACTTCTCAAGTCGTAGTCTTGTTGTTATGTTGCAAGTTAATGACAAAATTAGTTTGCAGGTTACTAAATTCACAAATAATTTTAATTTTGAAAAAGACAAAACTTATGCGTATTTAAACATCACACCAGTGCTTTATTAATTTTAAGTAAACAAAATTTAGGTTTAACATAAATTTTGGGTTTTTTATATAATAAATATTAAAGGGGAAATTATGTTTAGGAGAAAATGCAATAATAAATGTAACAATTTTTGCAAAGAAAAAATCTGCTATGAAATAAATAAAAACATAAAACTTATTTCAAACACAGGTCCGACAGGTCCAACTGGCGCTACGGGTGCGACAGGAGCAACTGGGGCTCGAGGTATTGATGGAGTTAATGATATTATTGTGAGAAACACAACGACAGTTGAGCCTACTGAAAATGCGAATGTTGTTTCAACTAAAATTGATGACAAAACTTATCTTGATTTTTTTATTCCTAAAGGGCATAAGGGTGAGTCTGAAATTGTAAGGGCAGGCAATGTTGTTACTTTGCACGCTCAACAATCCGCAAATGTGATTGATAGATATGCTGACGGTATTCATTATCTTGATTTTGAAATTCCTTGTGGAAATGACGGACAGAAAGGAGAAACTGGAGGAACAGGTCCTATGGGTCCACAAGGAGCACGCGGAGCGCCGGGGATTGTTGGACCACAGGGTCCAAAAGGGGACACTGGACCGCAAGGACCTCAAGGAGTTGAAGGACAGCAGGGTGTAGAAGGAACACAAGGACCAAAAGGCGAAAAAGGAGATACTGGACCACAGGGTGATGTTGGACCAAAAGGAGATACAGGTCCTCAAGGTCCAAAGGGGGACACTGGACCGCAAGGCGATACAGGTGAGCGAGGTCCGCAAGGAGCAACTGGACCTGATATGATTATGGCAAGTTTGATTTTGTCTTATAATAACGACCCTGTTTCATTTCCAACAGAGGGATTAGTCGTTGCATCAAATGAAAGACTTCCGCTTTCAAGGCTTGAATATAATCAAGATGAATTGGTAACTTTAAACTCGGATAAAAAAACAATAACATTTAATAAAACAGGAGTTTACAGAATAAGCTTTTGTGTTAATGCTTATGTTAAAAAAACTGACACTGATTTTAATATGAATACAGATTTTGTTGCAGTTGCTTTTAGAGAAGTGGGAACAGATAATATTATGGCTGCTGCAAACACTTGGTGTGAAAAAGAAATCCCACAAAATATTTTTGGTCAAGGACTTGTTGTGGTTGACGCGGTGGGTAAATTATTAGAATTAGTTAATGTACAGAATAAAGACGTGTATCTTGTTGGGGCAGATTTGACCAAAACAATTTCCCACTCTTATTTTTCGGTGCCTATGGTATCAGTATTAATCACAAAATTATTATAAAAAATAGCAAAACAGATTTTGCTATTTTTTGTTTTTAAGGTTGTATTTTTGAAAGCATAAACTTTCAAGATAAAAAATTAAATATAAAACTGGCAGTAGTGGAAGAAGATAAACAAAAGGCAAAGGAATTAAATTGAATAGTGGTTTTAAAATAAGTATATCGCCATCATTCATGGTGTATGAGTGATTGTGAGGACCGGTTAAGTTAAAACGATTAAAACAATAGTTTGCAACAAAGGCAGCCAAAAAATAAACAAAAATGCAAAGCAAAACCCATTTAACATACTTTGTTTGAGGCTTAAACCATTTGGCTGCAATCATTAAAAGGGGCACTAAAACAACAATTAAGTGGTCAATCCAGAAATTTAATGTAACCACAGAGTACCACATAGAGCCCGCAACATCACTTGGATATGCTACGAAAGTTGAAGCGGCTGCCGGCATTGAAAAGAAAAATAAATATTGTCTTCCTAATTCATTTTTTTTGATTAAACTTAGTGGTAGAAGTATAAAATTAAAGTTGCAAACTTGAAACATTTGGTCAAAGAAATTTTTGGGGTCAAAACTTGTTCCGTAATGAGTTAAATGTAGAAAAGCAATTCCAATCATTCCAACAGCAACAGCACTATAAATTAAAAAACACTGCCACCTATAACTTAATTTTGATATAATAAACATCAAACTGATTATCACTAGAACAGTTGTAATTAGCATTAAAATATGAGCAGTTCCACCAATCGTCATCATAACAAAAATCCTTCTTTTGTGTTTTTTAATTTTATCATAAAGTTTTGGCAATAGTCAATTTCTTAAAATAAAAAAAAGACTATAAAAGTCTTTTTTGTTGGGGTGAAATATCGGATTCGAACCGATGACCTCTGGTGCCACAAACCAGCGCTCTAACCAACTGAGCTAATCCCACCAAAACAAAACTATTTTACATAAAACTTTTTGCTTTGTCAAGTTTTTTAAATAATTTGTTTTAAATAAGGGCTTTTAAACGCAAAAACTTGAAAATTTTGAGAAAGTTTTTAATTAAAAATTTGGAATTTAAAATAAATAAAAAAAATTTAAAAAATTTGTAAAAATTTATTGACATTTTTTTTGATTTGTTTTATACTATCAAAGTCATTGAAAAAATGAAGTGTGGAAGCTTAGCTCAGTTGGTAGAGCATCTGCCTTACAAGCAGGCGGTCATAGGTTCGAGTCCTATAGTTTCCACCAATATTTTTTAAGCGGGCATGGCGGAACTGGCAGACGCGCTAGACTTAGGATCTAGTTCGAGAGAGTGGGGGTTCAAGTCCCTTTGCCCGCACCAAAAATTACTTACAGAAGATTAAGTCGGAAATATGACTCATTAGCTCAGTTGGAACAAAGTGCGAGTGCATTCAGTGGATGAAACAACGAGCACGGAAGTTCTTGGCTTTAACGAGCACCAAACCTTTACGGCTTTGGGGCGAAGATTAAAACAAGAGGAAGAGCCCGCTCTAACAACTGAGAAAATGAATAAAAACTTAATACAAAATCGGAAATATGACTCATTAGCTCAGTTGGTAGAGCACCTGACTTTTAATCCGGTTGTCCCGAGTTCGAGTCTCGGATGAGTCACCACTTGAGAATTGAAGTTGCAGAAGCAACTTTTTTTGTTGCTAATATGCACAAAATAAACTAAAAGTTTTGGTTGGACAAACATTAATTTTAAAAAAAGTACATTATCATTTTTTGATAAATATTAATATATATTTATATGTACAATCGTGAAAAGGCAACCCAATATGCCAAAAATTATGCTTTTAACTATAACCCTAACTTTTACGATTTTAGCACTGTTGGGGGAGATTGTACAAACTTTGTTTCACAATGTTTGCTTGCTGGCGGAATAGAAATGGATTATTCGTTTGATGGTTGGTTTTATAAATCAAGTGAAAATCGCAGTCCCTCTTGGGCTTCTGTTGAAGATTTGTGGAATTACGGGTTAAAAAACAGAAATCTAAAACTAAAAAAAATTGATATTCAAGATTTGGAAGTTGGCGACATTGTTCAGTTTTATGATTATTTTCTAAATCGTTACTACCATTGTGTTATAGTAACAAAAATAATTAAACCTATAAAAATACAAAATGTTTTTGTGACAAGCCATGATTATAATGCTTATAACAAAAGTTTGGCACAATACTCCGCGTCAAATTTCAGATTTGGTAAGGTAATGAGTTAGTGTAAATAAATTAAATTAATAAAAAATTGAGATAGTTTATCTCAATTTTTTGTTTTCTTATACATTTAAAAGTTTTAAATAATCTTCTTTGTTTGCCGCGCTAAAGAATAAATATAGTCTTGGACCATCATCACGACCAAACAAAAGATTATAGAATATTTTGAAATATGATTGTTGAAGTGCCATATTTTCTTTTTTAGACAATTCTGGATTGTTTATAATGTCATAAAGATATTGTTGCACTTCTTTTTCTTTAACTTCGTTTGAAGAAAGATAATTATAAAGTTGTTTTACAACATCTTTTTGTTCTTCGCTTAAAGTGCTTGCAAATTCAGAATTAAAATTCTCTAATAGTTTGTACATTTTTTGAGGCATATAGTTTTTTATCCAATATTCCGCTCTGGTTACTCTATCATAACTGTCTTCATCAAATTCAATTCCTGCCTTTTCAAGACAAAATTTAACTTTGTCAAGTTTAAAATCAACGATTGGAGCAATAGAGGCGATTGTTCCAAAAGG
The DNA here is from genome assembly GCA_934747965.1 of uncultured Clostridia bacterium. Lineage (GTDB taxonomy): Bacteria > Bacillota > Clostridia > Christensenellales > UBA1242 > UBA7868. The sequence continues at coordinate 60,957 of CAKVHI010000002.1, forward strand.
TGTTTTAACTTTATTTTCTTTTTTAATCAAAACAAGGTCAAACAAATCTTTTGTAAATTCATCACATGTACTGTCAAGATAACTGGCCAGATTTTTATCAAATTCTGAATAATGTCTGATTATTGTTTCATCAAAATAGAAATTATAAGCATCCTTTGGCTCATACTTGCAGAACAACCATCTCAAAATTTCTGGTTCATAAAGTTTTAGGGCAGTGTTTGGGGTAATGTTTAATCCGCTTGAGCTGTGCATTGAAGAAACTCCCTGAAACCCAAGCCAGCCATATCCTTGGAAAACTGGGGCAGTGTAATCCCAAATTTTAGGGCTTAAAACCGTGTCAACATCATAACTTCCGCCACTAGCAGCATGGTCAATTCCGCCCGCTTCAAAATCAACGCCTTCTTCACGCCAACGCATTGGCCAATCAACTTTCCAAATAAGTTTTATTCTGTAATATTCCAAAACATTAACTGTTTCTTCTTTTCCGCATTCACGACAAAAGTAAGTAAGCTCATGAGTTTGTGGGTTATAGTTTGTAACTTTTGTTGTGTCTTTAAAGCAACCACTGCAATAAACACTTACTGGATAGAATTTTTCACGGTCATCATTGTTTGCTTCTTGAGTTTTAAAACTCATTAATATGTCATAAATTTCTTTTCTTTTTTCTAGTGCATAAGCAACATTTTTTGCATATCTTCCGCTTAAGTATTCTTTTGTTTGATATCTAACATCATAATCTACGCCCAAAACTTTCATAGCGCTTTCAAATTCTTTTTGAAAATAAGACGCATAATTTTCATTTTCATCGAATGGGCATGGGATTTGAGTGTATGGCATTCCAATATATTTTTCAAATCCACTAACAACATTACTAACATTTACGGGCACTTTTCTTAATCTATCAAAATCGTCCCACGAAAACAATAATTTGGCTTTTTTGCCAAGTTTTTGCAAAGCTTTACAAACAAAATAAGGTATTGCAATATCTCTAAAATTGCCAACATGAACGCTTCCTGAAGGGCTTATTCCTGCGGCACAAACATATTCTTCTTTATTTGGATTTCTTTCAATCACTTTTAATGCTATTTTTTCACTCCAATGCATACAATTTCTCCTTAAAATAATCACAATTATAACATAAAAGCAAAAAACAAATCAACTTTTTGCAACAAAATATGTTAAATTATTCAATATCTAAATTTTCACGATTAAATAGCTCATCATCTAAGAATTCTGTAATTGTCATGTTGAAAGCATCGGCAATTTTGATTAATGTATCGAATTTAATACTTTTATACTCTTCGTGAATTATATGTTTAATCGTTGATGGATCAGTAAGCATTCTTTTGCTTAATTCATATTGACTCATTTTGTTTTTTATCAATAAATTTGTAATTCTAAGTGCTATGGCTTTTTGTGTTTTCATGTTTTTCTCCTAAAATTAGGATAACAATTTTTAAAATAGTGATTATGTTGTTTTTTATATAAGGAACAAAGATGAAAAAAACGGTGCATACAAGGCATACAAATTTGCTGTTAAATATAAAAGTAAAATTATTAATGTTTAATTTTTTAGAATATTTTTATCGCGTTATAACTTTAATAGATTTTCAATTAAAATTTCAAATAAAAATGTCGGATTGAGAAATTTGATTGTTTTTTGCTTTACTTTTTTTTCAGTTTTTAGTATATTCTTATTTAGGAGATATTATAAATGGGACTTTTTTCATACATTTTTGCATCAGACAACACAAGAAATATTAAAAAATTAAAAGTGATAGCTGATAAAGTTGTTGCATTAGATGAAGAATATTCAAAACTAACTGATGAACAACTTAAACATAAAACAACAGAATTTAAGGAAAGATTGACCGCTGGCGAAACATTAAACGACCTTTTGCCAGAAGCTTTTGCAACCGTTAGGGAAGCAAGTTTCAGAGTTTTGAAAATGAAGCATTTTTATGTTCAAATTTTGGGCGGAATTGCTCTTCATCAAGGTCGTATTGCTGAAATGAAAACGGGTGAAGGAAAAACTTTGGTTGAAACACTTCCAGCCTACCTTAATGCATTATCAGGCAACGGCGTGCATATTATAACAGTCAATGAATATTTGGCTAGTCGTGATAGCGAGTGGATGGGCAAAATATTTAACTTTTTAGGTGTAACCGTTGGTCTTACACTTTCAGGCATGAATCAAGATGAAAAGCGATATGCTTACGCTCAAGACATAACTTATGGAACTAATAGTGAAATGGGGTTTGACTATTTACGTGATAACATGCTTCAACGAAAAGAAGATTTTTGTCAACGTGGGCTAAATTTTGCGATTGTCGATGAAGTTGACTCTGTTTTGATTGACGAAGCAAGAACTCCTTTAATTATAAGCGGTGGTCAAGGCGTTAAGGGTGGTGAAATCTACTATACTTGCCAAAAATTTGTAAGAACGCTTGTTAAAGATGAAGACTTTGAAGTTGATGAAGAACACAAAATTACAAGGCTTACTGAAAGCGGAATTGACAAGGCAGAAAAATATTTTAAGGTAGAAAATTTGTCAAGTGCTGATAATATGGAACTTAACCATTATATTTTGAATGCATTAAAAGCAAATTATTTGTTTGAAAAAGACAGCCAATATATTGTGGACGAAGGCAAAATTTTGATTGTTGATGAATTTACTGGGCGTGTGCTTAAGGGAAGGAGATATTCTGATGGGCTTCATCAAGCCATTGAAGCAAAAGAAGGTGTTGAAATTAATGAAGATAATTTAACTGTTGCAACAATCACATATCAAAATTATTTCAGATTATACAAAAAATTGAGTGGTATGACCGGAACAGCAAAAACTGAAGAAACAGAATTTAACAAAATTTATGACCTAGATGTTGTTACTATTCCAACAAATAACCCTATCCAAAGAAAAGATAATAATGATGTCGTTTTTGCAAGTATACCTGCAAAATTTAATGCAGTTGTAAAAGAGATTATTGAAAGAAACAAAAAAGGACAACCTGTTTTGGTTGGCACAACAACAGTTGACAAAAGTGAATTAATAAGCTCTTTACTTACAAAAAATGGAATTAAACATAATGTTTTGAACGCTAAAAATCATGGAAAAGAAAGTGAAATTATCGCTCAAGCCGGAAAATTTGGTGCAGTTACTATTGCAACAAACATGGCGGGAAGAGGAACAGATATTTTGCTTGGTGGAAATGCTGAATTTTTGGCAAAACAAAAAATGCGTAACGACGGATTTAATGAAGAACTTATCAATCTAAGCACTTCTTTTGCTGAAACAGACAATGAAGAAGTTAATAATGCAAAAAATGTATATCAAAAATATTATGCCGAATTTAAAAAACAGACAGATGAAGAAAAACAAAAAGTAATTGAAGTTGGTGGTCTTTTTGTTTTGGGTACTGAACGACATGAAAGCAGGCGTATAGACAACCAGTTGAGAGGTCGTGCTGGCAGACAAGGTGATAAAGGAGAAAGTACATTCTTTGTTTCTTTGGAAGATGATTTGGTAAGAATTTTCGGTGGCGATAGATTAAAAAGTATTGTAAGATTTTTTAAACTTGATGAAAATGAACCAATCATGAGTATGAAACTTATTTCAAAACAAATTGAAATGGCTCAAAAAAGAGTTGAGGCTGCAAACTTTGCTGCAAGAAGAAGTGTTTTAAGTTTCGATGATGTTTTGAATGCTCAAAGAAAAATAATTTATGATGAACGAAATAGAGTTATTAATGGTGCAGATGTCCATGATGAAGTTTTGGACATGGTTGATGAATATATTTCAAACATTGTAAATGAAATTATAACTGATGAAATTCCAGTTGAAAATTGGGATATAGAAAAACTTAACAAAATTTTGGAACAAGACGGTATTTTTGCTGAAAATACAAATTTTGTTACGAAAAAAATGTGTGAAGACCTTGAAGTGAATGAAATTATTGAAAAAATCTTAAAGCAAGTGCACAAAATGTATGATGCAAAAGTTGAAGGCTTTAAGCAAAGTTTTGACATTGATTTTTCTACTATTGAAAGAAACTTGTTATTAAATAATGTAGATAAGGCTTGGGTTGAACACATAGACAGTATGAGTATGTTAAGAAAAGAAATTTCAACTCGACAAGACCCACTTGTAGCATACAAAAACGAAGGCTACGATATGTTTGAAAATATGGTTAAAACAATTCGTGAAAACACCGCAAAATTCTTATCTAAGGCAGAAGTTAGTATTCCAATGAATTTGATGAACAGAGAGGACTCTCAAAGAATTTTGTCAAAAGTGCAAGTTGCGATTGAACAAAGTGAAAAGGCAAAAAAAGCAAAACCAGTAATCCACAAGCCTGAAGTTGGAAGAAATGACCCTTGCCCTTGCGGAAGCGGTAAGAAATATAAAAACTGTTGTTTGAACAAAAAATAATAAGATATAATAAAAAACACCTTATGGGTGTTTTTTTGTTTTTATTGAATGTTTAAACAAGCAGGTTATTTTACTTGTTTTTGTTTTGATAAAGTAAACTATTTTATTAATTAGTTTAAAATAAATATTTTAAATTTTAAAAATGTTGAAATATTAATTTAAGTTTGCATAATTTTATGATATAATCAAATAAAGAAAATATCTTAAAACAAAAGGAGAATAAAATATGAACTTAAACAACACAAAAACTGAGAAAAATTTGCAAACGGCTTTTTCTGGTGAAAGTCAAGCACGAAATAAATATACATATTTCGCATCAGTTGCAAAAAAAGAAGGATATGAACAAATTGCAGAAATCTTTTTAAAAACTGCCGAAAATGAAAAAGAACATGCAAAGATGTGGTTTAAAGAACTAGGTGAACTTGGCTCAACTGCTCAGAACCTAGCCAAAGCCGCAAATGGCGAAAATTATGAATGGACGGATATGTATTCAAAATTTGCATTAGAAGCCGAAGAGGAAGGCTTCTTTGAACTTGCAGATAAATTCCGCAAAGTAGGGGAAATTGAAAAACAACACGAAGAGAGATTTTTGAAACTTTTAAAAAATCTTGAAATGCAAAAAGTTTTTGAAAAAAGTGAAATAACTATGTGGGAATGTAGAAATTGTGGACATCTTGTTGTCGGCAAAAATGCACCAGAGGTTTGCCCAGTTTGTGCGCATCCACAATCTTTCTTTGAAGTTAGAAAAGAAAATTATTAAGATTTTGATATAAAACAAAAAAAGGATATTTGCCTTGTAATAAATTTGATTATTATTGCAAAAATCCTTTTTTTACAAAAAAAAGCATTTTTATGCTTATTTTTTTATAAAATATTTGATAAAATTCATAATATTTTTTTTGGTATTGCACAAATTATATCTGGGAGGAATAAATATGGAAAAACATAGACCGGGCGAAATTTGCCCAAAAACTGGAAACTACATGGCTTATGATGAAAATGGCAACTGTGGTGGAGAAGTTTATCTAAAAGAAGGTCAAAGATTTCCAGCTACTCAACATAGCGGAAGTTATTATCAAATGAAAGACTAGAATTTATTACTGAAAAAAACATCTCTATTTAGAGATGTTTTTTTATGCAAGTTTAAAAGATTGTTCAATTATTATCTTATAACTTAGCATATTCCATGTAAACGAGCGGGAGCAACTTGTTGCGGTCAAGCGGGCATAGGGTCGAACCCAAGGGGTTAGATTACCCTTGGGAATAAAAAAAGAGTGTATAAACACTCAAGGTGGTACTCCCAAGGGGAATCGAACCCCTGACTTCGCCGTGAGAGGGCAACGTCTTAACCTCTTGACTATGGGAGCAAATGAATTAGTTTTATTTTAAAACAATTTATTATATCATAATTTTAAAAAAAATTACAATATTTTTTGAAAAATTTATTAAATTTTGTTATAATCAATAATAAATGCAAAAGATAATTAATTTTAGGGCTTTTTTAATGATTTTTATCGGCGCCGTTATTGGTGTTGTTTTTTCACTAAATATTTTGCAAAAAAGTTTATCTTTTTTTGTTATAGGGCTTGTTTTAACAATAACTTTATTATTGTTTGTAATAATTACAAGTTGTTTGAAAATAAAAAAATTTGTATTTGTGAACAAGTTTTTGATTTGTTTGTTGATTGGATTTGTAGTTTTTTTAGGTTTAGGTGTATTAAATTTTAAAACTTTTAATCGAAACCTGGTTGAAAAACAAAATGTTGAGATTTCGGCAAGAGTAAATTTAGTTAATGAAAAAAATGGTTATTATTACATTATCTTAGAAAATTGTTTGATAAACAACAATGAAAAAGTCAACGGAAAAGTTGCTTTTACTCTTTATTGCGATGATGATATTTTGCAAATTAATGTTGGCGATAATGTAAAGTTTGTTGCAAATTTGGTTGTAAATAGCATATTAAAAGATGGGAAGTTTAACAGTTATTATTATAAAAACGATTTAAAGTATTATTGCTATGCAAATTCAGATGATATAACGATAAATGCCGGTACATTGAAATTTGATGAAATTTGTCGTGAAAAAGTAAAAAAAATGCTGTTTGAAAATTTAAGTTACAACAACGCAGCAATTTCTTATGCCTCAATTTTTGGAGATAAAACGATGCTCGATAATTCAATAAAAGAGGCTTTTTCAATTTCAGGCACTTCTCATCTTTTGTGTGTTTCAGGTTTGCATGTTGGATTTTTGGCAACTTTGATTTATCTTTTCTTAAACTTGTGCAAAGTTAAAAAGAAATATAGTTTTTTGATTTTAACCTTAATTTTGTGCTTGTATGCTTATCTTTGTGGTTTTTCGCCTAGTGTTGTAAGAGCAAGCATAATGAGCATAATTTTTGCTTTTAGCGATGCTTATGGCAAGGTGAAGTATGACAGTTTATCTTCTCTTGGGCTTGCAGGTATTGCGATAATGCTCATAAAACCTTTTTATATTTTTGATTTAGGTTTTCAACTTAGTTTTGCGGCATGCTTTGGAATAATTTTGCTTAATCCAATATTTACTAAGCTTTTTAAAAAAATAAATTTTGAAAACAAAATTTCAAGTGCGTTTTGTGTATCACTTTCGGCTCAAATTGGGACTTTCCCAATTTTATATCACAATTTTGACAAACTAAGTTTTGTTTCGTTAATTGCAAATGTAGTGATTGTGCCATTCTTTAGTTTAGTATTTATGTTTTCTATAGTTTTTGTTCTTTTAAATCTTATTTTGCCACTTGGCTTTTTGTTCAGAGTGATAGACATAAGTTTCAATGTTATTGTCTTTTTAACAAAAAGTTTTGGCGCTGTTGAAGAGTGTATTTTCAGTGCTTACACATCAAGTTTTATAACCAACTTTATGTTCTATTTAACAATAATAATTTTAAGTAATTTTGTAAATTTGAAATTGAAAATTAAAGCATTCACTTCGCTAGTTTGTCTTTTTATTTGTCTTGTTAGTTTTTCATTATTGTTTTATCCACAGACTTTCAAGAAGAATTTAATAATCAACACAAGTAGTGAGAATTTTACCATAATAACTAATAGTTTAAATCAAAAGATATTAATAAATTGTGGAAAAATAGATAAAAATGATGCTGAAATACTTAAAAATGACACATTTAATAATAAAATATTTAATATTGACGCATTGATTCTTGCAAATTATAATCAAAATATGCAACAAGATGTGTGTGATATTTGTGAAAGATATAATATCAAATTGGTTTATATACCATCACAACAAGATGAAGAAACGATCAAGTATTTATTCAATAATTTGTCTAAAACTAAAATTGTTGTTACAAATGAAGAATATGTAAGTTATTCTAACTTTACTTTTATGCTTTATCAAAAGTATAATTTAGTTTATCTTAATGTTTTGGATAGAGATATGAGCGTAAGCATGGTTTTAAGTAACTCATTGAACAAAAAGGTTGCTAGTTTTTTGGTGGAATATAATATTGATGCAGATTATTATAAAACGAAAATTGTTGATGTTAAATATGCTGGTGCACTAGAGCGTTTTGATAACATTTTGTGTTACAAAACTAATTGCAATCAAATTAATGTGTTTAACATAAACAATCTTTGTGATAAAATTGTTATGGGGGAGAAATTGAATTATGCTTTTTAAAGAATTAAAGAAAAGTTTGCAAGATAAAATTTATTATTGTTATGCGTTAAGTCCAGGAAAAGATAAAGAAGATTTGTATCTTAAATCTTCTTGTGTAACTAACATAACAAGCAGAGTTTTGGGGCAAGTTGTTGATTTTAATTTGCAAGTTTTTACTAACGAAACTTTGAATGTTAATAGCCTAAAAATTGCACTTAACACTCTTCCGTTTTTAAGTGAAAAACGATTGATTGTTATAAAAGAAAATGAGATAATAAAAAACAAAGAACTTTTAAGTTTTTTGAAAGAATATTTGTTGAATCCCGTTGAAACTTCAGTTTTAATAATTGACATGTGTGAAGGGAGCGGTTTTGAAGAAATTAAGACAACTGAAAATGTCTGTTTAGTTGATTGCAGTAGAGTTGAAAGATCAATTTTGGAAAGTTTTATTTTGAAGCGTTGCAAAGATAACAAAATTTCAATAGGAATGGAAACTATCGACAAGTTAATAGATTTCACTGATGGTTATATGAGCAAAATTGACATTGAACTTGATAAGTTAATCAGTTTTAAGTTTAATGAAAAAGTAATCACATGTGAAGATGTTGTAAACAATGTAACAAAAAGTGATGAATATCAAATTTTTGAACTTACAAATAGTCTGTTCAACAAAAATGCTGAAAAGGCTTTGTTTATCGTTGATGATATAATCAAAAACAAGAAAAATATTAGTGGAATTTTAAGTTTGATATATGTGCAAATAAGGCGAAGTTTTTTTGCAAAAATTAGCAAAGAAGAACCACAAGAAGTGGCTAAAAAACTTGAAATTAAAGAGTTTGCGGTGAAAAAATTAAAAGAATTAACTTGTGATGTTTCAGCCAAAAGATTAAAAGAAATGTTAGTGCTTTGTAAAAACATTGATTATAAAGTTAAAAGCGGAAAAATGGAATTGATAACTGGAATATACAACTTGGTTTTTTCAATTTTAATTTTAGTTTAAACTTGCTTTGATTGAAAAAAATAAATAAATGGAAGGTTAAAAATGAAGATTTTTTCTATTAGTGATTTACATTTAAGCATAAACTCAAACAAGCCGATGGATATTTTTGGTCCTGTGTGGGAAGATTCGTTTGAAAAGATAAAACAAGATTGGGAGAAAAAAGTTGATGACCAAGACATCGTTTTGATGTGTGGTGATTTAAGCTGGGCAATGAAACTAGAAGATGCCGTGCAAGATATTAATATGCTCGACAATTTGAAAGGGAAAAAGATAATCATAAAAGGAAATCATGATTTTTGGTGGCAGGGAATAACAGCACTTAGAAATGTTTTACCAAAAAACTTTTTTGCTCTTCAAAATGATGCAATAAAAATTGAAAATTTTGTTTTTTGCGGAACAAGAGGGTGGCTTATTCCAGAAGGCAAGTTTGATACAGAAGAAAATCAAAAAATTTATAACAGAGAAGTTGAAAGATTGAAATTATCACTAGATAATATGAAAAGATTAAAGCAGAACGGCGACAAAGTTGTGTGTTTGATGCACTATCCGCCTTTTCTTCAAAATGAACAAAGCACAAAATTTACCGAATTGTTTGAAAGTTATGGTGTTGATATTGTTGTGTTTGGTCATATTCATAAAAACCTAAGTGGTTATAAATTTAAAACAACTATAAACGGAATAAGATATTATCTAACTTCTTGTGATTTGCTTGAAAATCGACTTCAAGAAATTGAATAAAGCGTTTTTGTGCTTAAAATTTTAGTGAATATATAATTTTGTATAAATTTTTAAAAAACTATATACTTTTTTAAATTTTTTTGTTATAATAAGAAAAAATAAATTAAAAAAGGATTGTTATGAGTTTATCATTATTAAATGGAATGTCAGAAATATGGCAAGCATTAAAAAATTTCTTTTATAACATTTTGTATACAATTTTAAAAGCACTTTGCTATGTTATTGACCTTTGTCAAATTTTGGTAAAAAAATTGGCTGGCATTGAAGTTGACGGTATGTTGTTTGATGGACAAGTTGTTAATGGCTCAGAATCTTCAACAACTGTTACGGGTGATATTGTTGAAGCATTGATTCGAACTGATGTTGTAAGAAATTTATTTATTTCACTTTTGGTTTTGGGAATAATTTTGCTTTTGATTGTAACTTTTGTTGGCGTTTGGAAATCTGAGTGGGAATTTGGTAAAGAAGGAAACAGTAAATCAAAAATTATAAACGCTTCAATGAAAGCACTTTTCAATTTTATCGCTGTTCCAGTTATTGCAATGTTTGGAATTTTTGTTGGTAATGCTCTTTTGAGAGCAATCGATGGGGCAACAAGAGGTGATGAAAACAAATCTATCACAAGTTTTGTTTTAAGTTCGGCTTTTGCAGATGCGTGTGTATATAACTACAGATATGAGGGCAATAACAATCAATGGGTAAATGCAAATTTGCAAGTTGTTTATGAAAAAGATTCGGAAGGCAATATTGTTTATGATGCAAACGGCGACCCTGTGATGAAATATCAAGGCATTTTGAATTTATTTAAAGATTCAAGGCAAGATGTTCATGTTGATGAAATTTTGGAAGCCTTTCAAAACAATCAAAAAATAAGCAAAAAAACAGTTGAAGATGGAAAATATAGAATTTTTTCTTATGACGGCGAAGTTAATGAAAAATACACTCAAATTTTGTTAGCGGGCGAATTTAAGTTTAGTTTTGATGATTCTGATTTGGTTGGAATGTTTTTTGATAACAGCAAAATTAATTATATTTTGATTTATATAATCTTGTTTTTTATGATAAAAGCAATGTTGACAATAACTTTTGGACTTGTTAAAAGGTTATATTATGTTGTAATTCTATTTATAATTTCTCCACCTATTGTGGCAATCAGTCCAATCAACGACAAAGCCCTAGGCTCTTGGCGAAGTGCGTTCATAAAAAATTTATGTTCTGCTTTTGTAACTATTGGTATATACAATATTTTCTTATCAATTTATCCAATATTCAAAAAAATATCATTTCCGGGAGTTGGAAATTTCGTAAATTTCTTTGTTCAGCTTCTTATGATTTCGGTAGGATTAATGACAATTAATTCAATATCTTCAAAACTCGCTGATATTTTTGGTGTTGGAGAAGTATACTCTGAATCTGTAAATAAAGACGGTAAATCATTGTGGGGCGGTGCATTTAAAATGGCTGGCTCCGGATTTAAACCTTTCACATTTGGTGCACAAGCGATTGGTAAAGGCGTTCAATATGGAATGACTGCAAAATATATGGGCTTGGGTGCTGCTGTAAAACAAATGGGCAAAGATGCTACTGGCGCAATTAATAAAACTCCTGTTGGAGATTTTGCGGCTGGCTCTGGAGCGAAAAATGTTCTTGGTCAAGCAAAAACAAATCATGGCATTTTACATTCTGATGATGCAAAAAATTACAGAGAGGACAAGCAAATTGACAAAATTCATAGCAAGGCTGGAACTGAGATGGTTAAGCTTATGGCTGAAGAAGAGGCTAGAAATAATTACATTCAAAAAAATCAAGGCATTATAGATACTTATGAAAAATATAAAGATACTTACGGCGATGAAAATTTGAAATATGATGTAATGAAATATAACTTGAATGAAAAAATGCTTCAAAAAGCTTACAAAGATAATGATCAAAGCAAAATTGATTACTATAAAAATGCAAATTCTCATTTCTCAAAAGATAGGCTTCAACAAATTCAAGAATATAATAACCATAAACAAGAATTTGAAGATGCTAAAAATGCTATTGACAAAATCGATAGAGATAAATTAGCAAAAGCAAAGGCAATGCCTAATGAATCTTATGAAATGAAAAAGATTTTTGATCAAACAGGCAGAACTAAGATTGATGAAACGACAGGCAAAAAAGTTAAAGTGTCAAGAGAAGAGCGTCGTGAAAATGCTGCGAAATTCACCGCAAGGGAAGATGCAAAAAAGTACGCGGCAGAAAAAGCTAAAAAAGAGGCTAAAGAGGCAAAAAAATCTAAAAAATAGATTATCAAAAAATCAACTTTTAACTAAGTTGATTTTTTTTGTTTAAAGTAAACCAATAAAAAAGAGTAACTTTTTAAAAGAATATACACAAAAAACTTTAAAAATTATAAAAAAATAGCAATATTTTTTTGGCAAGCAAAGCACAATTAAAATTTATTTAAAATCAAACATTTCAAAAATTTTCAAAAATAACTTAATATATTTGTAAAAATTTTATATTTAGTATAAAATAATGTTATATTAAAAATGTAAATAATAAAGAAAAGATAAATAGTTAAATAATCAATTTTTATTCTTGATTTTTATGTTTTAGTAATTTATTAGGGGGACACATGATTCATAGCATTCCTAAACGAACAAAAGTTAAAATAGAACTAGCGTATGGTTTTAATTTGACAGATTTGATTTTGATGATTTTATTGGCTGCTGGGCTTATTTTGGTAATTGTCAGCAACATTCCTTACAAAGTAGTTATTGCATTAAGTTATGCTTCGCTTTCAGTTATGTTGTTTATTAATGTTACTGACGGAGTTAGGCTGTATTATTCTGTAATTTTGTTATTCAAATTCATGGCTTATTCAAAAAAATATTCTTTGAATAAAGAAAAGGGATATAAAGATATAAAACAACTTATTCCGTATGAAAGAATTTTTCAGGAAAAATTTGTTGATTTTGGTGGATATTATGCCGAAGTTATTGAAATAAAACCTCTTGAATTTTTTATGCTTGAAGAAATTAAACAAGATATGTTAATTCGAACTTTCTCAGGTGCTCTTTCAAGGCTTAACCCAGACCAAGAAGCAAATTTAATTAAGGTAAGAAAACCTATTGTTTTTGACCATTACATTGAAAATGATGAACGAAAGTTTGAAACATTAAACAATCAACTTGAAAGTGGCGAAGTAACAGAAGAAGAAACTGTTGCAAGGTATCAAATATTTGAATCTCGTATTGACCTTATGACTCAAATAAATGAAAGCCGATCATTCGTGGGCGACTTCTTCTATTTTGTTGTTTTTGACAAAAATATTCAAGCTCTAGATGATGTTTGCGAAGGCATTACAACTCAATTAACCAATAGTGCAATTCCTATTCATGCAAAAATCATTCAAAACAAAGAACTTGCAGTGTTTTTAAAAGCGAACTATACAAGCGATATTGATATTAAAGAAGCCGATAATTTAAGTCAAGAGGGTTTAGTTGAATGGAGTTTGCCTAAAAAAATACAATTCAAAGCAAATCAGACTTTGATAAATGGTGTAGCAAAGCGTATATTTAACATAACAGATTATCCTCTTCAAGTGCCAAATGCATGGGGATATAGTTTGTTTGCAATTCCGGGTGCAAAAGTAACAATGAAAATTAAGCCAATTCAGCGTTTTGATGCCGAAAAAATGCTTGATAAAGCCTTAATGGAAATGGAAACTAAACTTTCATACTCTGCACGAGAAAGTAAAAGAATTGAAAATCAAACACATCTTGAAACTTTAAGAAATTTGCTTGTTGAAATAAAAAATAGTAATGAAAATTTGTTTAATTGCAATATGTTTATAACTGTTGATGACTCAAGAAAAAAAGAAGTCCGCTCACAACTAAAGCAACAAGGATTTAGATACTCTGAAATGTTTGGTCGTCAAGTTGATGCGTTTGTATCTTCAAGTTTAACACGAGTAGACACCATAAAAGAGGGTAAGCGTGGCATTAACACCACAAGTTTGGCTGCGATTTTCCCGTTTGTTAGTGGGGCAGTTATGGATGATGACGGTTTTTATCTTGGATATAACGAACAATATGGAAATATTTTTGTAGATTTCTTTAGGCGCGATTCAGAGCGTGTAAACTCTAACATGATGATTATTGGTAAATCTGGTGGCGGAAAATCATTTGCAACAAAAACTCTTTTAACAAACATGGCGGCTGATAACAGCAAAATATTTATTCTTGACCCTGAAAAAGAATATGACTTTTTAACAGATAGTTTGAAAGGTCAAATTATCGATGTGGGGTCGGGTCTTCAAGGACGAATTAATCCTTTTCATATAACACCTTCACTTAAAGAAGATGACGATGAAAGAAAAGATGAAAAGGAATATCGAACAACCACACTAGATGTTCAGGATGACTATAACGCACACCTTCAATTTTTGGAACAATATTTTAGAGTTATTTTTGAAGGTATGGATAGCGACTCTTTTGAAAAAGTCAACAGTTTGGTTATTGAAATGTATAAACGAAAAAATATTACTTCACAAACTGACCTCGAAAAGCTTAAACCTGAAGATTTTCCTATTTTCGATGACTTGTATAACTTAGTTGAAGAAAAACTTAAAACTGAGAAAGATGAATATTTGCTTTCAATCTTCAAAAAAATTGAAATTTATGTTCAAAAATTTGCAACGGGCGGAAGAAATGCTAATATTTGGAATGGTCCAACAACACTAGAAACCAAGGAAAATTTTGTCGTATTTGCTTTCAGAAGTTTGCTTGCGAACCGTAACATGGTTTTGGCAAATGCTCAGATGCTTTTGGTTATTCGTTATCTTAACAATGAAATTATTCGAAACAAAGAATTTAACAAAATTCATAACTATGGCGAAAATGACCCAAATAGGCGTAAAATTATTATTGCAATAGATGAAGCACATACATTTATTGACAAAAAATATCCAATAGCACTTGACTTTATGGAACTTCTTGCAAAAAGAATAAGAAAGTATGACGGAATGCAAATTATTATCACACAGAACATTAAAGACTTTGTTGGAAGCCCTGAAATTGCAAAACAATCAACTGCAATTATTAACGCAAGTCAATATTCTATGATATTTGGCTTGGCTGCCAACGATATGAATGACTTAGTTGATTTGTATCGTAACGCCGGTGGTATTAACGATGATGAAAAAAATGCAATCGCAACAGCATCAAGAGGTGAGGCTTTCTTAATTACAAGTCCAACTTCAAGAACTCGTGTGCACATAGAAGCATTAGATGCAATCAGAATGATGTTTGATGAAAAATTCTATGCGAAACGAAAATTTTAATAACAAAAAAAGCAATGCAAAACATTTAATTGCATTGTTTTTTGTTTATTAATGAGAAAAGAAATATTTTTTTTAAACGTAAAATAAAACATGAAAAAATTTTAATTTAACTATTGAAATTGATTTTAATTCGTGGTATAATTATCCAAAAGGATAGGGGAAAAATGAAAAATAAAGAACAAAACATCAAACAAGTAAGTGAAGAACAAAAAAATCAAAACAAATTCACACCAAGGGTTATTCCAGATGAATACTTTCAATCTAATGGAAATGTTTCAGAAAAAAAATATAGCATTTTTTCAACTCTTGACATTTTAAACAAAAACAATGACTTGTTTAAAAACACAAAAAACACTGTTTTGACTGCAATAAAAACAATTTATTCTCCAGAAGAAATTGAAAATTTATTGAAAGTTTCAAATTGTTCAACAGTTGAAAAATTTGCAAAAAAAGTTGAAAGTGTTATAAATGGCAAAAACGGAAAGCATGAAGTTGAAGTTACAGCCTCTGAAGTTTCAAAATTTATTAATAAAGTGAAAGCAGATAAAACAGAAAAAGATGCTGATGAAAATGATTTGGCTTCAAGTGTAAGTAAGCGTGCTAGTGGTCCATACAATCTGGTTAATCAAGTAACAGCAGTTTATGGAACTAACAGATATTTAAACAATGTTGAACTTGAAAATTTAACAATGGCACCTTTGTTTTCTGAGTTTAAATCTGAAGATGAAGCAAATCAAAAGATTGAAGAAATAAAAAGTCATATTAAAAGTAAGTATGGTTATTCTGTTTCTTATTCATACAAAAAAAATCCGATAAACTTGTTAAGAAAAACTCTTAAACCAGACAGATATGTTGGAAAAATGGACAGTTGTGTTGGAATGCTTTACGCTTGTGCAAAAAAACTTACAGGCTGCGAAAACCTTAAACTTAAACAAGCCAAAAAGATGATAAATAAAAAAGAATACAACGAAGTTTTGAGCAACAAAAAATATGAAGGCGAATCTGTTAAAAAATTGTTTGATAGTCAAAAAGACACTATTGAAGATGTTGTTGCAACTTTATCAACTATCTTTATGGCGCGTTTTGTGTTTGATGCAAAATACTTTTCTCAAATTGAGCAAGATTTGACTGAACAAGCTTGTGCAAAAATGAAAAATTTGCGTATTAGTGAAGACATTAATGAAGATTATTG
The DNA here is from genome assembly GCA_934747965.1 of uncultured Clostridia bacterium. Lineage (GTDB taxonomy): Bacteria > Bacillota > Clostridia > Christensenellales > UBA1242 > UBA7868. The sequence goes on from CAKVHI010000002.1 coordinate 77,300, forward strand.
GATAAACCAATATATTGAAGATAGACTTAAAGTTAATATTTCTCAAATTTTGACTGCAAACAATATTACATCTGCAAAACAGTTGCTTGATGTTTATAACAATAACGGAACAAAGATTGTAAACACAAAAAGTGTTACTTGTTTGGAAGATTTGGCTTTTGCTATTCAATATAGTCAACAAACTCCAATTAAAAACGAGCAACTTGAAAATGTTTCGGAAAATGTTTTGAATGTACAAAAACCTTTGCTTAAAAACTCAGAAGAAAAAGTTGAAAAACAAAAACCAAACAAATATCTTGACACCGTTATTCGAACAAGTGAAAACTACAAAAAATATTATAAAGAATACTTAGAAAAATACAATAAATTAATAGAAGAATTGTCAAAAATAGATATTCAATCTGCAGCCGATGAAATCAGTAAAGAAATTGACAAAACTTATGAAAAACTTGAGAAATTAGTTGAAAAAAATGACTTAAATGATGAAAACACAGATATGATTACAAAATTGACTGCAAGAGTTGATGCAATTCAAGATACTATTGAAAATGCAGTTGAATTGAAAAACAAAAAATTTAGAGATGCTAATAAGATTGAAGAACTAAGCGAACAAGAGGCTGAAAGTAATTCTGTTCCAGTTGGTCAATTAGGTTTAGTTAGAGTTTTAGAAGATTCTAAAGAAATTGAGAAAAAAGTTGAAGAAAATAATCAAGGAAATGCTCTAACAGAAAACAATGATGAAGAAAATGCTACAGAAGAAAACAAAGAAACTGAAAATGTTGATGAAAAAGCACCAACTGATGAAGAGCAAAAACTATTAGATATTTATAATGATGCGATAAAACAAAATAGCCATTCACAAGTTGAAATTGAAGATGAAGAAAAAAATCGAGTTGTGTTTAACACAAACAAAAAGTTGCAAGATTATAAAGACGAAGAAGTAAAGAAAAAGATTGAAAAATATTACAACAAACTTGTTTACGGACAAAATGGAAAAGTTGGTGTAATCGGTGAAAATCTAAATTATAGAGTTATCAACAAATCAACAAAAAAATCAACTTTTGCAAGTGATAATGAAAGGTTGGATGACAAAGACCTTTCAAGGGCTAACAAAATTAGAGATGAAAAAGCCAAAGAAGTTGTAAACTTAGCAACAGAAAAAACATTTAAGTATTATACTGATTTCAAAAATGTTTTAAAAGTTTCAACAATTCCAAGCCTTTGCAATGCTTCTTCTCGTGCAACTTTAAATATTGATGATACCGAAGCATTTACAAAACGAGATTTAAAAAAATTTTTAAGTGTGTTAATCACTAAGTTAGCCAATGAAGAACTAAAACAAAACAATATTGAAATTTACACTGGGAAAAAGACTTACAAAAAATTTAAAGATGTTCCTTGTGAAGAATTGGAGGTAAAATAATATGTCTGACAGTATCGAAACAAATTCAGCTGTTTGTGCTATCATTTATAAGGCTATTAGAGATAGTGAAACTAAATTTTCATTTGCAGACTACAACATGGTGCAAAAAATGTTAAGTTTTTATAAAGACAGTTGTTTGGAAGCAAAAAAGGATATGAATTCATTAATTGTGGATATTAATGCAGCCCAAGATGTTTTGCAAGAATTTAAGGAAAGTGATTATACAATTAGTGAAGTGAAGAATATTGCAAAAGATAATATTGATCCTTCAAATGTTAAAATGGTTGAAGATATGCTTAAAGATGAAAAGACTTTTTAATAAAATATTAGTTTTAAATCAAACGCTTTTAAGTTAGAAAAAAAGGAAGAATGCTTAGTCAATGCTGTTTGAAACTAGCCATATTTTCTAGAAATAAAGAGCATATTTTAGGAGTTGTCCTAGAGTATGCTCTTTTTCTATGGTTGTTTTTATGTGGTTTATTCGTGGGATTAAATGTTTTAATTGTTGGAATACTTGAAACGTCATATATTAAACTCGTAGATTTTTATTTATTATAATATTGACTTGAAATTTTAGGAAATTTGTGCTATCATAAGTAAAAATAAAGGGGCGTTTATGAATCTAAACACAGCAGCATTTATTATGCCTGTTTTTACAAATAATTTTCAAGAATTTCAATTCACTTTTAAAAAAAGTATTGATTCCGTGCTAAATCAAACTGATCAAAATTTAATTTTAATAATTATTGATGATAAATCTCAAGATAAAACTATAATTAAATATTTAGAAGACTTAAGAAATAGCGATATAAGAATTCATACAATTTTCAGTAATAAAAATAGAGGACCAGGGTATGCAAGAAATTTAGGAATTAGATATGCATATAGTTTAAATATTCCTTTTGTATTATTTAATGATGCGGATGATATTTCGGACATTAATAGATTAAAAGAAACTAGAAAGAAATTTGAAGATAATACAGTTAACGTTGTATATAGTTCATTTAAAGTAATAGATGAAAATGATAGTTTCGTTGAATATAATGAAATTTGTGATTCAATAAAAGAAATACTAGATGGTCATACACACGATATTGTAGAAGGCGAAGATGCTTGGCTTCAAATTGCCTTAAATAAAAACTATACGAATTTAACATCAACCACGGCTGTTAGAACGGGATTGGCTTACAAGGAACAATTTCCTTCAAAACATGTTTCAGAGGATGCACACACATGGCTTAGATATGGTGCCCATAAAGGGAAGTTCGCGTTTTTAAAGGATATTTACACATTATATAGAATTAGAAGAAATACAGAGAGTTCTTCACGTGCTAGAGTCAATAATTTTTATAAATTAAAAGCACAAACAGATGTCCAAGGGTATAAAAAAGCTGAAAAGATTTACAAACGAAAAATTAAAAACTATAATCCTTATTATCTCAAAGAATGCCGTGCTAAATTTTACTTTAAGGAATCTATTAGTATATCTTTAGGAAAAGAATACAAAGTGGCATCAAAATTGTTAAACAAATCTTTAAAAGCAAACAATAAAATAGCCTTTATAGAGATGTGTAAATAGGGGGCTCAAATGGAATTAATGATTGATAATATAAAAATATTTATTCCTAAAGATTATAAAGTGGAAGATAATTATGTCATGCAGGTTATTGTTCCTCAACCGGCAGGAAGGATTGGTGGATCGGATACCCATGTCCTTCAACTTTCATTGCAGCAAAAAGCGAGTGGAATATTAAAACCTATAGTATTGTTCTGTAGAAATCATGAATATGAGCAAAAATTACAGTCTTTAGAAATTGGCTATATAAGTTGTGTGTCTGAGCGTAAAATTGGGAAGATGCTCAAATCATTAGGTAAAGTGCCTTTTATAAACAAAATAAAAATTATACATAGTCATCAATACAATGCAAATTATTTAACATATGCATTAAAGAAAAAGTATAGACGGACTTACGGTAAAATATCAACTGTAATGACATGTCATGGGTGGATAGAAAATAATTTTCATGATAAATTTTTTACTATGCTTGATTTTGCATCATATTCTGAGGCAGATGCATTAATAACTGTATGTGATAAAGATTTAAATAGATTACAAAGAAAAGCAAAATATAGAAAAAAATTTTTGACAAATATAAGAAATGGTGTTGCTTTACCAAAAAAATTTAGCAAAGAAGATATTCGTGATTTTCAAATGAAATACAATATAGACCCCAATTTAAAAACCATTGCGTATGTTGGGAGATTGGCTCCAGAAAAGAGAATCGATGGATACTTAACTTGCTGTAAGGAATTGATAGATAAAGGAAATAACTTAAACTATTTAGTTGTTGGAAGTGGAGATGAAGAAGATAGTTTAAAAGAATTATCTAAAAAATTGGGAATTTCAAATAAAACCAATTTTGTTGGTTTTATTAATCCTGTAGATATAGTGTATTCTGTTATTGATTTATTATTATTAACTTCTGATACAGAAGGAACTCCAAGATCCGTTCTAGAAGCAATGGCTGCAGGGGTACCAGTAGTTGCTACCAATGTTGGTGGACTACATGAAATTGTTGATGGAAGCAACGGTTATCTTGTTGAAAAAGGTGATTATAATTCTATGGCTCAGAAAGTTGATAGATTAATTAAAGATGAAAGTAAAATGAATGAATTGTCTGAAAATGCAAAAGAAACAATAAAAAAATTTTTTAACATTAAAGACATGCAAGAAAAAATAGATAAAGTTTACAAAAACATTTTAAAAGAAGGGTAAGATGAAAAGAATTGTATTTTTAGGACCTCATTTTGATGATTGTGTGCTATCATGTGGAGAACTTATTAACAAATTTGTTAAAGAAGGCAATGATGTAAAAGCTGTTACATTTTTTACAGGATTTCCTAAATCTGAGGAATTGTCTGATGCTGCAAAACAATTTCATAGTAATTGTTTTCTTGAAGATGATTCGATGTTGTTTAGACAGCAAGAAGATTACCTTGCATTGGAATCACTAAATTGTAAGCTTGAACATTTAGGGTATTATGAATGTTTGTATAGGAAGAACGACAAAGGTGAATTTTTATATCCGGATTTAAAAAATATTTATCACCTTGAAGCTTATGATGAAAAGTTAATTGATGAAATTAGCGAAGTTATTATTGACAGATTTAAAGATGCAGATATTATTTTTGCTCCAATGGGACTTGGCAATCATGCTGATCACATTATAATAAATAGAGCAATGGTAAAAGCTAGAGAGAAATTAAATTGTCAAGTTTATTTTTATGAAGAAGTCCCCTATGTTTGTTATTATTATAAAAACAGAAAGAAATCTAATTGGGGAAATGGCATGAAATCAAAGATAATTTCAATATCTAAAAAAGAATGGGAAACAAAAGTAAAAACTATAAAATATTATAGATCCCAATTACACATTTTGTGGAAAAATGAAATACAAAGAATACAACAACTTAGTGACTTAACATATAAATATTCTACAAACAATTCAGTAAGGGTTTGGTATTACGAATAAATATGAAAGTTTTTAATAATATAATTTGTTTAGAATCTTTTGATGATGGTATTAAATTTAACGGCATACAAATTTGTGGCAATAGGTCGTTGGTTATTAATAAAATTAAAGACATAACTAAAGGTATAAAAGTTTTCAATATCGATAAGGTAAATACTAATTTTTCTTATAATGAAGTTATATTAATGTTGGGCATTGCACACAATGTTGAAACTTTACATTGTGTTGATGATCATGATGATTATGAAATCACTTTTTCATACCATTTCCCGCTGTTTTTTGAAAAGAAATTTATAGAAATTTTAATAGATAATTTTGATTTAATAGTTCATGGAAATGTTATTAATCTGGCAACAAAAGGGGAATTTGTCAGAGTGAATTTATCTAATGAAAATGAATATAAATCTTTTTACGATAAACATGGATATTGGATAAGGCACAACGATAAGATATTAGAAATAAAAAACAATAATAACAAGTTAAATGAAACAATAGATAATTGGAATTTGTATTGTAAAAAAAAGTTTAATAAGAATTTTTCAGCGGAATCAATTGATGCTTATAAAAGAATATATAGTTTATTAGGATTTTATGTTCTTGAGCAAATTTATCAAGACAAAACAGTTGCTCAAGGGGTTATTTATATAAGTGAACAAACAAAAACTCTATATTATTGTATTTTTTGGTGGGATGACAAATTCAAATCATTGTCTCCAGGAAATTATAATTATGCAAAACTAATTGAGTTTTGTTATAAAAACAATTTGGCATTTTCTTTTTGTTATGGCTTTCAAAAATATAAATTTGAATTAATTAAATTTTTTAAAAAATCAAATAATCAAGAATGGACAAAATTATGTTAGGAGATAATATGATAAACGAACTTGTTAGTGTGATCATTCCGACCTATAATAGATATGATGTTTTGTTTAGAGCTATCAATAGTGTCATAAATCAAGATTATAAAAATATTGAAATAATAGTTGTAGATGACAATTGCAATAACATTGAATTAAGAAATAAAATCAAGTTAAAAATAAAAAAAGATTTTCCGAACATTAAACTAATAGCTTTGGAAAAACACTTAGGTGGAGCGTTAGCAAGGAATATGGGTGTAGAAAATGCTTCTGGTGAATATTTAGCGTTTCTTGATGATGACGATGAGTATGCTACAAACAAAGTTACAAAGCAATTAAAGTTGTTTCTTAAATCTGGCGATGATCGATTGGCACTAGTGTATTGTTATGGGAATATTATTTATCCGGGGGGATTGGTTGAAAAAGAGAAAACAGATTTTTCAGGGTGGCCTATAGATGTTCAAATGATAAATAATATTGCAGGAACATCTTTTTGGATGATTAAAAAGCATATTTTAAAAGAGATAGGTGGATTTTATCCTATTGCGTCTCATCAAGATGGGGTTGTTTTATTAAATTTATTATCAAAAGGATATAAGGTTGATTTAGTACGTGAAAGTTTAGTAAATTATTATGCTCACAGTTCCACATCTGGAATAACTGGAGTAACAGAAAAAAATATTAAAGCTGATGAAGAGTATTTTTCTTTATGTAAAAACTATTTTTATATGATATCAAAAAAACAACAAAAAAGAGTTGAGTTTAATTATTATTTAAATAGAATGATTGATTTGTTGAGAATAGGTAAAGAAGAAGAGGCAAAGACTACAAAAAATGAATATAACAAAAAGTCAAAAAACATTTTCAGATTACTAAAAACTAATTTAATTTGGCTTTATAGAAAGATTTATGTCAAAAAAATTATAGCAAAGGATGGTAAATATGAAGGATAGTAAAAAGTTTTGGACATCGGAAACACAAATGTTTTACGATAGAGATAAATTGGTGTCATGTAAAGGTAATATTGTTATTGATGAAAATGGAAAAAAGTATTTAGATCTTAATTCAGGAACTTGGAATGTTTTATTTGGACATTCAAGACCAGAATTTTTTGAAGCAATAAATAATCAATTAAAAAGTTTAGAGTATATACCTAATATAAGATTTAGACATGATTCTGGAGACAAATTAGCACATAGATTATTAAGTTATCTTCCATCTAAATATCAACATGTTTACTTCACTTCTGGTGGTGCTGAAGCTGTTGAGACTGCAATAAAATTAGCGAGAGGCCATTTTTATGAAAATGGGGAAAAAGGTAAAAGAAGAGTGATATCTTTATATGAGAGTTATCATGGCTCAACTCTTGGGGCAATGAGTGCTTCAGGCGATCCTTGGGATAGAATCCCTTTTGATCCATTATTAAAAGATACATTAAAGATTTATCCTCAATATTGCTATAAATGTAGGTTAGGATTAAAAAAAGAATGTTGTAATTATGCGTGCTTAAAAGATTTAGAGTATCAAATAAATTTTTATGGTGCTGAAAATATTTGTGCTTTAATTTTAGAACCAATTATGGGTGTTGGTGGAATAATTATTCCTGATAAGCATTGGTTGGGATATGTTGTTGAGTTGTGTCATAAGAATAATATAATAGTGATTTTTGATGAGATATCTTGTGGATCCGGCAGGACAGGTGAATTATTCGCATGTCAAGGATATGATATTTACCCAGATATAATCTTGTTTGGAAAAGGAATTTCAAATGGGGTTCAACCTTTGGCTGGAGCAATTGTATGTAAAGAGATATTTGATTCTTTTTTATCTCCAGAAAAAGAAAAGCAATTTAGACATGGTTTTACAAATAGTGGACATCCAGTTGCGTGTGCGTGTGGCAATGTTACTCTTGATATAATTGAAAAAGAAAATATATTAGGAAGAATTAAACAAAAAGAGAATGAATTTAAAGAAATTTTGCAAGAATTAAGTACTAAAAATTATATTGGAGAGATTAGAATTAAAGGGTTAATGATAGCGATTGAATTGTTAAATCCTAAAGATGGAAGTGATTTAAATATCCCTGATTTTGATATTGTATTAAGAAATGATGGATTAATTGCAAGTCAAATGTGTCAAGTCGTATGTTTTATGCCTTCAGTTTGTACAACAAAAGAAGATTTACAACAAGGGCTTAATATTTTATGTAGAAATGTAGAAAAATACTTAATGGAGACCAAGGATGAAGATACCTTATAATGCTAAATTAGCAATAGTTGGAGATAATGATTTTGCAACACAAATTATAAAAAAACTTTTAGACGATCAGTTTTATAATATAACTTGTATTTTAACCAATAAAAAAGATCAGAAAAGTATTTTTGATCTTCCGATTTATCAATTTGAAAAAGCAAACGAATTATTTAATAAACTATTTGACACAATATTGATTTTAGATGATATGCCTTATCAAAGTGAATTCTATTTTGATTTATACTCAAATGGATTTGAAAATGTTTATATCATGGTTAAAGAATCTACAAAGTTGTTTAATGAAAAAGAAATTGCAGAAGAAAGTTTGCAATGTTACAATTTACAAGAAAAACCCATTTTAAGGTATATTGAAATGCATATAACAGATCAATGTAATTTGAGGTGTAAAGGATGTACTCATTTTTCTAGTTTATTCAAGGAAAATGAAACGAGTTATGAAGATTTTTGTAATGATGTTGATGAACTATCAAAAAGATTTAATATTCCAATTATCAGATTAATGGGTGGAGAGGCCTTATTAACCAAAGATCTTGATAAATATTTAGACTTTATAAGGCAGAAATTCAAAGAATCAAAGATATTTGTTGTTTCTAATGGATTACTGGTTCCTTATATGTCTGAAAAAGTTGTAACTTCATTTATAAAAAATAATATTGTTTTAAATATGACTGTTTATAAACCAACATATAAAATGATTCAAGATATAGAAGATTTTTTAACGAGAAAAAATATAGTTCATTTTTATGGGCAAGGGCATAAAAATTATTCAGCCAATGATGTAATAGAAAACTTTCATACATGCCTTACAACAACCAATAACAGAGATATTAAAAATTCAGGTTATAGTAAATGTTATGGTAAATATTGTTGGATGATAAGAAATGGACTTGTTGCAAAATGTTGTTATCCTCTACTGATTTATAAACTAAATGAAAAATATAAAACTAATTTTAAAGTTGAAGCTTTAGACTGCCATAAACTTTCTGATGTTAATGATTTATGGGGATTGATTAAAAATCTATCTAGTGCTATACCATTTTGTAAATATTGTTCTAATGAGTCATATATTTTTAAGTGGACTGGGTTTGTAGCAGAACCAACTATTAAAGATTTTATAAAGGAAGAATAAGCTATGATGAATTTAAAGAGGTTGCTAATTATAGACTTTCATACATTAACAAGGAAAAATATTATATGGATGATTTACTTAAAACAGTTGGCGAATATATGTTAAATAATAAAATAAACAAATATCAATATTCTATAGAAGAAGTATAATAAAAAAGTCAATGTTAATTAACTTTGTTAAGTTTGTAAACATTGGCTTTTTTTCCATTGACCAAAATATTAAATTTTTCTATTAATTTAAAATTAGAATTGTTTAAAGAAGTTTCAAAATCTGGTATGTTTCCCATTAAAATTGTACAAGTTCCATTTGGTTTTAAAATTCTGTTAAATTCAGATAGCATTTTGGTATAAAAAACTGTAAAATTTTCATTTGTTTTGTTAAATATGTTCCATGGTGGATCAGTTATGATTTTATCTATAAACCCATCTTCAAAATAAGATAAATCTAAAGCATCTCTTTGTTTGATAAATAGGTTTTTTTTATTTTTTTTGTATTCTAATTTTAATTGATTTACAAGTGATTCATCTATATCACTTGCAAAAATCATATTATAATTAAAGTTTTTAACAATTTCTCTTGGAATTGAACCACGACCGCAAAAAGGATCAATGATTATGTCAGATTTCTTTATATCTGACATATAAGCCATCAAATACGACAACTCAGGTCTTAAAGTACCTTTAGGAAGTTGTTTTTCAGTAACTCTATTATAAGTCAACTTTAATGCAAAAATTATAATGTTTTCATTTCTGCGTAAGAAAACAAAATCTAAATCATGTTTTCTAAATCCAACGTTCATTTTAAGTTTTGATTGAATTTGTTTTTCTATTGGTGTTAAAACTGAAAAATCAATAGATGTGGGTTGGTTTTTATCTATACATAAAATCTTAAAACTAATATTAGGCTTGATAGTTATAGCAGTACTAATATTTATATAATCTACAGTTATTTTTTTTGAAAGAGAAAGAACAGAATGGTGAAATGGTGAATTGCTGTTTGTTTTTTCAAAACCTATAACTAAAAAGGTATTATTAAAACATTGAAAACTTTTATAATCCAATGGTTTATTTGTTTTATAAATTATTAAACCATCTAGATTTTCAATGATATGAACATCTTTTATTTTTTCTTTAAGTATTGTCTCAACAATTTTTCCTAATCCACTTATATAAGATGAAGCGTAAGTATAAATCATAAAATCACTCCTTTTGAATTTTTTTCATCATTATTATTTTTTTATTATATTGTCTTGATATATTTGGTATAAAAATATCTACTTTTAGCAGTCCCTTCATTGCTTTTTAATAGTTTGTGAAAGGTCTATAAAATAAATTTCAATGACCAAGATTTTTATGTAATTTAATTTATCTACATTTAAATATTACATTAACTATAATATTTTTTTTGTAAAAAGGCAATGCTAATCTCGACTATATATATCTCTTGTAAAGACTTTGTACTTTACATCAGCTAAGTCTTCAGAAAATCTATTTGCAAGAATAATATCACAATTGTTTTTAAAAACTTTTAAATCTGATTCAATAGTGAAATTATAAAGATTTTCTTTTAGAGTAGGTTCATAAACAATTACTTTAGCATTTAATTTATTAATAATATCCAATATTGCTGAATTTCTAAAGTTTGAAGATCCTTTTTTCATGTTGAGTCTAAATATTCCGATTGTTTTTGCAGGAGATTTATTTATAACGTCAGAAATGAAAGCCTTTCGTTTCTCATTGGATTTTAATATTGCTTTTAAGAGCGGATTGTTACTTTTTGTTTGAGAAACTATTTGTTTTGTGTCTTTTGGTAAGCAATATCCACCAAACCCAAAAGAAGGATTATTATAATATTCTCCAATTCTTGGATCTTTACATATTCCTGCTATAATATTTGAAACATTTAGGTTGTTGTTGTAAGCAAAAGTATCTAATTCATTAAAAAAACTTACACGCATTGCTAAATAAGTGTTTGAAAAAAGTTTAATTGCTTCTGCTTCAGTACTACTTGTATATATAATATTTTTATCATCACATTTACAGCTTTTATGAAGAATATTTTCAAATTCATTTAATCTTTTTTCGCATCCAATAATTATTCTGGAAGGAAAGAGGCAGTCGGTAAGTGCCTTATCTTCTTGAAGAAATTCTGGACAAAAAATAATATTATCATAATTAACATTTTGTTTTAAATATTCTGTATAACCTATTGGGACCGTTGATTTGATAACGATTAGAGCAGTGTGATTAAATTTAAGTATATCTTTTACAACTTCATCAATAATACTAGTTTCAAAAGAATTCAGGTCTTCATTAAAATTTGTTGGTAAAGCCAAAAAAATGATATTTGCATTACTATAGGCTTCAGCTTTATGATTTGTTGCAGAAATACTTAAGTTTTGTGTAGAAAAATATTCATCAAAAATATCCTCATGTAAAGGAATTATACCTTTATTTAAATTTCGTGTTTTAATTTTATCAATATCATATAGTGTAACATAATTATTTTTAGCTAACACTAGAGCATTGGCAAATCCTACATATCCCATGCCAACAATGGTTATATTCATATTTCTCCTATTCTTTATTATATTTTTATGGCTTATTTATAACAGAGTTTGCATTAGTTCTACAACAATTCGCTATGGATATATTACCATAGACTTTTTATTTAATTATTAGTATACTTGATACTTCGAGTATATTTTAACAAAAAAATAATAAAAATGCAATAAATATAATTAAATTATTATCATTTAAGTGAAAGATGTGCTAATATAAATAACATGAAAGATTTAAATTTACATTTTTTAAAAACAACATGGAGTGATATTATAATTTTACAATATGGAGAAAAATTAGGATTAATTGATACTGGGTTTGAAGGTCAATATGTAAGAATTGCTGATTATATTAAAAATTTAGGTAGTGACCAATTAGCGTTTATTGTTATTACTCATTTCCATAATGATCATTATGGTTCTTTAGAGAAAATAATAAAAAATTTTAAGGTTGATAAAGTCTATATGAAAGAATATAATGGATTAGATTACACTAATTCTGATGGCGTTGTTGCAACAGAAGAATATAGAAAAAGAGAATTAGAATACTTTCAAGAGTTGCAGCTAAAAATAAAAAGATATAGTAAGTTAATAAATTTAGAAAACGTTTCTAAAATTCAATTTGAAGATTTAACTTTAAACGTACATAATAATAAAAATCTCATATTAAAAGCTTATAATGATTTACGTTATGCAGGGTACCATATTTTTAAATATAATGAAAATATTAATAGCATCGCTATAAGTTTAGAATTTATGAATAAAACAATATTGTTAAGTGGTGATATTATAGATAAAGAGGATAATTGTCCGTATATAAATAAGATTAATTTTGCTGTTGCACAAGATATTAATAAGCAAATTGACATATACAAAGTTCCTCATCATGGAGAAAATAAAAGTAATTCAAAAGAGACTTTGGCGATATATAAACCTAAAATCAATATTATTACAAATTCGTTGAATTACGTTAGAAAAGAAACATCTACAATATCAGATATATATAACTCATACAAGGAGTCCAAATTCTTATTTACAGAATATGACGATGTTGTTGTGTCGATAAAATCTCAAAATGGGAACATAGAAATTCAAAAAGGAAATATTTTTCGCTTTGAAGACATTATATCTTTATAATGATTTTAGATTTATTAAGGATAATATATTACTGACTATCTATCTAAACAACAATGAATTAATTCAATTAAAAAATTTTCATTTTAGTCTAAGTTTTATTAGACTAATAAAAAGGAAACTTGAATTAAATTTAAAGTAAACACCAATTGGTATTGAATTGTCTCTTATTTTTATTCTGCTAGTTTCAAAAGTGTTAGTCTTTCTTCCTTTTTTATTTTTTATTGCAAAAGATATTTTTGAAAAGTTTTATAAAAAAGAGCAATTTTATGCCCTTTTTTTGTTGTTAAATAGATTTATTCGGTTTATAACTTCTTCTTTCATGCTTTCGATTGCGTCAGTTAAATAATCTCGAGGGGAGTAAATTTTGGGATTCAATAAAGATTTTCTAATTCCTGTTGTGAAAGCAATACGCAAATCAGTGTCTACATTTATTTTGCAAATACCCCCGTCAATTGCATCTTTAATAGATTTGTCGTCAACACCTTTTGCGGTCAATAAATCTCCGCCAACAATTTTAAAATTTTCAACCAAATTTTTGCTTACAGAACTTGCGCCATGCAAAACAAGAGGAAAATTGTTTGTTAAAGAATTTATTTGTTTTAAAAGCTCAATTTCAAGTTTGCTTTCTCCTTTAAATTTATACGCACCATGACTTGTTCCAATAGAAATTGCCAAACTGTCTACACCTGTTTTTTTAATAAAATTTTTAGCATCTATTGGCGATGTCAAAATTTGTTCTTTACTGATTGTGTTGTCCTCGATGCCTTCAATTTTGCCAATTTCTCCCTCAACACTAACATCAAATTTGTGAGCATAATCTGCCACTTGTTTTGTTAAACTTATATTTTCTTCAACACTTAACTTGCTTCCGTCAATCATAATTGAAGTGTAGCCCGCATCAACACATTGTTTGCATTTTTCAAAACTTTTGCCGTGGTCAAGATGCAAAACAAATGGTAAATCTAAATCTTCTACTTCATTTTTAACCATACTTATTATGTTTTTTAAACCCATAAATTCTATAGCACTTTCGCTTGTAGACAAAAAGCAGCCAGTATTTGTTTCTTTGCAAGCTTTGATGATTGCCTTTAATTGTTCAAGACTAGTAAAATTAAAAGCACCAACAGCAAAATTATTTTGTTTTGCGTTTTTTAACAACTCAATTCCTTTAACTAAACTCATATATACCTCACATTTTAATTATATCACATCTTTTTTAAACAATTTAACTGATTTTGATATAAATTTGCAAAATTTGGCAATCATATTTTAGTTTTAAAGATATTTTTGATATAATTTAAAAAAAGGAGAGAATATGAATCAAGAGGAAATAAAAAAACTTGCAAAAAATTTGGTAAATTATTCAATAAAACTTCAAAAAAATGAAAAAGTTTTGATTGAAGGAAGTCCACTTTGTTTGGAATTGATTTTGGAGATTATTAAGGAGGTTTACAATAAGGGTGGTTATCCGTTTGTTAATTATTCTGACAATTTAATCACAAGAGAAATTTTGAAAGGGACAAATGAAGAGCATATAAAATTATTAGCAAAATATATGAAACCTAAAATGGAAGATATGGATGCATATATTGGCATATCGGCAACAAACAATATTTACGAACTTAGTGATGTTAAAATTGAAAATAAAAACTTATATTCAAAGTTTTATTCTAAACCAATTCACAGCGATATTCGTGTTTCAAAAACAAAATGGGTTATTCTAAAATTTCCAACTTTTGGGTTTAGTCAACAAGCAAATATGAGTTTAGAAGAATATTCAAAATTCTATTTTAAAGTTTGCAACCTTGATTACTCAAAGATGAATAAGGCAATGGATAATCTTAAAATTTTAATGGAAAAAACGGATAAAGTTAAAATTATAGGTCCTGACACAAATCTTTCTTTTTCTATTAAAGGTATTCCAGCAATAAAATGTGCGGGAGAGATGAACATCCCAGACGGAGAAGTTTATACGGCACCAGTTAAAGATAGTGTTAATGGATATATACATTACAACACAATTACAATGTATAACGGGCTAAAATTTGAAAATATTAAATTATATTTTGAAAATGGAAAAATTGTTAAGTGTGAAGGAAATAATCAGAAAGAACTTGAAAGCATTTTTAATATTGATGACGGAGCAAGATATGTTGGAGAGTTTTCATTTGGTTTAAATCCTTATATTTTGTATCCAACAACAGATATCCTATTTGATGAAAAAATTACTGGGTCAATCCATTTCACTCCGGGAGCTAGTTATGATGATGCTTTTAATGGAAATAAAAGTGCCGTGCATTGGGATTTAGTTTTAATTCAACGAAAAGATTATGGTGGTGGCGAAATATATTTTGATGACAAATTAATACGAAAAGATGGAATCTTTGTTGTTAAAGAACTTGAATGTTTAAATCCGCAAAATTTGATGTAGGAAAGAAAAAAACTAAAAATTTATCAAAAATTAATAAGATTTTTTATAAAATATGATATTATAATAATAATTAAATCACAAAAAGGAGAAATTATGGAAAAAGTTAAAGTAGGAATTAACGGTTTTGGAAGAATAGGCAGGTTAATGCTTAGAGCAAGTATAGAGGAAAAAGAACATGAAAATGTTGAGATTGTTGCAATAAATGACCCATTTTTGGATATTGAGTATGCCTGTTATTTGTATAACTTTGACACTATTCATGGAAAAAGTTTGCATGAAGCAAAGGTCGTAGACGGAAAAATAGATATTAATGGAAAGAAAATTGCTTTTGTTAGTGTTTTAAATCCCGAAGATATTGGCTGGGACAAATTTGGGGCAGAGGTTATCGCTGAGGCAACTGGCAAATTCACGGCTAAAGAGGATGCCCAAAAACATATACTAGGTGGTGCAAAAAAGGTAGTAATAACAGCACCAGGCAAAAAAGGTGTTCCAATGTTTGTTATGGGTGTTAATGAAGAAAAGTATGCTGGCGAAGGAATTGTTTCAAACGCAAGTTGCACAACAAACTGCTTGGCACCACTTGTTAAGGTTATTAACAACAAATTCGGAATTTTGGAAGGATTAATGAGCACTGTTCACTCTGCAACTGCAACTCAACTTACTGTTGACGGCTCTTCAAAAAAAGATTGGCGAGGCGGAAGGGCTGCATCTTATAATATTATCCCATCTTCAACTGGGGCGGCAAAAGCCGTGGGGCAAGTTATTCCAGAAATGGACGGTAAATTGACTGGAATGAGTTTTAGAGTGCCAACATTAGATGTTTCTGTTGTTGATTTAACTGTAAGATTAAAAAATTCAGCAACTTATGAAGAAATTTGTGAAGAAGTTAAGCGTGCATCAGAAAATGAAATGAAAGGAATTTTAAGTTATACCGATAAACCCGTTGTTTCTTCTGACTTTATTCATGACAAACACACATCAATTTTTGATAGTAAAGCAGGAATTATGTTAAATTCTAACTTTGTTAAACTAGTTGCTTGGTATGACAATGAATGGGGATATTCAAACAAAACTCTTGATTTGATTGAGTATATAAGCCGATAAAATTTATTATGATAAATTATAAATTGAAGCACTAATACAAATATTACTAAAAAAAATGTCAAGAAATCCTTAAACAGATACTTGACATTTTTTTATTTTATTCATTATGCTACATAGAAGTTTTTTACTTTAGAGTTATATTTTTATAGCGCATTAAATTGCTTTACCAGTTTAATTCGCAATAAACCAAAAAAGTTTTAAGATGTTATAAATTTATTTTGTTTATTACACTTTGAATTGCATTAACGCTTTCTTCAAATTTTATTTTGTCAGTTTCATTCAAGTTTAATTCAAGCACTCTTTCAATGCCATTTCTGCCCAAAACTGAAGGCTCTCCAATATAAAGCCCATAATTTTCATTAAAAGATGAAACTGTAAAAATTTTATGGCTATCATCTAAAATTGCATTAGTAATTTTTGCAAGGCATAAGCCGATTCCATAACTTGTGTTGCCTTTTTTGTTAATAATATCATATGCTGAGTTGCGCACATCATAAGTTATTCTGCTCATATCATTTTCTGTTAAAAATTTGCTTGCTTTGTCTAGCCCGATTTGAGTGTTAGCCCATGGGATAAATTCACTATCTCCATGTTCTCCAATAACATATCCGTGGATACTTTTAGGACTTATGTTTAACTGCTGACTAATTAAAAATCTTAACCTTGCAGTGTCTAAAATTGTTCCACTTCCAATAACTTTACTTTTATCAAATCGACTTAATTTTTGTGTGATGTACGTCATAACATCAAGAGGGTTGGTGGCTATTAAATAAATTCCACAAAAATTTGTTTTGTTTATTTCTGAAATAATACTTTTAAAAACTTCATAATTTTTTTTGATTAAATCAAGCCTTGTTTCACCTTCGTTTTGATTTCTTCCCGCACAAATACAAACAATATCAGCATTTTCGCAGTCAGAATAATTACCTGCATAAATTTTCATTTTGTTTGGAGCAAAACTTACAGCATGCATCAAATCTAATGCTTCGCCAGTGCACTTATCTTTGTTTATGTCAACCAAAACAAGCTCACTAACACGATTTTTTTGATTAACCAAACTAAATGCATAACTCATTCCAACATTTCCACAACCTATTAAAACAACTTTACTCATATTTCCTCCTCTTCTTATTTTATTTTAACTAATTTTATTAAAAAAATAAAGGAAATTAAAGCAAAATTTAATTTCCAAGCGAAAAATCACAATTAACAACATAAATTTGCTAAAAAACATTTGGTGCAAACAGATAATTGTTGCTATGTTTTTCAATGCAAAGAAAAAAATTTTACAAATATAATGAGTGTTTTAGATTAAAACTTAAACAAAGCAAAATATAATTTATTTGCTTTGTTTTTTTCTGTTGACTAAAATCAATTTTTTTTGCTATAATTAATCTTTAGGAGAAAGATATGATACAAGCGATAGATGTTAGTTTGATTGTTGGAAACAAAAATTTGTTTCAAGATGTTAATTTGAAATTTACAAAAGGAAATTGCTACGGTATTATTGGTGCAAATGGTGCAGGAAAAAGCACTTTTTTAAAACTTTTGTCTGGCGAAATTGAAACAACTAAAGGCGAAATAATTTTGGATAAAAACGAAAGAATGAGCGTTTTAAATCAAAACCAAAATGCTTTTAATGATAAAACTGTTTTAGAAACTGTTTTGCTTGGGCACAAGCGTTTGGTTGAGATTATGAATGAAAAGGAAGCACTTTATTCTAAACCTGATTTTAGCGATGAAGATGGAATAAAAGCGGGCGAACTTGAGCAAGAGTTTTTGGACCTTAATGGTTGGGAAGCCGAGGGCGAAGCCGAAACGCTTTTAGATAATATCGGCGTTAATCGTGAACTATTTTCTGCAAAAATGGGCGAATTAGACAGCAAAATTAAAGTTAAAGTTTTGCTTGCTCAAGCGTTGTTTTTTAATCCTGATGTTTTAATTTTGGATGAACCTACAAACAACTTGGACGCAAAAACAATAAATTGGCTTGAAGATTATTTGATTGATTTTCCAAACACAATTATCACAGTTTCTCACAATCGTCATTTCTTGAACAAAGTTTGCACTCATATTTGTGATGTCGATTATGGTAAAATTACTATGTTTGTTGGTAACTATGATTTTTGGTATGAAACTAGTCAATTAATTTTACGCCAACAAAAAGAAGCGAACAAAAAAGCCGAGGCAAGAGCAAAAGAACTTCAAGATTTTATTGCAAGATTTAGTGCAAATGCCAGCAAATCAAGGCAAGCAACATCAAGAAAAAAAGAACTTGAAAAATTGACTATAGAAGATATTAAGCCTTCAACAAGAAGGTATCCTTACATTGACTTTAAGTTTGACAGGGATATTGGAAATGAAGTTTTGACAGTTGAAAATTTAACAAAAAAAGGTGTGTTTGAAAATGTTAGTTTTACAGTGCTAAAAGGCGAGAAGATTGCATTTTTTAGTGAGCAAAGCACAACAATTTCGACTTTATTTGATATTCTCGCAGGGAAAGATACAGATTATTCTGGAAAAGTGATTTGGGGAAAGACAATAACTTATTCTTATCTTCCAAAAAATTATGATAATTTGTTTGATAATGATTTGATGCTTACCGATTGGTTAAGTCAATTTTCTAAAGAAAAAGATATAACTTATCTTAGAAGTTGGCTTGGAAGAATGTTGTTTTCGGGCGAGGAAGCCATTAAAAAAGCAAATGTGTTAAGCGGTGGCGAAAAGGTTAGGTGTATGTTCTCAAAAATGATGCTTGAGAGCGGTAATGTGTTGATTATGGATGAACCTATAAACCATTTAGATTTGGAAAGTATCCAGTCGCTAAATAATGGCATGAAAAATTTTAAGGGATGTTTGTTGTTTTCAACAAGCGATCAGGAAATTTTGTCTACAGTGGCAAATCGAATTATCAGAATTAATAATAAAAAAGAATTTGATAAACAAATTTCTTATGATGAATATGTAACTCAAAACTAGGAGTTTTTATGGTAATTGAAAAATTGGTGCTTGGAATTTTACAAACAAATTGCTATTTTGTTATAAATAATGATGAATGTATTGTTATTGACCCAGCAACATCTTTTGAAAAAATTATAAATTTTGCAAAACAAAGGAATTTAAAAATATCAGCTGTAATTCTTACACATGGGCATTTTGACCATGTAGGGGCTTGCAAAAAACTTCAAGAAAATGGAATAAAAATTTATTGTAGTGCTGTTGAAACAAAAGAGTTGATAAATAATCCAAAATTGCTAGGTCTAAGAGAAAGTATGTTTTTTGAACCAGATTATTTAATTTTTGATGGCGAAGAATTAAATTTGATAGGTTTGAGAATTAAATGCTTTTTAACAAGCGGACACACGATTGGGTCTATGAGTTATTTAATTGGAGATAATTTATTTTGTGGTGATACAATTTTTGCTGGCGGAAGTTATGGAAGGTGTGATTTGTATTCTGGAGATTTTGAAAAAATAAAGCACTCAATAAATAAAATTATTTTTTCTTTGAATGATGACACAAAACTATATCCCGGACACGGCAAAAGTAGTTTTGTTGGAAAAGAAAAGTTAATACTAAATCTCTTTTAGATAATTTTCATTTTCAAGAAGTTTTAGATATTCTTCAAAATGATTTTGTCTTATCGGCATAGGCTTATGGTTTTTAAAATACAAAACTAACGCAGGCTTAATGCCATTGTAGTTTTCAACAATGGTATAGTAACTTAAATCACCTTGCTTTATCAATTTTTTCGCTTTTGCGTGATAATTAAAATACATGATTATATTTTGTGTTAATTTTGAAAAAATATTTGCCTTGCAAAATTGCAGAACTTTAAAATATAGAATTTTAAAAAAATGAAAAATGGTGTTAGATGGAATTTAAAGATTTTGATTTAAACAATAAATTAATAGAAACTCTTAATAATATGAGTTTTTTTTCTCCAACCGAAGTGCAACAAAAGTTTATACCAGTGGCGTTAGGTGGTGAAGATATTTTGTGTAAGAGTGAAACTGGAAGCGGAAAAACTTTGGCTTATGGCTTACCGGTGTTAAATAAAATATGTGATGACGGCATCCAAGCATTAATTCTTGCACCAACAAAAGAACTTGCAATTCAAATAAAGCAGGTTTTGGAAGTTTTTTGTAAAAATTTGGGTTTGAATATTTGTGCTGTTTTTGGTGGGAGTGATTTTACAAGGCAAAGATATAGTTTGAAAACTGCAAATGTTGTTGTGGGAACAACAGGGAGAATTATTGATCATATTCAAAGAAGAACACTTAAACTTCATAAATTAAAGTTTTTGGTTTTGGATGAAGCCGATGTTATGCTTGACATGGGATTTATTGAGGATATTAAAAAAATAGCAAAGGCTTGTCCTAAAATAAAGCAAACTTTTATGCTTAGTGCTACATTTAATGACAAGGTTAAAACACTTGCAAACGACTATTTGATAAAACCGCAGATAATTGAATTATATAAAGATAACAAAATTGTTGATAAAATTTCGCAGTGCTATATTTTGTGTTTAAAAAAAGGAAAGTTTGAAACACTTGTTAAATTTTTAAGAACGATTTTTCATGAAAAGGTTATAATTTTTGTAAATACAAAAAAGATGGCAGAAGAATTGCATAAAAAACTTAAAAATAAAGAAATTTCTTCTGAATTTATTAATGGCGACTTAGATTTGAAAGAGCGAAAAAAAGTTATACAAAATTTTAAAAATCAAAAAAATAATATTTTAATTGCAACCGATGTTGCTTCTCGTGGGCTTGATATTGAAAATGTTGATTATGTGATTAATTTTGATATGCCTGAAGTTTTGGAAAGTTATATTCACAGAATTGGAAGAACGGCCAGGGCTGGCAAAAGCGGAGTTAGTTTGTCTTTGATTAATTCTCAAAAACAACTTGAATTTTTATTTCAAAATTTAAAACAATATGATTTGACTGAACTTAAAGTTAAACGCGATGACAGACTTAATCAATATGTTTTTGTAAAAACCAAAACTGAAAACTTTGACTTTGACAACAAAAACAATAATAGAACTAAAACTTCAAAAAGTTTAAATGGAAAAACAAAAGAAAATTATAATAATTTAAAAAAATCATCAAAAAGTAAATATAAGAAAGATAACAAAAAGTCGGGAAGAAATTATTTAGAGAACAAAAACAATAAATCTAAAAATTGTTTTGAAAGAGGCTTTAAAAGTAAATTGAAAAAAACTAAAAAAATTAAGCATTAAAAATATTAAAATTGTGCATAAAAAGGGAGAAATGTTTTTCTCCTTTTTTATTAAATTTTTTGCTTATTTTTTATTTTTTTAAAACATTTTATTTAAAAACGAAATTATTATTTTTTACCATAAAAAATAATAATTGGGTAAAAAGATAATAAAAAAAGATGTATTTTGCCTGTATTTTGGCTTGTTTTTTAATGCTTTTTTGCAAAATTTTAAAAATATATTATCAAATTCAAAGATGTTAATAGGTTAATATAAATCAAAGACAAATTTTTTTTAAAAATTATCGACAAAATTTTTTTGTTTAAAAGATTATTTTTAAGGCTTGAAGCTGTTCAACTATGTTCTAAAAATTATGTTTTTGTTTGACAAAATATTTGGTAATTTATATAATTTATACATAATTGTATAAAATAAACAAAGAGGTTTGTTGAATGAAAAAAACAGTAAAAAAGTCATTTAAGAAAAAAAAGAAAAAGAGTTTTATAAAAAAATTGTTCAAGACTATAGGAATTTGCACGGCTTCAGTTATTGGTTTTGTCGGTGCAAGCATCGGAATATATGCTTTGTTTGGTGGGCTAAACCCAAAAGTCGTTCCACTTGAAGGAATGCAATTTGAACAACAAGCTTATGTTTTAACAGGTTATGCAGACACTCAGACTGGCAAAGTTTTGGTTGGTTATAAAGACAAAACAACGGGTGAAGTTTTTGAAAGTGTAAAAGTTTTGCCAACGAATGAAGACGCTACAAAACTTGACATAACTTTGTCGGGCGGAAAAGATTTGGTTACATATCATGAAAATAATAAAGTCGGCTCTCCTTTAGTGTTTGAAATTCAACAAGAAACAGGTTATGATGAAATAAGAAATACTAATTCGCATTACAACAAGACAGGCGGCGAATTTAATCTGACTGCAACTCAATATGAAGATGACAGAACAACAAGTACTAAAGTTTTTATTGAAAGTGCTGTACAAAGTTTTTCTTTAAAAGCACAAAATGCGGGCGGGAATTTTGATAAAAATAAAATTTATCCGGGCGATAAATTTAGTTTAAGCATTGACAACTTTTTCCCTTCAAATGCTTTTGATAAACCCGCAAATTGTAATAATGCAGATGATGCTTTCTACAAAACTTATGGTGCAAATTATTTCAAAAAACAAGCCTTGTTTGTAAGTTCGCAAGAGAGCATTGCAACAGTAGACCCTTTGACTGGAGAAATAAAAGTTGAAAGTGCAGGCAAGTTTGTGATTACATGCTATTTGCCAACAACTTACAAAAGCAATGCAGAAATGCCAAAAATAGGCGATGATGACTTCATAACTAAAATTTCAGACACAACAAAATATGTTGCTGTATCAAAAGAATTTGAATCTAAATCTATTGAAGTTGCAGGAATACGAGCAACAACTTCGACAATAGAAAATCTAAATGTTTTTGAAACTTTCACATACTCAGCTTTAGGCAACAATCAAGGAGCACACTACATTAACTTAGATTTAAGTTTGCTTCCACCAAGCAGTTATTTTCAGTCAAGTCAACTTAATTACAGACTTTCAGATGTTCAAATTTTTGAAGGTTACAAAGAAAATGACAAATTTTATGTATTGGGCGGACAAAAAGAAGCAATAAACAATTCAAATATCATAATGTCAAAACATTTCACAATTAAGAAATTTTTAAACACAAAATCATGGAATATAAGGGTTGAAAGCCATTCGGCTCAAGATACCTACTTAATTGCAAGAATTACAGATAAGGTTGATAATGATAATTATAAGTTAGAATTGCCAGAAGAAAGTGCAGAAATTAATGTTGAAACTGATAAAGAAAAAGGCATCTATTATGCCTTTATAAAAGTTAAAACAAATAAAGTAACAGAAACAGACACCTTAGAGTTTGTTAATGCAAGAATTTTGGCTCAATTTAATAGCACGGATACTGACAAATTTTTGTATTTATCAAAAAATAAAATATTAGATTTAACTAGCAGTGAAATATTTACAAATCCAAAGCAAATTCAAACATACAAAATTGTTAAATATTTTGTTTCAAAGGGCTCTAACTTTATTGATTGTAAAGACACTTTTGACGGCTTAAATCCTGAGATTCAACTATATTCAAAAAAAGAAACTCAAAATGAAGACGGAAGTCTTACGACTGAGTTTGTTAAAGATGATAATGGTGGACTAGTAAAATTAACAGATGATTTAACAAGTTTAGATGAAATTGAAATTTATGCTGCCATTTTTGAATATCAATACAAATTAAACGAAGAAACTGGCGATTATATTGAGTACACTGATGAAATGATATTAGAAAACAATGAAATTGTGGTTAATGGCTTAATTTGCACTTATGTGGTTGATGAAGATAACAAATATGCATCAAGAGTTGAAAAATCAAATTCTATGGTTATTACAGTTTCAAATTTCATTGAATTTAGTAATTTTAAATTTAATGGAAACGAAATTTCAAACGATATTAAAATAAACAAAGGCGAAAATTTGGAAATTAGTTTTGAAACTACAAATTCGCAAGGTTTGTTTAATTCAAGAGATTTGTTTGTGGTTAAATGTCTATCAAGCACTGAAAATTTAATTTTAGAGCCTAACAAAAATTTCAGTGTAGGTCAAGATAACCAAACGATTATTCTTACAGGTCTAAATTCTGGCGAAGGCAAGATTTCTATTGAATTTAACGGTGAAAAAATTGTTTTAGGCAAGATTGATAATAAAGAAGTTACAGAATTTACTCTTAAAGTTGAAAAAAATGATGTTAAAAGTATTGCGGTTGAAAGTAGTGATGTTGAAAGTAACAATAATATAAGTTTTAGCACGGTTGTTGATAGTAATGAAATTAAATTTAAAATTAATAACTTGGAAAAAACACCTGCAACCAATTTTACATTTAAAGTTTCAGTTACAGGTGGCACTGAAAATACAAGTCTAAAATTTAGACTTCTTGATGACGGCTTGATTTTGAATGAAACAAAACAACAACTTACTTCAGTTTCTGATAACAACAAAGTTGAAATTTGGGCAGATGCAACAACAATATTAGGTGGTGAAAAGGGCATTTACACAAAAACCTTTAACATTTTTCCTCACAAATTGTGTAAAAATTTAAGATTTTATGTTTACACAATAGTTGACGGCGAAGAAATTAAATCAAACACTATCACAATTTCGGTTAACGGACCTACAAAAGATGATATTGTTGAAAATCAAAATTCAAACAATAACATAACTATCAACTCTGTTGGTTACCAACAAGTGATTGGTGGGCTTAATTTTGAGTTAAAAGACTATATCAAATTTAACACTTATGATGATTTGAAATCTTGGTTGTTAGATAATTGTTTGGAAATTCAAAAAGATGAAAACGATTTTTCACTTTACAAAATTGATGGCACATCTTTTGCTGATATAACTAAATCAAAAATTTGCAAAATAACTTTAAAACCAAGTTTTTGGACTGAAAGTGAATATAAAACATTTAATTTTTACATTCTTCCGCAAGAATTTTTAAGAACAACAACCTTAGAAATGAATGCGGGCGATAGCAAAACAATAGAAGATTTAAAATCACAAGTTAGTCTCGTTACAAGAAAATATGATGAAACTAACAAACCTACTGGTGCATATAAGGGCAATATAACCGAATCAACCAGTGCGTTAAGCAATTCATGCAAATTCTATGTCTATGACAGTGTAAATTCAACAAAGGGTGAAGAAATTACAAATAAATATGTTGCACCAAACACTCTTTTAAGTGGCAATGCAAAAATTTTATGTGAAGTTACTGCTCAAGATAATGCTGAAAAAACAATAACGGGAATTATTAATGTTCAAATTTCGTCTAATTGTGAAGTTGAGCAACAAAAAGGTGTTTCATCAAATTTTGCAAATAATGGTGAAACAATAACTTTAAGCGAATTGTTTACAATTAAAGACAAGCAAACTAATAGTGAAATTTCTGATGCTATAAAAAAAGTTACACTTACAAAAAATTCTATTGTAATTTTAAATCAATTTGGTATTAAGTTTTTGAAAGAAGACTTGAATGAAGTTGAATTTAGTAAAATTTCTGATGCAACTGGAGTTAATTTAGATAACCTTCTTAAATCAGTTAAAAAGATAAAAATCCCTGAAGAACTTAATGTTTACGAAATAAATAACCTTTCTGCAGATATTGAAGCAGAAATTAATGGTGCTTCTCAAACAAAACAAAACCATGAATTTAGTTTGCTCTTTAAATTGACTGAATTGAATTTGAATGTTGGTGATACTGTTTATTTGATAGGCAATGAATATGAATTAAATGAAATTAGCAAAACGACAATTATAAACAATTATGTTGTTAGTGCAACAGAAAGCAGTCAACAGGGCACAATTCAAGATGTTAAAAATAGTATAGAGATAACGCTTGAAGGGATAACACCAGAAAATAAAAATGGAAAAATAATTTTCAAATTAAATGAAGTTACTAAAACTTTTAACTGTGTTGTTTTGGAAAATTTGTTAGAAAAAGCAGATACAACTATTGTTGTTTCTAAAGCATATAAGGTAAGCGATTTAATAAAACTTAATGAGGCTTATACAGAAAATGAAACAATCAAAACAGCTTTTGAAAATGCAACATTTGTAAAAGTTAGTGGCGAAGATTATTCTTTGCAAGAAAATAACAAAGTTTTGGTAATAAAAACATCTTCTGAAGACTTTAACATTACATTCAAAATGCTTGGAAGAGAAATTACAATTTCAAACTTTTCTTGTAAAAGCATTGAAGTGCTTAGTGCTTTGCCAACTTCAATTTATTCTAACATTGAATACACAATTTTAAATGAAGAAACCAAAAATTTGATAAATAATAATAACTTGATTTTTGAAATTAAGGCATTGGAAAATGGCGTTGTTTGCAATGATATTGAATATATCTTCAATAATGGGCTACCTGTTAAATTTGTTGCAAAAAATTATGCAGGAAGTCAAAAAACTATCAGTTTTAGTTACACGATCAATTCAAAGGGTTATGAAGGAATTACTATTAATAAAAACGATATAACTTTAAATAGTCTTATTGTTAATGCCAAATTTGAGGGCGAAACTTATAACGGAAAACAAGTTTTGCTTAACGGCTTTGAATATGTACTGCAAAATTATTTTGATGTTTTGTTCAACACACAAAAATATTTTGAAATCACAGACAAACCAACTTTGAGTTTTTACTTAGATGGAACTGAAGTTTCTAACAAATTAACTAATTACACACCATCTTACACTCAAGACAAAGAAATTAGTCTTGAAATTAAATTAGATGATAATGTTGTTGCAACTTTAGGTTTTTATGTTAGAGTTTATAACCTTCAAGAGGCACAATCTGAAAAAACTTATTTTGCTGGTCAAACTTTAACTAAAGAAGAAATAATTAAACTTGTAAACATTGTTGACTTTGGTGGAAACATTGTAAATAATGATGAGTTAAAAAGTAAGTTAGAAATTACAAATTCAAGCGGAATTATCGAATCAATCACTTTAGGCGAAGGTGGAAATTCAATTCGAGTAAACTTTGGTCAAAAACAAATTAATTTAACAATTATTGCAAAAAAAGTGTACTTCACAGATAAAGCCGATTTTATTGCATATCCTGCCACAAGGATAACAAATTATGTTAAATGTTATATTATAAACGATGCTGGCAGCAACAATTACTTAACTTTAAATTATAGTTTTGAAAATTTAACAAATGTTCAAGAAAATGATAATATTCAAAAATTGTATAGTGGCTTAACACTTATTGCACAATTAAATGTTTTGACAGGCGAACTTACTATTGAAAGTGAAATTTCAGCAGATGAACAAATAAAAATATTAGCTTACATTCAAGGAACAAGCAAACAAGCAAGCAACACTTCAAAAACATTAATTTTTACAATTCACACAATCATAAAAGAACAACCTGAAAGTGCAAAAGACTTATATGTTGGCGATCAAAGATATGATTTGTCGCAATTATCTTATTTCGTTGTTGAAAGCGAAAACAAACAACCTGATTTTGAAGTTGATTCTATAAATGATAATGGTCTAAAATTAAATTATATTCCAAGTGTAAACACCATAACTAACGAATATTTGATAAGCAAGGATAATAAAGTCGTTGCAAAACTTGTTTACTCTGAAAATGGCAATCGTTGTTATTTGCAAACAACAAGCGAACTTGATAGTGTAACACTAACCTTAAAAGGATACTTGAAATTAAACAGCAATGATTATACTCTTGAAAGTTTAAGAACAAATTTCGTTACTTTAGTTATAAACATGATTAAAATTGATGTTAATTTTGAAAAATTAGAAACAATTTTGGTTGATTCAAAAACTTATTATGTTTTGGATAAATCTTCAGGTTATAAACTAGACCCAGTAATATCTGGCGGAAAAGATAGTTTAAAAATTACTGGATTAACTTTTGCATCAAATAAAGACGAACATTTTATCGGCAAAGTTAATGAAGAAATAAAATTATCTTTTATCAAAAAATTACAAAATTTGAGTTTAGATGAAAAAGATTCATACATGAAAACCTTGTTACTTCCAAATCAAAATTCAAGTATTAACATTACATATTCTGACGGATATTTCAAAATTACAAATAACACACAAATGTTAGTTGACTATGTTTTTGTAACATTAAATTATTCAGTTGATGCATATAATTCGTCAGTTTATATTTGTTTGAAACCAGAATTTAACATTTCTTATGAATATGACAGCGTAAATGAAAGTTTTTCATCAGTTTTCTCGCCAAGTGCACACAAACTTTCAAAAACCGGCACTCTTTTAAGTTTCAACAAAACCTTAAGTGAAGATAAAACTATTTTGCTTGATGATGGTACTGTTTTAGATTTTAAAATAGATTTTAGTAAAATGAGTACAGTTTGCCCAAGCAAAGACCAATTTGAAAGTTTGTTTGCTAGTGGCACGGCTAATCACGAAATTAAATTACTTTATAACACTTCTTCAGGTTATAATATTTCTATAACCACCAAAAAAGAGACTTCAAGTGATGCTTTTTATGTGATTAGATTTACATTAGGAGAAAATAAGTATTATTATATTTTAAAAATATTTGATATAAATGTTGAAGTTAAAGATAAAGAAAATAATGAAATAACAAAAGAAAATCCGATAATTGCAGTTGATAACAATGAAATTGACTTGAAAGAATATATTTATGTTAATGGGAATTGCCTTTCTCAATCAGAAAATGTTGACAGCCAACTTCAAGAATTTAATCAAAATACAATTTTTACTGCAACAAGTAATGATATTTATTCATTAACTCAAGACGGAAAGTTTACACCAAAGATTGATGCTTTTGATACGCAAGAAATTCAATTTAGTTTGTATAATGTGCCGGGCTACATCTATATTAAAGGTCAAGAAATTACAATTTCTTTTAAGCGTAATGGCGAAAATCAAGAAAATGATTATACCTTTGAGAATGGTGGAATTTACTACATTTATTGCACATCGACTGTTGATGGTGCAAAAAAGAATGTGATTATTGATGTGAAAAATGACTTAGATATGTCTAAAACACTTGATGCTTTGATTAATTTTAAAGTAACAAAATATAACTTTTCAGGAACAGAGATAACTGACAGCTCTCAATTTGCGTTCACTACAACCGAAAATGTTACAACTTATAGTTTCATGGGAAGTGCATTGTTCACAGTTACCACCGAAAGTTACGGCTATAAACTTGAAATTTCTGACAGTTTAAGCGGTGATCTGCAATTTGAAATTTCCCCTGCTTATTCAACTCAAGAAATCAAAAAAGCTTGCAATGTTAATTCAAATGTGGTTTTTGATGTAAATTACACAAATCCTGTAATCTTTGAAAGTAAAAGTTATCAAAATGTTCTTGCAGGAAGCAATTTTGACTTAAAAACCATGATTACAGCATCAGATTTAAGCAAATTAACATTTTCTATTGTTGAAGGCTTAAATATGTATGTGTCTTTAAACGAAAGTATCCTTGTCGTAAGTGATAATTTGAAAACTGACGCATATTTAAAAATATTAGTAAAACTAAATTCTATTGAAAGATATATCAATATTAAACTTATTCCAAACACAAAAATTTTAACGAATCAAAACATTTTTGTATGCTTGCAAAATTCTGTTATCAATTTAACAGACTACATAAAAATCTACAAATTTGTTGGCTTTGACAGCCTAAATCTTCCGCTATATGAAATGACAACCACTTTTGAATTGAAAAAAGATGAAAGTTATGAAAATATAGCAAATCCCTATAACTTTAAAATTGAAAGCGACTTAGTTGTAAGAATTTCTGAAATTAATTACACTTTTAAAGTTGTAAGCATAAATGATGTAATTGCAACAAAAACTTTCAGTTGTTTGCTTGGCGAAAAAATAGATTTGAAAAATGAGATATTAAATCAAATTAATGCATCAAGTTTAACAAACAAAGATGTAGCAATTAGTTTTGAAAGCACTTCGCTTGTTGATTCTAATGGTGTGTTTGTTGGAAATAGTGTAACTACAAATCCAATTTCAATTTTAGTTTTAATAAATGATGAAATAGAATTAACAATTTCTATTACTGTAAACAATCTTGAAATTTCTGTAAATTATGATAATTCTGTTGTAAAAACAAATAAGGACACATTAGAAACAACCAAATATCAAAATATTCACGCTTTAAAGCAAAGTGAAACAAAAAAATATGTAAATATTAATAATAATGCATACTTTGAAAAATTGCAATTTTCAATATTATCAATCACTTCAACTAACAGTGCAATTTATGACCAATCAAAGTTTGTTATTCAAAATTCACAATTAGGTGGAAAAAATTCTTTATTAGTAAGTTACAACAATAATCCTTTATTTGTTATTGGTCAAACAAATATAATTTGTTATGAAAACTTAAAATGTGAAGTTTTAATTAATATGGCTTTATCTTTAGAAGGCAATACTATTGTAAGTAACAACTTTAATGTTAGATTGCTACCTGTTTTAATTAATACTAGCAATAATTTAGAAATAACAAAGGTAGATTTAATTGATAATATGTTTAATTTGAATAAACTTATAGCAATTAATACAAATGCTAAAGAAAACAATTTATACTTAAATGACAACATAGAGTTTTATATAAACTCTAAAACTGAAGGCAATTTGGTTGAAAAAGGCTTGCTAACTGTTGGAAATGTTGGGGAATACACAATAATTGCTGTTTTTGAAGATAAAGAATATAGCCTTTCATTTGTATATAAAAATGAAGGCGATGGTTCTGGTACTTTATTTACAGAAAATTTTGAAAATGGTTTGTCATGCCTAAATGGTGGCTCTGTAGCCTTTGTTAGCAATGGAGCATCAAAGATTGGTGAAACAACAAAAACAACTTTTGTTACATTCACAAAGGAAGTTGATAATGCTGCAATTAAATTTAAAGTTTATGATGATGAGTCAAATTTATTGTTTGAAATTGATTCTTCAGGAAAGATATCCAACAAAGCCGATAAAGATTTTGCAGTTACAATAACTGCTGAAAGCGGAAATATTTTGCAATCTAAATGCTTTATTTCTAAAGCGGTAGGAAACAGTATAACTTTAAATGAAAACGCACTAGAAAGTGGTGCGAAATATGCTCAAGAAAATGGCGTTATGATTTTGCATATTCTTGCAGGAAAAGAATTTGATTTGACAGGCTTTTTGAATGGTGCAACAATAACAAGTCATGCCGGAGATTTAACTGTAACAGACAATATAAAGATTAAATCTGAAAATATTATTGATATAACATATGGTTATATTGATGTAATGTTATCAAATAATGTTACAAGAATTTACTACAAATCTTATCCATGCATTTTGGAGAAAAATTATAACAGTGATTTTGTTTACAAACCAGACACCGTTTTGATTAACAGCCAAGTGGCTATAAACCAAAATGATGAATTTAAAACAATTTATGTGTTTGATGATAGCAATAAAGACTTAGTTATAAACTTAAATGATTATGTTAAAAATGTAACTCAAATGAATTTTGATGATAAAGTTAATTATTCAATTTCAAAGATTGTAACTTTTGGTGAAGGAAATAACAGTGAATATATGTTATACAATAGTTCAAATTTTGGAAAATTTGCTTCACTAGACAGTGTAAACTTAACAGTTAAATCTTACAACATGAATTCAGAGGGAGAAAAAATCACTAATGGCACAATGTATATCTATATAAATGCCAAAAATAATAATAATTCTTTGATTATTGCGTTCAGAGTTTTGCAACTAAAAGATAATTCTTTGTTTGCGGAAAAAGAGAACAACACTTTTGTTGTAGAGAATAATTCTTATTTTAACCTAAAAGATATTATAAAAATAGTTGCTGAAATTTCTGACAAGTCAATACAAAACATACAAGATATTGATATGTTTGAAAATTTAAATTTTAAGTTAAGCAATAGTTTTAATAGTCAAATAAAATCTAACAAACTATATGTTTCAGAAAAAGATTTTCAAGCAAAAACAATTAATGATGTTGAAAGATTTGTTCACACTATTAAAATAAAATATAGTTATTCTAACATTTTGAGTAAAGAAATTGAAGTTAAGGTTTTAAAAGATAATTTGACTTATAATAATAACTTAGGAAATGAAAGTTATCTTTACTACAACTCAAATCAAACGCTTTATGAAGAAAGATGGTATAATGAAAATTCTGTTACAAATTTATCACAAAATTTCACTAACATCAAAAATGCAAAAATGAATGATAAAAACTATTCAATTACTCTTGAAAAAGTAAATTTTGTTTATAACAAAACAAAATATTCACTTAACTGCTACAAAATTTCAAATCTTGCTATAGTTGTAAATGATAGTAATAATACTGATTTGCCTAAAGGCACGATATTGTTCTATAATTCAAACTATAACGGAACAGTTGAAAATAGTGATGAATCAACTTATGAATATATTCGTCAAAACAAACTTGGCGTTATACTCTTAACTGTTGAAACGCAAAAAGAGATTTCTGAAAACATTTTTGCATATAAAGAAATTAACTATAAATTAAACAACTATTCAATAACAAAAAACGAAAATGATTATGAATTAACTGTTAATGGAGAAGTCGTTGAAAATGAATTAAAGTATAGTTTGATTATTTTAAACCAAAATTTTGATGTTGTAAACAACATAATTTTGACTGACAGCGAGGGACAATCTGTTGAAATGCCTATTGTTTGTGGAAAGAACACTTTAAGTGTTGGCGGAGTAACACTAAACACCAGAACGGGTAAAATTTCAGGAAGCGTTATGAATGAAATAACATCAAGTGGTTATAGATTATGTGTGAAAGCATATATTCAAACTGAAAACTTTAGTTTTGGCGAAAATTATGTTTTGTTCGAAATTGTCTAATGGCGATTTAAGAATAAATACAAAAAAAATGGCAAATATTTAATTATGTTTGCCTTTTTTTTGTGCACATATTTGGTTGAGTTTTTAGTTATTTTGTTTATGATTTTTGTCGAAAACAAACGCCCATACAGAGTTTTAATGTGGACCATTGCGTTTTTGGTGCTTCCATTTTTAAGTTTGATTTTGTTTTTATTGTTTGGATGTGGTGTTTTGAACAGAAGAAAAAAATTATACAGAATAAGCAAAATCAACAAAATTAATGAATTGAATTTAAAATCTAACTTTAATTATATTCAAAATAAATATAAAAACCAAACAAAATTAAAAAAACTGCTTACTTTTAATGTGAATTTGCACCAAACGACTTCACTTTTTAATGAAAAAATTGAGATATATAGAGATGGAAAACTTGCCTTTAAAAACATTTTTGAAGAAATTAAAAATGCTCGACATTCAATTTTTATGTCAACTTATATTTTTGCAGATGATGTTATCGGAAAAGAACTGCTAGACTTGTTGGTTAAAAAAACGAAAGAAAATGTTAAGGTTGTTTTGATTTACGATAGCGTTGGAAGCAAAAAAACCAAAGATAAATTTTTTGATATTTTAAGAAACAACGGGGGAGTGGTAAAAAGATTTTTTCCGCCAAAACTTAACATAAATTTATATGTTAATTATCGAAATCATAGAAAAATTATTGTGATTGATGAAAAAATAAGTTTTGTCGGAGGTCTAAATGTTAGGGATGACCATTTAGGTAATAACAAAAAACTTTATCCATGGCTAGACACTCATTTGAAAATTGTAGGTAACACATCTGGTGAGTTACTAAAAGTTTTTTTGTCCGATTTTAAACTTACACTCACAAAAAAAGAAGAAAAAAAGTTAAACTTTATTTTTGATGAAAATTACTTTAACTGTATGGGAAAAACAATAAAAAATTGTAAAAAAACGCTTTCAAATGTTAAAAATTTAAAAAATTGTGGAAAACAAATTAATAATTTTAAGTATGCGAATTTTGCCATAACAAAAAAACAAGATAGAAATCTTGTTCAAGTTATAAATTCTTCTAGTTTGTTTATGTCAAACAAAATTGAAGAAAGTTTTATTTTTTTAATAAATTCGGCACAAAAAGAAATTGTTATTGAATCACCTTATTTGGTTTTGGATGATAAATTCTTTTGTGCAATAAAATGTGCTGTTATTAGAGGAGTAAAAGTTAAGGTTATTATTTCAAAAAAACCAGATAAGTTGTTTGTTTATAATGCTTCGCTTTTTTATGCACAAAAATTGCAAGAAATTGGTGTGCAAATTTTTTTGTTTGATGGCTTTGTGCATTCAAAAACAATGTTTATTGATAAAGAGATTTTAGTTTGTGGAAGCTCTAATTTTGATATGCGTTCGTTTACACTTAATTTTGAAACTTCTGTTATTGTTTACGACAAAATTCTTTCATCAAAATTTAATAAATTTTTGTCAGAAACTTTGCATAAAAGTGAAGAACTTGATTTTGATTTCTATAAAAAATTGCCAGTTTCTAAAAAACTAGCAATTAAATTTTCTAAATTATTTTCTCCCATACTTTAATTATTCAGCGTCATTTGATTCTTTAACCGCTTTTTCATAAGCTTCAATAACTTTTTTGTCTAAAGTTGTGCGAGTTTCAGTGTCTATTGGATGAGCAATATCTTTAAATTCTCCGTCTGGAGTTTTCTTTGAAGGCATTGCAACAAATAATCCTTTTTCACTTTCAATTACTCTAATTTCATGAACAACAAAGCAATTATCAATCGTAACAGAAGCAACTGCTTTAAGTTTTAAATCATCCTTTTTAACTAATCTAATTCTGATGTCTGTAATGTTTAACATAATTTTTCTCCTTATTTTTATATTAATAGTTTACACATAAATTTTATTTTTTCCAAATAATTTTAATAAGTTTTTTTAAATTTAACCAATTTTTGTTAAAAATCATATATAAATTTATGCAAAATTTGTCGAATTTTTTGAATTTAAAAAAAATTTATTTTATAGGAATTGGTGGAATAAGTTTAAGTGCCCTTGCTTTTATTCTTAAAAAAGAGGGTGTTGATGTTTGTGGAAGTGATGAAACACAAAGTGATATAACAAATAAATTGCAAAAAAATGGTATAAAAGTTTTTTCTTGTCATAGCAAAAATAATATAAAAAGTTTTAAACCTAATTTGGTTGTTTATTCAGGAGCAATTCATCAAAACAATCCTGAACTTGTGTATGCAAAAAATAATAATATTAATTGTTTGGAAAGACCTGATTTTATAAAACTTATTCTACAATATTATAAAAATGTAATATCAGTTTCTGGCACGCATGGCAAAACCACAACAACAAGTATGATAGCTGAAGTTTTTTTAAAGGCAGGGCTTTCTCCGACTGTTCATATTGGCGGTGAAAGTGCAAATCTAAATTCAAATTATATTGATGGAAATAATAACTTTTTTGTTAATGAAGCCTGTGAATATAGAAAATCTTTTTTAAAATTTAATAGCACAGTTGGTGTTATTCTGAATGTAGAAGAAGACCACCCAGATTGCTATAAAAATTTAACTGACATAGAAAACACATTTGCTGATTTTTCAAAAATTTGCAAAAATGTTGTGATTAACGAAAAATATAAGCATATTTTAGATGAAAAAGACCATAAAAACATTGTAACTTTTGGCTTAAAAAATGCTGACTTTTGTGCAAAATCTATATGCAAAAAACCAAATGGGGGATTTTCTTTCACGGTTTATAAAAACAATAAATTTTATGAACGATTTTGCTTAAATATTTTTGGAAAACATAATATTTTGAATGCGCTAGCAACTATTTGTGTGTGCGATATTTTTAATATAGACAAAAATATAATTAAAAAGGCAATAGAAGAATTTAAGGGTGTAAAACGCCGCTTTGAAAAGGTTGAAACTCAGGCTTTTGCGGGTGATGTTTATTTTGATTATGCACATCATCCAACCGAAATAAAAAAACTTATAACCGAAGTTAAAACTTTGAACAAACCTATAATTTGCGTTTTTCAACCTCATACATATTCAAGAACTAAACAATATTTTAATGATTTTCTTTCTTCTTTTGAAAAATGCTATCAAATTATTTTTTACAAAACTTATAAAGCAAGAGAAAAATATATAAAAGGTGCAGATGCAAAAGATTTATATGATGCCTTAAAAGATAAACAAAATGTATATTATTATAAAAACTTTAAGCAAATAATAACACATTTAAAAAAATATTCAAATTCTTCTTGTGTTGTGCTTTTTGTTGGCGCAGGGGATATCTACAATATCAAATCTAAATTATAAACACAAAGTGTTGCAAACATTTTGTGTAAAAATGCCTTTATGTTACGATAAATAAAGAATTAATAAAAATAAAAAAATAAAAAACTTAAAAAAATGTAAAAACGCTTGAGTGGTGCCATAAACACTTTCAATAAAGAAAATTAAAAATAGAAAATAATAAAATAATTTTATAAAATTATATAAAATCGCTTGACAAGAAAACCCTAAAAATGGCAAAATTTTTAATGGATAATAGGGTTTGTGTTATCACAAACTAATACAGAAACGCACATGGTTAACCTCGCACATGGTTAACCGAGCACTTAAGTCGAAGAATACACTTTAAAAAAACTGGTTAACCAAATAAAACCAGTTTTTTGATTTGTATAGGGGTGTATATGAAAACAAAAAGATTAAAAGGAAATATATTAAATAAAATACTAATAACGCTAATATTGTTAGTATTAGTTTCGACCTTAATATTAACCCTAGCATATTTTCAAGATAAAAAAGAATATAGTGGGACACTAGATTTTGGTAATATAAAACTTAAAGTTTCAGGAGATAGTGTGCAAACAGGGAGTTCGAAACTTAATTTTTCAGTTGACCGAACAGGGGTATCTTATCAAACAGGCGGGAAAATTATGCCGGGAGATATTGTTAATATTAAACTTTCTGTTGCGCTTGAAAGCACAAGTGAACCCGCATATTATATTGTGAATATTAGTGATGAAAAAAATGTGTTTGAAAATGCCTTTTATTACAGTCAAAACGGAACAGATGTTTATGTTAATAACGGCGAAAAGATTGTAAAACAAAACACAACAACAGAAGAAACAAGCAAAAAGGTTGGGAAACTAACAGCGGGTGATAGTAATGCACACAATATAGCAATATCAGCAAAAATAGATGAAAATTTTGATGAGCAAGCCATTCAAACAACCGTGCAATGCAAAATATTTGCAATACAACAAGCAAATTTAAATGAAACAGAGGCCTTAACCGAATTATTATTAAACTCTTCAACAGAAGCAAACAAAAAAGTTTATACAAAGGTTGAGTATTTAGAGAGCACTGGGCCACAATTTATTAATAGCAAATATAAGCCTACAAGTGAAATTTTAAAATATGAACTTGACTATGAAATTACGACAGACTTTTATTCATTTATTGGAAATGCTAGTGATGATGATTTAAGTTTTGGAATTCATTTGTATAATGGGAGATTTTATGTGGGGACTGGAAGAGCGTTGCTAGGATATAATTTTACACAAAATACTTTATACAAATTGAGCGTGGAAGCAAATAATGGGAATTTAACACTAATTCAAAATGGTGTAACAACTTCTAAGACTTATACTGGAAGTTTATACAAAAATTCTGAAATAGGAATTTTTAGGGCTAAAACGGATACGGGTTGGTCCCAGCCCTCAACGCAATCAAAAATTTATTTTTGTAAAATTTATGACAATAATATCCTTGTTCGTGATTTTATTCCTTGTGTTAGAAACTCCGACAATAAACCCGGTCTTTATGACGCAGTTAGTGGAATGTTTTTCACAAACAGTGGACAGTCCGAATTTTTGTGGGGATAATTTGGAGTGATTGTTTGCAAAAATCAAACAGCCTTTTGAAATTTTATGAAAAAACAGTTGACAAGGTTTTGTTTTTATAATATAATAAAGCGTATTTACAAAAAAAGAGGTGCAAAATGAAAGAAGGTATTCATCCAAACTATCATGAAGTTGATGTTGTTTGTGCTTGTGGCGAAACATTTAAAACTAAGTCTACAGTTAGTGGCGACAGAATTTATGTTGAAATTTGCAACAAATGTCATCCATTCTATACTGGTAAAAGAAAGTTAGTTGACAACAGTGGTAGAGTTGATAAATTTAAGAAAAAATTTAATATGGAATAGGTTAGGTTTTAGCACAGCTAAGCTGTGTTTTTTGCTTTGGTGCTAACAATCTATTTAGACAAAAAATAAGTATCAAGGTAAAGCACAGTTTTTGTGCTTTATTTTTTATTTTAAAAAAATTTAATCAAATCTGCTTGTCATTACTTGAAAAAATATTTACGGGTTAAAATTATGAAATATGTTGAAATAAAAAGCGAGTTAATAAATGAATTTAAAAAATTAGGCTTAACAAATTTTGAAGAAATTGATTATGTTTTGAGTGAACTAAAAAATGTTTCAAAATCGAAGCTGTATTTTGAAGATTTTGATAAAAAAATTTTTAAAAAATCAGAAAAAGTTTTATCAAAGCATTTAAAAACAAAAAAACCACTTCAAAAAATTTTTAAAAAAGCATATTTTTTTGGTCAAAAGTTTTATGTTAATAACCATGTTCTAACACCAAGGTTTGATAGTGAAATTTTGGTTGAAAATGCACTTAAATTTGATTTTAATTCTTGTCTTGACTTGTGCTGTGGAAGTGGGTGTCTTGGTTTAAGCATAAAGCAAAATAAAAAAGATATTGCTCTTACTCTTGCAGACATAAGTTTAAAAGCCTTAAAAGTTGCAAAAATTAATGCTAAAAAACTAAATTTAAAGGTAGATTTCGTTAAAACCGATATGTTTCAAAATATAACCAAAAAGTTTGATTTGATTGTTTGTAATCCACCATATATTGAAACAAATGAAATTGAAAAACTAGATGATGAAGTTAAAAAATTTGACCCTGTTTTGGCTTTAGATGGAGGGTGTAATGGAATTAGGTTTTATGAAATTTTGTTTAATAATTTAGACAAATTTTTAACCGAAAAAGGAAAAGCGCTAATTGAAATTGGTTATAATCAAGGAAAGCTTTGCGATAAATTTAAAGAAAAATATAAAAATGTTAAATTAATTAAAGACTACAATAATTTGGATAGACTATTGATAATTGAAAAGGAGTAAATTATGTTAGATAAATTAAAAAGTATTAAAGACAGATATGAACAAATAAGTGAAAAACTTGTTTCGCCAGAGATTTTGAATGATAATAAAGAATATGTAAAACTTGCAAAAGAACATAAGAATTTGGAACCTATTGTTGAAAAGTATGATGAATATAAAAAAGTTTCAGATGACCTTAAAGATGCCGAAGAAATGGTTAATTTAGAAAGTGGCGAAATGAAAGAGTTTTTGGAAAATGAAATTTTGGAAAGCAAAGAAAAAATTAAAAATTTAGAAGAAGAAATCAAAATTTTGCTTCTTCCAAAAGACGAAAATGATGACAAAAATGTTATCATCGAAATTCGAAGCGGTGCGGGCGGAGATGAAGCAGCATTATTTGCTAGTGAAATAATGAGAATGTATATGAAATATGCTGAAAGGAAGCATTACAAAGTTGAAATTTACGAACTTAACGACACTGAGCTTGGGGGCGTTAAAGAAGCAACTTTTAAAATTTCTGGCAATGGAGTTTACTCAAGGTTTAAGTTTGAAAGCGGTGTCCATCGTGTTCAAAGAGTGCCCG
Source organism: uncultured Clostridia bacterium (assembly GCA_934747965.1). Taxonomy (GTDB): domain Bacteria; phylum Bacillota; class Clostridia; order Christensenellales; family UBA1242; genus UBA7868. The sequence continues at coordinate 117,230 of CAKVHI010000002.1, forward strand.
ACACAGAAACGCAAGGGCGTGTTCACACTTCAACAATCACAGTGGCTGTTTTGCCTGAAGCACAAGATGTTGATGTTAATTTGGATGAAAAAGACCTTAAAATTGACACTTGCAGGGCTAGTGGTGCAGGTGGTCAACATATTAACAAAACTGAAAGTGCAATAAGGGTTACTCACATTCCAACGGGGATTGTAGTTTATTGCCAAGACCAAAGAAGTCAAGTGCAAAACAAAGAAACAGCACTTGCAATTTTAAAAACTAAATTATATGATAAATATAAAACTGAACAAGATGAAAAGTATGCCGAAAACAGACGCACTCAAATCGGCTCTGGCGATAGAAGCGAAAGAATAAGAACTTATAACTATCCTCAAGGCAGACTTACTGATCACAGAATTAATTTTACTGTTTATGCTTTAACAGAATTTTTAAACGGCGATATGGATGAACTTATTGATGCTTTAACCATTGCAGACCAAAAAGCGAAACTTGAAAAAGGGTTAGAATAAATTTTTTTAAAAATTTTTGAAAACTATTAAAATTTGTTTGACAAAATTCTCAAAATAGTGCAAAATCATTGTATAAAAAACAAATTGGGTTTGAATAAATATTTTTCAATATTTTGTTTAAACTAATTTTGATTAAAAATGAGGTAAAACGATGGAAAAAAGTAAAAAATCAAAAATTCTTTTTGGAATGATAATTGCATTTGCATTGGTTTTAATTTCTTGCATTTCAATTATAACCTATGCTTGGTTTACAGACAAAAAAGAATACACTGGCACTCTTAATTTTGGTGAAATAAAATTGTCAGTTAAAAAAACTGGTGAAACTTCAGAATTAGCTGAAACTTTGCCTTTCACTATTCAAAGAGCTAATGGCACTGCTGCAACAAAAACAATGCCTGGCGACACTGTTAATATCAATTTGACAGTTGGTTTGCAAGCAAACAATGAAGATGCATATTATTTTGTTGTTATAACAGACACAAAAAATATATTCAAAAAAGGTGCATACTTCCTTGATGATAGTGGAAATATGTGCTATTATGATGCAACAGCAAACAAAGCATATAAACAAGGCACAACAACAGAAAGCACTCAATTGATTGGAAAAATTACCGCTAGTGCTGCCGATGCTCTTGCAATTAAAGCAGAGATAGCAACATCAGTAACAGACCAAACAATCAAAACAACAGATGTAACTTGCAAAGTTGTTGCAATTCAACAAGCAAACATAACTACTGATGCTGCTGCAATCACAGCAATCAAATCTGCTTATAGTGGTATTTTGGCATAATTGTCATAAAAAACAGGAAGAATTAAGTTTCTTCCTTTTTTTTATTTATTTTTAATAAATTTATGTAAAATCGAAAAATCTTCTGTTACTGCACGAAGAGCAGGTGTTGCAACCACTGCTTGTGTTTGAAAGTGTTAGAAGAAGTAAAAGCAAAAAGTTTGTGTTTGTGTTTAAGTCAATATTTCCAGCACTCGTTATTATTGATAAAAGCAAAATTAGCAAAACATCTTGTGAACTAACCATAAAAGCCTCCTTTCAACAAAATATTACTATAAAACTATTTATGCTACAAAAGTTTTAAATGTGCAAAAACCAACATATTTAATTATTTTGATATAATTAGATTAGGAGGAATTTATGGTAGAATTAAATAAGATTTATAATACTGAAGAAGAAAATCCTAGCAAAATTAAAGTTGATGTTAAAACGGTTAATGACATTAAATATTATCTTCCAGAAGAAAAAGTTTTAAGGCTGCTTGCTGAGTTTTTTAGTATGTTTAGTGATGAAACAAGAATAAAAATAATATCTGCTTTGTCTGTTAGCGAATTGTGTGTTAATGATATTGCAAATATATTAAAACTAAACCAAACGACCGTTAGTCATCAACTTAAACTTTTAAAGAGTGTTGGGGCAGTAAAATTTAGGCGTGATGGAAAAATAATTTACTACTCTATTGCAGACAAGCAAATTCACGATTGCTTGCTTTCAGGTGTCAACTATTTAATGGTGTAATTTGACAGAATAAAAACTAAATGGAAAAACTTGAAAAATGCATCTCAGGTGGTGCTGTGCACACTTATTAAACATATAGAAAACAGTAAAAAATAAAAAGCTTTTAAAAAATATGTAAAAACGCTTAAGTGCCACAGGCACTTTTATATTAAACTTAATTAAAAAAATGAAATAATTTTGTAAAATCATGTAAAAACGCTTGACACAATAACTCTAAAAATGGCAAAATTTTTAATGGATAAAAGAGTTTGTGCAACCACAAACTAATACAGAAATGCACATGGTTAGCCGAGCACTTAAGTTGAAGAATACATAAGCAAAAACTGGTTAACCTAATATAACCAGTTTTTTTGATATATAGAGGTGCAAATGAAAGCAAAAGGATTAAGTAAGAGTGTAAAAACATTTATATTAGCACTAATATTGTTAGTGCTAATTTTGCCGTTGATACTAACACTAGCATATTTTTCCGACAAAAAAGAATATAGCGGAACTTTGGACTTTGGTAGTATTAAACTTAAAGTAAGCGGTGGAGTTGAAGGGGACGGAACGGATAGTGCAACAAGTAAATTAGTTTTTGATACTACACGAAAAAAGAATAACGATTCTACTTGGACAGGTAACTATATGCCTGGTGATACAGTTGAAATTAATCTTACAGTAGACCTAGAAACAGGCAGTGAGCCCGCATACTATGTTGTTCAAATTTCAGATGAGAAGAATGTGTTTGAAAGTGCATGCTACTACAGCGATGGGACTAAAACAGGGGATAACTTTAATGTCTATGTTTATGATGGAGTGAAAACTTACAAACAAGGTGACACAACAAAACAGCCTATTAGTGATAAATATTGTGGACAAGTTACAGCGGGAAATGCTCAGAACTTAACAATTAGTGCAAAAATTAGCGAAGATTTCAAAACTCAAAATGCTCAAACGGTTGTAGAGTGTAGGATTCTAGCCATTCAACAAGCAAACTTAGAGCCTGTAGATGCAAAAAAAGAAATGAATTTAAGCCTAGGCAAAAATTTATATTCGGTGCAAAATCGTGTGGTTGCTACACCTAATGGATATTCAAGTACGAACAATAGGGTGCTAACCGGTAATCAAATACTTGTTGGACTAAGTGAAGGTAATTCTTGGGCTACTGTAAATGTTAATTCTAATTATACAATTACACAAGACAAAATAATTGTAACATCAACTAGTGCAGGATATGGAATAGCACTAGATTATAAGTGCCTTGAGGGACAAAAATATATTGTAAGTGCGAACAATGTTGGGGGAAAGGTAACTGCTGGATTTTATGATGCCGATGGTAAATTCATTTCAAGTATAACTTTATCACTTGGAAGTGAATTTACAATGCCCACAAATGTTGTTTTTATGACGATTGATTTTATGAGCAGAACAGTTGGAGAAGAGGCAACTTTCACAGATATAAAGATAATTCAAAATTAAGTGGCTTTGCCACTTTTTTTGTTAATTTAAAGTTTATTTATTTATTTATTTATTTATTTATTTATTTATTTATTTATTTTTGTCGTTGCTTGAAAAAGTAAAAAATTATGGTTATAATAATATTATGACAAATGCTTTAAAAGAAAAATTAAACACACTGCCTTTATCTAGTGGTGTTTATTTAATGAAGGATAAAAATAATAATATTATTTATGTTGGAAAAGCAAAAAATTTAAAAAGGCGTGTTAATCAATATTTTGATTCTCGTGAAAAAAATTTAAAAACAAATTTATTAGTTGAAAATATTTACAATTTTGACTATATAATAACAAACAGCGAATACGATGCTTTGATGCTTGAAAACAATCTTATAAAAAAGTATCAACCGCACTATAACATTTTGTTAAAAGACGGAAAAAATTTTGCATATATAAAAATTGATTTAAACAAAAAATTTCCTAAACTTGAACTAACACGAAAAGTCGATTTCAAAAAAAATGTAAAATACTTTGGACCATATTTTAACGGAATATCGGCTCACAGCGTAATGGACATTGTTAAATTTGCTTATCCGCTAAGAAGTTGCAATCTAAGTTTTAAAAAGCCAGAAAAAAGAGAGTGCTTAAAATATAGTTTGGGGGAATGTAGTGCCCCATGCACCAACAGAATTTCTGAAGAAGAATATAACAAAATTGTTTATGATGTGATTAATTTTTTGAATGGAGAAACCGAAAAAGTTAAGCAAATTTTGACTGATAAAATGAAAAGCCTTGCAAAACTTGAAAATTTTGAAAGTGCAATTTTGTTTAAAAATCAACTTGAAATGCTAGACAAATTAAACAATAAATACACAACGCAAATAGCAAAAAAAGTTGATATTGATGTGATAGGATTCTATGAACTTAACAACAATATTGGCTTGAGCATTATGATGATAAGAAGTGGCAAAATGATTGGAATTGAAAATTTTGTTTTGATTGACAAATTTTTTGACGACAACAGTTTGACGAATTTTGTTGTGCAGTATTATCAAAATAACAAAATTTTGCCAAAGAGTATTGTGTTAAATAGCAATTTTTCATCTGAAAAAATTTTGGAAGAATTTTTTGAAAAAGAATTTGAAAAAAATATAAAAATAGAAAAAGCACAAAAGGGCGTTAAAAAAACCTTGCTTGACAAAGCAAATGAAAATGCAAAAGAATATTTGGAAAAAAGTTTGAGTTTGGAACTTTTAAAACAAGAAAGAACAATAAATGCTTGCAAAAATTTACAAATGAAACTAGGTTTAAAGCAAATTCCTTACCGAATTGAAGGGTATGATATCTCTAACATTTCGGGCACAAACAAAGTTGCCAGTATGGTAGTTTTTGTGAACGGTGAACCAAAAAAATCGCACTATAGAAAATTTAGAATAACAAGTTTTGAGGGCCCTAATGACTTTTTAAGCATGGAAGAGGTTATTAAAAGGCGTATGCAAGAATTTGAAAAGCAAAAAGATGAAAGTTTTTCAAGTTTGCCTAATTTAATTCTTATTGATGGTGGAAAAGGTCAACTCTCATCAGCAAGCGAAATTTTGAGAAGATTTAATAACCAAATTGACTTGATTTCACTTGCAAAAAAGAATGAAGAAATTTATAAGGAAGGTAATAGCGTGCCAATTATTTTGCGAAAAAGTGATTATAGTTTGCAACTTCTTCAAAGGGTTAGAGATGAAAGCCATAGGTTTGCTATTACATTTCATCGAAGTGTTAGAAACAAAAGTGAACTTACAAGTAGGCTGTTAAATATTGAAGGTATTGGCAAAAATAAAGCAAAATCATTATTTAGTGAGTTTAAAACAATAGAAAACATAAAAAGTGCTAATGTTGATGACCTTTTAAAAGTTAAGGGGATAAATGAAAATTTGGCAAAAAATATAATAGATTATTTTAAAAAATTGGATTAATTGATTATTTGCATTATAACGCCACTAAGTGTTAGCAAAATAAAGTTGATATAAATCATAAAAAGTCATGTTAAGGAATAAAATTAATATGACTTTTTTTAAAAAATTTTTGCCAAAAATAATTGTGTCGACTTTGATAGTGCTTTTTTTGATATTGGCACCATTTACTGTTTTTCCAAAACTAAGTTTGCTTAATTATTCTGTAAACAAAGAGTATAAATTGGACTTCCAAGGAGTTTTGACTTTGTGGAATGTAGACACTTTTGAGGGTGGAAGCATAAGTCGAACTGTTTTTTTAGAAAAACGAGCGATTGAGTTTGAAAAGCAGAATAAAGGAGTTTACATAAGTGTTCAAAACATAAGTTTGGAGCATTTAAAATTAAATTTACAAGCGGGGCAAAAGCCTAATATAATTACATTTGGTATTGGTGTTGAAAATCTTTTTTGTAATGAGGTTATAAACCTTGATGATGTTGGCTTAGTAAGAGAAGATTTACTTGCTTCGGCAAAAATAGACGGAAAATTAAAAGCTCTTCCGATTATGCTTGGTGGTTACACTCTGATTTCAAACAAAGAAAAACTTTCTGGAGATGATATTTGCGAAAGTTTGAAGCATGGAAATAAAAATATTATATTTTCTTCTAACGATTCAATAAACCCATTGATGGCACTTTTTGTAAACAATATTACTTTAGAAGGGCAAAAAGCAAGCGATGTTGACAGTTTTGACGCCTACGACAAATTTATTCATAACAGTTTTGATGTATTACTAGGAACGCAAAGAGATTTTTATAGATGTAAAAATCGTGAAAATAACATGAAAATGCAGTGTAATTATAACACTTTGGGTGGGTTTTCAGACTTAATACAATATGCTTCAGTTTTTTCTTGCGAAGCAAAAAAAGAAGAGATTTGTAAGGAATTTTTAAATTATTTGATTAGTGAAAATGTCCAAAAAAATCTTGCTAACATAAATATGTTTCCGGTTTTAGACATTAATATTTATCAAGATGAATTTTACAAACAATTTAATAACATTTTGTTAAAAAAAATAAAAACTTTGAATTGCTTTTTAAAAAAGGAAGAATTAGACAGCTTGAAAATGAAATTGCAAGAATTTGTTTTGGAAGGTAAAACTGAAAACAAAGACGAAATTAAAAAATTTTTGAATATTTAAAAACTTTAAATATAAAGAAGGGTAGTATAATGGAAATTAAACATTTAATAAAATTATATAAAATTTTGAAAAAAGAGAATATAAAAATAGGTGAAAATCTTGAAGATTACACGAGTTTTAAAATTGGTGGAAGAGCCAAAATTATGTTGCTTCCGCAAAATTTAAAAATGGCAAAAAAAGCCTTAAAATTTTTAACCAAAAAACAAATAAAATTTGTCGTTTTGGGTGCAGGAACAAATGTTTTGATTTCTGGCGATATTGATGTTGTTGTTTGCATGAAAAACCTTAACAAAATCAACATAAAAGGTGAAAAAGCGTATGCTGAAAGTGGTGTTAAACTTTTTAAACTTAATGAAGTTTTAAAGGATAACTCTCTTAGTGGTTTAGAAAAAACTTATGGTATTCCCGGAAGCGTTGGTGGAGGTATTGTTCAAAATTGTGGAGCCTATGGCTTTAGTGTGAGTGATTGTTTGTTGAAAGTTGTTTTGTTTGATGGGAAAAAAGTAAAATGCGTTAAAAAAGAAAACTTGTTTTTTGATTACAGAACAAGTGAATTTAAAAAAAATAAAAATTTAATTGTTTTGGCGGGTATTTTCAAGTTGACTAAAGCTCATGAGAATGAAATTGAAGCAAAACTTGATGAAATTTTTAGTGCAAGAAAAGAAAAACAGCCCTATGAATATCCAAGTGCGGGAAGTGTTTTTAAACGAGTTAATGGTGTTATTATAAGCAAACTTATTGATGAAATGGGGTTTAAAGGTTTTAAAGTTGGCGGGGCTATGGTCAGTGAAAAACACGCTGGTTTTATTATAAATTATGACCATGCAACTTATGATGATGTTATAATGCTTATAAAATATATCAAAAATAAAATAAAATTAGAAAAAAATATTGATTTAGAACTTGAAATTGAGTTATTATAATAGTATGAGATTATTATTTGATTTACACACTCACACAGTTTTTAGTCATGGAACTGGAACGATTGAAGATAATGTTAAGGTTGCAAAACAAAAAGGTCTTTCTGTGGTGGCGATAACAGACCATGGTTTTGAACATTTGTGTTATGCAGTTAAAAGAAAAAACCTTGCATTTATGAAAAGTGAATGTGAAAGATTGTCTAAAAAATATGATATAAAAGTTTTGCTTGGAGTTGAAGCAAATTTGTTAAATCATAAAGGTAAAATTGATGTTAAAGAAGATGATTTGAAATATCTTGATTTTATTATTATGGGTTATCATAAACTGATTAAGCCTAAATTTGGGCAAATTTGGTTTGGATTAATATCTAAGATAAACAAAAGCAAAAAACAAATAGAAAGAAATACTGATGCATATATAAACGCGATAAAAAGATATGATATAAAAATTCTAACACATCTAAATTATGGTATTAAGGTAAATGTTCCAAGATTAGCTGATTTTTGCAAAGAAAGAGGAGTTTTGATTGAACTTAATGGAAAAAGAATAAATTTTGATAAAAATGAAACAGAATATATGAAAAAAATCAATACAAAATTTATTTTAAACTCGGATGCCCATAAGCCTGAAAATGTTGGGGAAACAAATTTAGGATTAAACTTTGTTATTAAAAATAACATAGACCCAGAAAATGTTGTAAATTTAAAGTAGGGAAAAATGTCTTTTATAACTAATGCTAAAAATGAAATTATAACTAATTATAAAAAAAACATAAACAAAACTGATTGTTTAAGTTTTTTGTATGGTCTTTTTTTGACTTGTGCAGAAATAAATATAACAACAAAACAAATTGAATTTTTGGTAAGCGATGAAAATCTTTATGAAATTATCAATAGTTGTTTGTCAAAACTTGGCTTCGAGCCCGCAGAATTTGAAATTGAAGATAGCAAAAATTTGAAATTTAAGGTTACAATTTCTTTTTTGTCAAGCAAGTTTTTGCTTAATAAATTTGTGTATGAAAAAAATCTTGATTTTTGTGAAAGTTTGATAAAAACTGAAAATCAAAAAAAAGATTTTTTGAAAGCTATTTTCTTAACAACAGGCACCGGCAACCTTGCTCTTAACAGTGAATCAAGCGGATATTTGCTTGAATTTGTAGTTTCAAGTGAAATGCTTGCAATAGAAATTTCAAATATTCTTTCAGAATTTGATATTTTTGCAAAATTGATAGACAGAAAAAACGCAAAAGTTGTTTACCTTAACAAATTTGACCAAATTTGTGATTTTTTTGCTTTAACAACAGCAACTAATGCAGTTTTAGAACTTAACAATGAAAATATTTTAAGAAATGTTAGAAGCAACATTAACAGGCAAAATAATTGCTTAGAAGCTAATATTTCAAAAACAATTAATGCAAGTTTAAAACAACTTGATGCAATAAATTTTATTGATAGTGTTATAGGCATAACGAGTTTAGAAACTCCGCTTCAAGAAGTTTGTTTGCTTAGGCTTGCAAATAAAGAAGAAAGTTTAGAAAATTTGGTTAAACTTATGAATGGTAAAATTTCAAAAAGTGGTTTAAATCACAGATTTAACAAGATTATAAAGATAAGTGAAGAGTTAAAAGGAAAATTTTAGAAATTAAAAATTTTCCTTTTTTTTATTTAAAAAAATATTTAGTTGTGATATAATTTTTACATGGATAAAAATTTTGTACATCTTCATCTTCACACAGAATATAGTTTGCTTGACGGGGCTTGCAGAATAAAAAAAGTTGTTAAAAGAGCAAAAGAACTTGGTATGCCAGCATTGGCGATGACCGACCATGGAAATATGTTTGGTGCAATCAAATTTTTTGATGCTTGTGTTGATCTTGACAAAAAATATTTTGAAGAAAAAGGCGTTCCAATCGTGAAGCCTATTTTTGGTTGCGAATTTTATTTATGTTCAAATTTGGAAAATAAGGAAAGTCGAGAGTATGCTCATTTAATTTTGCTAGTAAAAAATGAAGTTGGCTACAAAAATATCTCTATGCTAAACACTATTGCCTATGAAAAGGGCTTTTATTACAAGCCAAGAATAGATTACGACACTTTGGAAAAATATAGCGAAGGGTTGATTTGCTTGTCGGGTTGTCTAGCGGGCGATATTCCTCAATTATTACTAAAAGGCTTTGAGGAAGAAGCCTACAAACTTGGTTTAAGGCTAAAAAATATGTTCGCCGATGGCGATTTTTACATTGAACTTCAAAACCATTTTTTGCAAGATGAAATTGTGAATTTGCCAAAACTAAAAGAACTTGCAAAAAAACTTGGTGTTAAAACAGTTGCAACAAATGATGCGCACTATATTAACAAAGAAGATGCCGAACTTCAAGATGTTTTGATGTGTGTTGCTATGAAAAAGTTTGTTGATGACCCAAACAGACTTAAATTTGGAACAGATGAATTTTACTTTAAAACTTATGATGAAATGGAAGAATTATTTTCTGAAGAGGAACTTGCAACAACACTTGAAATTGCTGAAAAATGTAATTATCAATTTGTTTACGGAAAATATTTGTATCCAAAATATATTCCCGAAAATGGAATGACTCCTTATGATTTTATCAGAAGTTTGATTGATAATGGTTTAAAAACTAAATATCCAAATCCAACAAAAGAGGTTTTGGACAGAATTGAATACGAACTTGGTGTTATCAACAAACTAGGTTATGTTGAATATTATTTGATAGTTTGGGATTATATCAACGCTGCAAGAAACATGGGCATAACTGTTGGACCTGGAAGAGGAAGCGGTGTTGGGAGTATTGTTGCCTATTTGATTGGAATAACAAGTGTCGACCCAATAAAATATGGCTTGATTTTTGAAAGATTTTTAAATCCAGAAAGGGTAAGTGCACCCGATTTTGATATAGACTTTCAAGATAACAGGCGTGAAGAAGTTGTTGATTATGTTAAGCGTAAATATGGCGAGGATCATGTTTGCAGAATAATAACTTTTGGAACAATGGCTGCAAAAAACGCTATTAAAGATGTTGGAAGAGTTTTGCAAGTGCCTTATTCAGAAACTGATAAAATTACTAAACTTATAAATGTTAAAACTGATGCTCCTGTAATAGAAAAAGTTTTTGGTTTTTATCATCCAAAAGAAGATGCAAAAGATTATGGCGTTGACTATGCTATTCCAGAACTTGTTGAAATTTATAATAATGACCCGCGATTAAAAAAGGTTATTGATATTGCAATGAAAATTGAAGGTATGCCACGACAAACTGGAACTCATGCTTGTGGCGTTATAATTGGTGGGCTTCCACTTGAAGAAGTAATTCCGCTATCAAAAAACGGAGATGACATTGCTTCGCAATATGAGGGTCAGCAACTTGAACATATTGGGCTTTTAAAAATGGACTTTTTGGGTCTAGCAAATGCTACAGATATTAGTAATTGCATAAAAACCGTTAAAGACCTTTACGGCACTGAGATTGATTTTTCAAAAAACACCTATGATGACCCAAAAGTTTTTGACTTGATTTCTTCTGGAAACACTCTTGGAATGTTCCAAATGGAAAGTGGAGGATTTCAAAAGTTTTTGAAAGAATTAAAACCAAACTGTCTTGAAGATATTATTGCGGCGGTTGCTATGTACAGACCGGGTCCAATGGATTCTATTCCGCAATTTGTTCACAACAAATATAATCCTCAAGATGTTACTTATGTAGACCAAAGGTTAGCACCAATTTTGGACACAACTTATGGATGTATAGTTTATCAAGAACAAGTTATGAAAATTGTTCAGGCTTTGGCGGGTTATACTCTTTCCCGTGCGGATAGCGTGAGAAAGATGATGGGAAAAAAGAAAGTTAAAGATATTCAAGCAGAAAGACAAGTGTTTTTGCATGGTGTTGAATCAACTGCAAAACAATCAGGTTGCTTGGGTGCAATAAAAATGGGTGTTCCTGAAGATGTCGCTAATGATTTGTGGGACAAAATGGAAAAATTCGGTAGATACGCCTTTAACAAATCTCATGCTGCTGCTTATGCATATGTTGCCTATCAGACTGCATATTTAAAATGCTATTATGAGCCTGAGTTTTTAACTGCTGTTTTGAATGACAGAATAACCAAAACTGATGACTTAAAAAGATATGCAGCTTATGCAAAAAGTGAAGGCATTCCAGTGCTTCCACCAGATATAAATTTAAGTGAAAACTTGTTTTCAACGAAAGATAAAAAAATAAGATTTGGTTTGTCGGCATTAAAAAATGTTGGATTTAACATAATTGAAAGCATTATTGAAGAACGAAAAACTAATGGATATTTTGTTGATATTCAAGATTTTATTAAAAGATGTTATAAGTTTGGATTAAACAAAAGGGTTTTGGAAAGTTTGATTTATTCAGGTGCGTTTGATTGCTTTAAAGTGAAACGAAGTCAGATGATTCGTGTTTATCAAAATTTGTTAGACCAAAATTCGACCGTTTCAAAACGAGAAGCAACAGGTCAGATGTCATTTTTTGATACTATGCTTAAAGATGATGAAGTTTTGAACAAAGTTGATTATCCTGATATTGAAGAATTTGATGAACAGTCTAAATTGAAGTTTGAAAAAGAAATTGTTGGAATTTATATCTCTGGTCATCCACTTGATAAATATTTAAATTTGTTTAATGAATTTAATTTTAACAGCTCTTATTTGTCTAATAGTAGTGAAGATGAAATGGACAATGAATTTGAAGATGAAGAATTAAATGAATTAAATAGTCAAGAAAATATGATTGAAGATGGCTCTAGTGTTGTGTTTGGAGGAATAATATCAGAAATTAAAAAGACTTACACTCGAAAAGATAACAAAGAAATGGCCATTCTTACAATAGAAGATTTGTATGGAACGATTGATGTTATGGCTTTTCCTAAAATCTATGCAAAAGTGAAAGACCAACTTGAAATTGATAAAATCGTGAAAATTGTTGGAAAAGTTAATAAACGAGATGGAGAAAATACTGTTATTATTCTTGAAAAAATAGAGCCTATAGAAGGCGAAACAAATCCTGAAACGAATTCTGAAATAAATACTTTGCAAAAAACTGTTGAAAAGATTGTTGAAAAGAAGTTATATTTAAGATTTGATTGCACAAATAATGAACTTCAAAACGAAGTTTTAAAAATATTATCAAATTATATTGGAAACACTAAAGTTATAATCAGATGCAACAAAACAAATAATCTTTATCAAATTCCAACTTGTGTGAATGTTTCGAATGCTCTTTTGTTTGAACTTTATGAGCAAATTGGCGAAAATAACACAGTGTTTAAATAATTTTGCAAATTTATGAAAAGCAAAAATTGTTTTAATATAAAAAAATAAGTAAAAATCAAACCAAAAAATAAGGGGAAAATATGAAAAACATTGCAATATTAACGAGTGGTGGCGACAGCCAGGGGATGAATGCATATATTCACAAATTAACAAAATTGCTTCAAAAAAATAAATTTAAAGTTTTTGGAATAAAACGGGGTTTTCAAGGACTATTGGATGAAGATTTTGTTGTTTTAACCAAGGATTTTGTTGAAAATATATCCTTTCTTGGTGGAAGTGTTTTAAAAACGGCCAGATGTGCCGAGTTTTATAGCAATGAAGGCGTTTTGAAAGGATATAAAATTTTAAAAAAACACAAAATTGATATTTTGGTTGTTTTGGGCGGAAATGGAAGTTATAAGGGTGCAATAAATTTGAGTAATCTTGGACAAAAAATTATCTGCGTTCCTGGAACGATTGATAACGATTTGTATTATAGTGATATTAGTCTTGGTTTTGACACAGCAGTTAATAATGCAGTTGAAGCAATAGAAAAAATAAAACAGACTATGCTTTCAAACAATCGAGGTCTTGTTGTTGAGGTTATGGGAAGAGATTGCGGGAATATTGCTCTTAACACAGCGATAAGTGTTAATGCCAACGGTCTAGTTATTGATGAAGATGAAAACAGCAAAGAAAATGTTGAAAAAATAGTTAAAAATGCAATAAAATCTGGCGTAGAAAGTCCGCTTATTGTTGTTCAAGAAAATATTTTGGATGGAGAAGCCTTAGCTAAAAACTTAGAGAAGAAATTTAACAAACAATTTAAATTTGAAAAAATAGGTTATGTTCAACGCGGTGGTAGCCCAACCGTAAAAGACAAAATATTTGCAAATTTGCTTGCAATTCAAACAACAAATTCAATTTTAAAAGGCGAGGTTAATGTTGCAATCGGAATGAATAAAGAAAATATTTTCACAAAAGATTTAAAAACAGTTTTAAAAGCAAAAAGCAATTTTAACAAAAATTTGTATGAACTTTATCTAAGCAACTTATAATTCTTTAAATTTGCTGATAATATTAAATTTCATATCAAAAAATGAGCTTATGCTCATTTTTTTGTTAATATTAATATTGGCAGATTAAATCAATCATCTTTTTTTTCTATATTTTCAATGTTATTGTTATTGTTATTGTTATTGTTATTGTTATTGTTATTGTTATTGTTATTGTTATTGTTATTGTTATTGTTATCTTGTTGCGAAAGTGGAACGGAATTATTGCTATTTTCGGTTCCATAATTGGTCAAGTTTTGATTTTGACTTACAGACTCTGGAAGAGGTTGTTTGTTTAAAAGCACTTGTTGTTGGTTATTATTTTTTTTAAGAGTTAGTCTACCTTTATAGCGAATGACTGCATAAGTCAAAAAAATTGCACATAAACCTATGATTATATAAACAAGCCTAGAAAAAATACTGCTTTGTGTGCCAAACAGTCCAGCGACAAAGTCGTATTGAAAAAATCCTATACAAAGCCAATTCATAGAGCCGATTAAGGTTATTAAAAAACAAAAGAAAACTAACATATATTATTATTTTGTTAATTTTTTGAAATTTAATTCAACCAAAAGAATTAAAATTTTACTAAAATAAAAAATATTAAATTTTTTAGTTTTTAATTTTTATTTTAAATAAAAAAACAGTCTAAGACTGTTCAAAATATTCAATAACAAGACTGTCAAAATCAATAAAATCAATAAAATCGGCACTTGTAAATTTAGTAACGCCATATTCTTCCATCTGATTTATGTGCTTGTTTAAAACAATAGGAGTTTCAATTTTTAGATTGTAACAAATTTCTTTAAGTGCATCATACAAATTTTGAGCATTAAATTCATCATTTAAGTTTAAAACAAAGGAATTTTGAGTTTTATTGTTTTTAATAGTTTTTGACCACAATTTTTTCATATTTATCATTATATAGATTTAAAAGATTTTTGGCAAGAGATTTTAAAAATGTTGTTTAAAACTTAAAATTTGAATTAAATTTATTTTGATTTTTGGTTGACAAAATTTCTATTTCATAATATAATAAACGAATTATTGGAGGCAAATATGGAAGAACAAATTACGCATATAACAAAAGAAGGTCTTAAAAAACTTCAAGAAGAACTTGACTATTTAAAAACAACTGAAAGAATTAATGTTTCAAAAATGATTGGAGAAGCAAAAAGTTTTGGCGATTTAAGTGAAAATTCAGAATATGATGCTGCAAAAACTCGTGAAGCCGAAGTTGAAACAAGAATTTATGAACTTGAAAAATTGATTAAAAACGCAGTTATTATAAATTCTAAAAAACTTGACACAAGCAAAGTTTCAATTGGCTGTAGTGTTTTGGTGCATGATGAAATGTTTGATGAAGATGTAACATATAAAATTGTTGGCGCAACAGAAAGCGACCCATACAAAGGGTTAATTAGCAATGAAAGTCCGGTTGGAAAAGCTTTACTTTCTAAATCTGTAGGCGAAAAATGTGAAGTTTTGATGCCAAATGGAAACAAAAACTATTTGACAATCAAAAAAATTAGTGTTTAATTGAAAAAGTAAACTGCTTTAGTTTACTTTTTTTATTTAAAGTTTTGACAATTTTTAAATTATTTGTTGAATAAATATTTAAAAAAACAATTTCTTTTTTGCTTTATTTGTGTTATAATTTAGTGTGGAAGAAAATCTAAATTATTTTTTTAAAAGCAAAAAATTGTTTGATTTTGCAAAAAAAATTGTTGACGGTGGCTTAAAGCAAGCTTATCTTTTTTCATCTAGTGATAAAGATAAAAATTTTGCTTTTTGCAAAATGCTGAGTTTGATTTTATGCTGTAAAAATAAAAACATGTGTTTGGAATGCGATTCTTGCAAAAAAATTTTAAGCAATAATTGCGTTGACTTTTTTGTTTATCCACAAGATAAAGCTATAGTTGTTGATGATATTAAAGAAATTATTGATTCTTGCTATATCTTGCCACTAGAAAATGATTATAAGATTTATGTTCTTAACAATTTTGATGAAGCAAATATTGCTTCACAAAACAAATTTTTAAAAACTTTGGAAGAACCACCACAAAAAGTTATTTTTTTGCTTACCACCACAAAAATTGATATGGTTTTGGACACTATTAAGTCAAGATGCGAAAAAATTGCTTTGCCAAAATTTGAAGAGGATGAATTTAAAGAATTGCTTGAAGAATTAAACATTGAGTTTAGTCAAAGTGCTTTTGAAAATTGCGATAACGAACTTGGAACATATTTGATGTTATTAGATTCAAATTTTGAAGAAACTTTTGATTTTTGTCTAAATATGCTAAGGAACATGAAAAATTCAAGTGAAATTTTAAATTATGACTATAAAGTGTTGAAAATAAAAAATTTAGAAAATTTTTTTAAAGCGATGCTTTCAATTTTGATTGATGTAAATATTTCAAAATTTGATGTTAAAAAAATCAAAAACAAATCAAAACAAAAAGAAATAGAATTGCTAAGTGATGATTTTGGCAAAAAAACTTTAGATGAAATTATAAAAAATTTAATTAACGCAAACAAAGAATTAAGTTTTAATACGAACTTAAATTTGGTTATTGATTGTGTTCTTATAGATATTTTGGAGGAAAAACATAAATGGAATTAGAAATTGTTTCAGCAAAGTTTGATGAAAACGGTAAAGCTTACTATTTTGACCCTAAAAAAAATGTTTATCACGAAAATGATAAAGTTATTGTTTCAACAAAAAATGGTTTGGACGAAGCAATAATTTGCAAGGGTAATTTTAAAATAGACTCTAACAGTTTTTCAGAAAAACTTGAACCTGTTATTAGAAAAGTAAACAAAAAAGATGAAGAAATTATTTTAAGTCATGAAAGAAAAGCCAAAGAAGTTTTTTCTGAGGCAGTTAAAATTATAAAAAAAATGAATCTTGATATGAAACTTTTAAAAGTGAAATATGCTTTTGAAGGAAACAAAATTATTTTTATTTATTCAAGTGAAACTAGAGTTGACTTTAGAGAATTGTTAAAAGAGTTTGCAAGTAAATTTAAAGCAAGAATTGAACTTAAACAAATTGGCATAAGGGATGAAGCCAAAATGCTTGGTGGTTTAGGACCTTGTGGAAGAGAAATTTGTTGTGCTGGGTGCTTGAAAGACTTTGAAAAAGTTTCTTTAAAATATGCAAAAAATCAAGGTTTAGCATTAAACACATCAAAATTAAGCGGAATGTGCGGAAGATTGATGTGTTGTTTAGCATATGAAAATGATATGTATGTAAAAACACTAGAAAAAATGCCAAAAATAAACAGTAAAGTTAAGACTAAAAATGGTATTGGTGTTGTTGTGTATAACAATATTTTAAAGGAAACAGTAACTGTAAAAATAAATGAAAGTGAAGATGTTTCAAAATTAATAGAATTCAATCTTAATGAAGTGGAAAAATTATGATAAGACTTGATGATTTGTGCATTGAAAATTATAAAATTTTTCAAGATGATAACCTTTATAATTTTTCTACTGATGCAGTGTTGCTTTCTAATTTTGTTGAATTTAATAAAAAAGACACAGTTATTGACCTTTGCAGTGGAAATGGTGTTGTTGGAATTTTGGGTGCTATAAAAAACTTTTATAAAAGAATTTATTTGGTTGAAATCCAGAAATGTCTAGCAGACCTTGCAAAAAAAAGTGTAGAATTAAACAAACTTGATAATATTGAAGTTTTGAATGTTGATTTAAAAACTTTGCCCGAAGTTTTTAAGGCTGGAAGTGTTGATGTTGTAACTTGCAATCCTCCATATAGGAAATGTGATGGACAAAAAGAAAATGTAAGTGAACATATAAGTATATGTAATTTTGAAAAGAAAGTTTGTCTTGAAGATATAATAAAAGCTGCAAGTTTCATTCTAAAATTTGGCGGAAAGTTTTTTATGATTAACAGTATAGACAGGCTTGAAGAAACAATATGTTTGTTGAATAAATACAATTTTAAAACAAAAATTTTAAGAATTGTTAATCCAAAAAAAGATAAAAATGCAAATGTATTTTTAATTAGAGCCGTAAAAAATGGAAAAAGTGGGATTAAAGTTTTGCCAAATTTAATTTTGAACGATGATAATGGCAAATTTTTGATTACAACCAAAAAGGGGAAGAATGAAAGGTAAATTTTATTTTGTTGGAACACCGATTGGAAATTTAAAAGATTTTTCGATTAACCAAATAGAAACTTTAAAGACTGTTGACACAATTTTGTGTGAAGACACACGAACAAGCAAAACATTGTTTGATAAATTTGAAATAAAAAATAGGCTTTTAAGTTTTCACAAGTTTAATTATAAAGAAATGGTGCCAAAAGTTATTGAAAGATTATTAAATGGTGAAAGTTTCGCTTTAATTTCAGATGCGGGTATGCCAGTAATTTCTGACCCAGGTGCAGAAATAATTGAAAGTTTGAAAGAAAACAATATAAGTTACACAGTTATTGGTGGAGTTAGTGCTTTTTTGAATGCATTTGTACTTTCAGGTTTTTCGTATCCATTTACATTCATTGGTTTTTTACCAAGCAAAAAAACTGAAAAGGAAAAGCTTTTGCTTGAATTTAGAAATGTAAAATCAACTTTAATTTTTTATAGCTCAGTGCATGACATAAATGAAGATATCCAAACATTGTTTGAGTCTTTGGGCGACAGGAAAATTTGTGTTGCAAGAGAATTAACAAAACTTCATGAAGAGATTGTTTTTTCGACCTTAAAAGAAGGGTTTAATAGCACCTTGAAAGGAGAATTTGTTATTGTTGTTGAAGGCTATGAAGAATTGCAAGATGATTTTTCACTTGAAGAAAAATTAAATTATTATATAACTTTGGGTTATAATAAAAAGGAAGCAATAAAGTTAGTTGCAAAAGATAAAAATATGACTAAAAGTGAAGTTTATAACTATTTTGTTAGGAAGGATAAATAATGGGATTTTTTGATTTGTTTAAACGAAAAAAGCAAAAACTAAAAAAAATAAATAAAAACATAAAACTTGGTTTGGCTTTAGGTGGTGGTGGCGCACGAGGTTTTGCACATCTTGGAGTATTAAAAGCGTTTGATGAAAACGGAATTAAATTTGACTATATCGCTGGAACAAGCGTTGGAAGTTTGATTGGGGCTTTTTACGCCTATGGTTTGAATGCTGATGAAATCATTGAAATCTCAAAAAAAATAAATAAAAAAGACATAAAAAATAACAAGATAATGTTTATGCCATCATCAACATTAGGACTTCAAACAATCATAAAAAACAATTTGGGAGATATTGACATCAAAGAATTAAAAACTCCGTTTTGTGCTGTTGCTGTTGATATGAAAAGTGGCAATGAAGTTAACATAAAAAGCGGAAGTTTGGCAAAAGCAGTTGCTGGCAGTTGTGCTGTTCCGGGAGTGTTTACTTATGTTGATTTTGGGGAATTTAGACTTCAAGATGGTGGGCTTCAAAACACAATCCCAAGCGATGTTGTAAAATCTATGGGTGCAGATTTTGTTGTGAGTGTCGATTGTAATCCAAATAGAGGTTATGGCACAGAAAGCACAAAACTTATGGATATTTTGTCGGCAACAATAAGAATTTTGATGAAAAGTAATGCTGTTAAAGGCAAGTTTTATTCTGATGTGATAATCGAGCCCGACACAAAAAGATTTAAGTCTACAAAATTAAGTGGTGCTGAAGAAATGATTGAAGAAGGTTATAAGGCAGGCTTAGAAAAAATTCAAGAAATAAAAGCATTGCTTTATAGAAAAGTAAAAACTAAAAGACAAAAATAATCACAAGAACATATACAAAAGAAATGGCAAACAAAAATAAAGGTAAAAAATTAAGTTACAGATTTTCTAAAGTTAGTATAATAGTGTTTTTAACACTTGCAATTTTACTAACTATTTTTGCATTTGTCTTTAAAAAGCCGATTGAAAATGCAATAAATTATAATAATGTAACAAACAGTATCGATTATGATGGGCTTGTTATGCACACGATTGATGTTGGGCAGGCAGAGGCGATTATGATAAAACTTCCAGACGGAAAGAATATGCTTGTTGATAGTGGTAACCGTGGTAAAGAGAGAAATGATAAACTTAAAAGTTATTTAATTAACAACTATTTTAACAGTGTTGAAAACAAAGAAATTGATTATTTTGTGTTAACGCATAGTGATGCCGATCATATTGGTGGAGCAATTATGATTTTTGACACTTTTCAAGTTAACAAAGTTTTCAGACCAAATTTGTTTGCTAATGTAGAGCCAGATTCAAGCACAATAGTTTCATACACTAAACATCCGAAAGCATTAGAAAATCAGTTGTGGGGAAAAGTTGTTCAAAAAATGTATGCAGAACCTAATTGTGAAATTGAATTTTCAAAGGCAGGAATACAAATATTAGAAAGTAACTACTCAATCAAATTTTGCGCTCCAACAGAAAATTATTACTCAAAAATTAACAGTTACTCTCCAATTATTCAAATTGAATATGCTTCAAGAAGAATTTTGCTAACAGGCGATGCGACAACTGATACTGAACAAAAAGCAATGGCAAATTTATCAAAGTGTGATATTTTGAAAGTTGGTCACCATGGCAGTGAAACTTCAACTGGGGAAGAATTTTTGGAAAAAGTAAAGCCTACTTATGCAATAATTTCAGCAAATAGTAATGATTCAAATAAATATGGTCTTCCAAAACAAATAATTTTAAACAGGCTTGTAGACAATGGGGTTTTGCAAAAAAATATCTTCAGAACTGATCTAAACGGAAATATCGTTTTGACTATTTCGCAAGAAAGTGAAATAAACTTTATATTGGATGTTCAAAACAATAGTTACTACATAAGAATTGAATATTTGCTTTGCGGTGGATATGTTATTTTGTTTGTAGTGTGTTTTTCGCTAAAAAAGAAAGTAAAAAAATAAAATTTTTACTTTTTTTATGTTTTTTATTTTATTTATTAATTAAAATTTGTTAATATTGAAATATATAACTAAGAAAAAGGAATTATAATTTGAAAAGCAACCTAACATTAATTGCATTAAACCCTGAGTTTAAGAAGAATATTGCAAAGAAACTAGCCGAAGTGTTAGAGATGTTTTATGTTGATATAAATGAGTTTATAAAATACGATATTATAGATGTTAATACAGTTATAAAAACTGCGGGGCTAGAATATTATAATAAACTTGAAACGAAAGCCGTCAGTACAATTTCAAGTTATGAAAACACTTTGTCAACACTTACATTAAGCACATTTTTTTCAAATGATAATTTCAAAATCCTAAAGGAAACTTCAGTTTTTATTTACATAAGGTTGAAGCATTCAGATTTCAAAGCCGAACTTTTAAAGGAAAGACCAAAAAGTGCAAAATATGAAAATTTGCTTAATGAAAAAGTTTTTTATGAACGAGATGCTGTTTTGAAATCTTTATGTGATATTGTTATAGATATTAATTTTAGAGAAAAAAATTTAACAAATAAAATAATAAAAAGCATAAAAAAATATTATAAGGATGTTTTATGAAAAGTAGCGAAATTGTCAATAATTTAAGAATAGTTGGAACAGAAACCATTACACACGCAAAAAGTGGGCACCCGGGCGTTGTTTTAAGTGCGGCACCAATTTTTTATTCTGTATTTAAAAATTTAAAAACAGATAAAAATAATTTGAAATATTTTAATAGAGATTTTTTTGTTAATTCGGCGGGGCATTCTAGTGCATTAAATTATGCATGTATGAATTTGTTTGATATGGGCATAACAAAACAAGACTTATTAAATTTTAGGACTTTAAATTCAAAAACCCCGGGGCATCCTGAAATTTCTACAGGCGGTATAGATTGTTCTACTGGGCCGCTTGGTCAAGGCGTTGCAAATGCAGTGGGTATAAGCATAGGTCAAAAGCATTTTGCAAAAATTTTTAACAAAAAAGATTTTAAAATTTTTGATAGTGTAACATTTTGCTTTGTGGGCGATGGTTGCATGATGGAAGGCGTTAGCCTAGAAGCTTTTTCACTTGCTGGAAGTTTGAAATTAAACAATTTAATCGTTATTTATGACCGAAATCGTAAGACTATTGAAGGGGATATAAGCACAACATTTTGTGATGATATATTCTTAAAGTTTAAAGCGATGAATTTTAATGTCTATCATGTTAAAAATGGAAATAATGCTGATTTGATTGAAAAAGCAATATTAAAAGCAAAGAAAAGTAAAAACAAGCCAAATTTAATAGTTGTTGACACCTTAATCGGTTATGGCTCTCATGTTGAAGATAGTGAAGTTAGCCACGGAAAGCCATTTACTGAAGAAGAAATTTTAAAATTAAAAAACAAATTAAACATGCAAAATGAATTTTTGGAATTTAATGAAGATGTGCAAGAGTTTGTTGGCAAAATTGTTGAAAATAGACAGAATTTAATCAAAGAAGAAAAATTGCGTTTAGAAAAATATGAACAGAAATTTCCAGATGAATATCAAAAATTAAATCAATTTTTTGAATTTGGCTTTAACAAAGTGGCTGTTAAACACTTAGAAAAATTTAACAAAAAAAATAATTTAAGCACAAGAGAAAATAATCACCTTATTCTTAATGATATTTCACATGATGTTCTAAACTTTATGGGTGGAAGTGCTGATGTGAACACTTCAAGCATGGTTTTTTTGGAAAATGAAGGTTACTTAAATGAAAATTTTGCCAATAGAAATATACACTTTGGTATTCGTGAACACTCTATGGCTGCGATTTCAAACGGAATTGCCTTGTTTGGAGGAATGAGTGCTTTTTGCTCGTGCTATTTAAGTTTTTCTGATTATTTAAAACCAAGTTTAAGAATGAGTGCATTAATGAATTTACCCGTTTTGTATGAATTTAGCCACGATAATTTTTTGATAGGGGAAGATGGTCCAACACATCAGCCAGTTGAACAAATGGTAACGCTTAGGGCTACACCAAATCTTGCAGTTTTTAGACCTTATAACATAAGTGAAATTTTGGCTTGTTACAAATACTTTTTGCAAACAAAAAAGCCTACAGCAATTGTTTTAAGCAAAGAAAAAGTTGAAAATGAAAAATCTAAAATTAGTGATTGCTTGAAAGGCGGATATGTAATTTTTAGGGAAATTGAGCCATTAAAAGCCGTGATTTTAACAAGCGGAATGGAAACTCAAATTGCAATTAATGTTGCAAAAAAATTAAAAAATATTAGAGTTGTAAGCATGCCTTGCTTTGAACTTTTTGATAAACAAAGCAAAAAATATCAAGAAAGCGTTTTAACAACCAAAGCTAAAATTGCACTAGAATTTTCATCAAGTTACAGTTATTATAAATATGTTTCAAATGGTTTATATTTATGTCAAGATTCTTTCGGAAGAAGCGGAAAAGGCAAAGATATTCAAAAATATTTTAAACTTGATGAAAACAACATAATAAAGAAAATTAAAAAATTTTTAAAAAATATTGAATAATACTTTTAATTCTGCACACTATAATATCGTAAGCAAAACAATCATGTATAAATGAAAAGAAAATATTTTAAATATTTTTTGTGGTTTTGTTTGCGTAAGAAAAGCCTTAGCGTTCAGCTAAGGCTTTTTCTTTATTTTAAAATTTCTGTTAATTTTTTGTAAAATTCATATTCTTCTTTTTTGCTTTTAACAAGATAATCTAGGCTTTCTTTCGAAATTTGTTTATATCTGCCTTCACTCAAAATAAATTTTTCAAGCAAATCAAAATTTGGAGTGCTGTCTAATTCAAGTTTTTGGTCATAATAGGTTATCAAATTAAAATAGCCACTTTTTGTTGCCAAAGATGCTTGTTTAAATGAGTTTTGCATATCAATTTTGTGATTTACGCAAGGAGTATAAGCAAGAATTATGCTAGGTCCATTGTGGCTAACTGCATCTTTAAAGGCTTGCAAACAATGATTTTTGTTAAAAGAGTAGTTTACTTTTGCAAAATATAAATTTTTGTATTGAAACAAACTTAAAAATAAATCTTTTTTTAGTGTCTGCTTTTCGTTTGTGTACTTTGTTTTAGCACCTAAATTGGTTGCTTTACTTGTTTGGCCACCAGTGTTTGCATACAACTCGTTATCTAATATTAAAATGTTTACATTTTTATTTAAACTTACAACATGGTCAAGTCCGCCAAAATCAATGTCGTAAGCCCAACCGTCCCCTCCAACAATGAAACTTGTCATAGGCAAAACAAATTCTAAGTTTTGTTTTATTTCTTCATCATAAGCATTTTTAGGTTTAACTTCCTTAAGTTGTTCATAAATGTTTTGACAAATCTCAAAATTATTTGTGTTTTTCAAAAATTCTTTAAAATTGTCTTTAAACAAATCACTAAATTTATCAAAGTTTTCATTAATTTTTTTAATATAATTTTGTCTTGCCAAATCATTTCCGACAGTCGCACCATAACCAAATTCAGCGTTATCTTCAAACAAGTTACTTACAAAACTTGTTCCGTATCCTTTGTTGTTTGTGTTGAAAGGCGAACAATTTGTTATCCCGTTATAAATCGAAGAACACCCAGTGGCATTAATCAAATTAAGATGAGAGCCGAATAATGAACCTAGAATTTTGTAGTACATAATTTCTTGACATCCAGAGCAAGAGGAATTGCAACTATAATAATTTTGACATAAACTTAAATTTTTAGATTGTCTATCATCACTTAGAGGCAAAAGATTGTAAAAATATTCTTTGTTAGTGTTTGAATAATTTTTTAATAACAATGCCTGTGTAGGACAAATGCTTATGCAATTACCACACCCCGTGCATTTTTCAGTATCAACAAACAAACAAAAACTTGTGCCATCATTGTTTTTTAAATATTTAAAATCTTTTGGAGCGTTCGTCAAATTTTTTGTTTCAACTTTTTTTATTAAAATTGCACCATGCGGGCAAATTTGAGCACAATTTGTGCATTTAATACATTTTTCTTGAAGCCAGCAGGCTTTTTTGTTGTTTAAAATATGGAAATTATTTAAGTTTTTTGTTTCGCCGTTAGCATTGAAATATGAAACTTTACAGTTGCTTAAATCTGTAAAGACTGCGGGAGTGGTTTGACTTAACCAACTTTCAGGGTAATGATATTCTTTAACATAATTTTGAGTTTTTATAAGATAATCGCAACTATTGCGTTGTTTTAAAAATTCAACAGAAGTTTCATTCACAAGTTGGCTTAGTTTGTTACTTTTATCACTTTTGTTGTATGAAGCAATAAAGAAACTAATCATCATTATCAAATTTATTTTATCACCAAGATTATTCTCTTTGGCAATTTGACTTGCTGAAATTAAATATAGTTTGCAATTTTTTGAAGCAATCAAATTTTTGCAATAGTCAGAAATTTGTTCAATCTCATCCTCAGTTGAATTTATTAAAATAGTTGCATTTTGTTTAAGATTTTTTAATATGTCATAAGAGTTTAAAATTTCAAGGTTAGAAATAGAGATTGCATCAAAGTTTTTTTCTTTATAATTTATTTGGAAGTTTTTTTTGCCAGCAAAAATTTGACTTTCGGTTAGGTTTCCACTTTTTTTGCTGTCATAATAACTGTTTTCACTCACAAAAATGTCGCCTTCAAGAGAACACAATTTTTTAACATAAAATTTGCCGGCAGAAACTGTTCCGTCATTTCCAATTCCAAAAAAAGCATATTTGGTTAGATTGTCTTTAAAATCTTCATCAATGACTTCTAGGGAAGTATTTGAGATGTCATCGTCTATTCCAACTGTAAAATGATCCAAACAACGACTATCCATGTTCAAAAAAACTGATTTTGCACATGCTTTATCAAAATCTTTTCCGCCAAGACCATAACGACCACAAAGGATTTTTATATCTTTGTTTGCTAAACCTGATTTAATTGTTTGCCCAAGATATTCATAATTATGACCCGCTTGTTTTGTTCGGTCAAGAACGGTAATAACCTTTGTTGTTTTTGGAAGTACTTTTAACAATTCATCCACACAAAAAGGATTAAGAAGATTTACTCCAACAACACCATAACTATCGTCTAAATAGTCAAGCGTAGTTTTTAATGTTTCAACGCTACTAGCAATGGAGATAACAATTTTTGTTGCCTTTTTAGAGCCAAAATACTCAAAAATTTGATATTTTCTGCCTTCAATTTTATAAAATTCTTCAAAACATTCGTTCAAAATTTTAGGCACTTTTCTGATATATTCTTCAATTCTTTCTCTATTTTGAAAATAGATATCTGAATTTTGATTTGTTCCATAAGTCTTTGGGTTTGAACAAACCAGACAAGAATTTTTAAATTCAATAAATTCCTTTTTTGGAAATAATTTTTCTTCGTTTTTTAATTTTATAATAGATTCAAGTTTGTGAGAAGTTGTAAAACCATCAAAAAAGTGCAAAACTGGAATTTTGCTTTTGAGTGTTAGCATATGTGAAATCATGCAAAAATCTTGAGCCTTTTGAACATTTGAAGAACATAAAATGCTAAATCCTGTAGAAAGTGTGCTGTAAACATCACTATGGTCGCAAAAAATATTTAGGGCATGTGTTGATAGACTTCGGGAAGCGACATTCAAAACAAAAGGTTTTAAACTTGAAGCAAGTTTATACATGTTTGGAATCATCAACAAAAGTCCTTGACTTGATGTGAAGGTGGTGGAGTATGTTCCACCATATAATGCACCGAAACAAGATGCTATTGCACCCGCTTCGCTTTGCATAACATCAACTTTTGGGGTTGTTCCAAAAATGTTTTTAGAGTTTATTTTGTCTTGACTTAAACTTGAGTATTTTTCTCCCATTGTACTTGACGGGGTTATTGGATATATTGCAGAATATTCAGTCAATTTGTGGCTAACATTTGCCACAATTTCGTTTGCAGAGGTTAAAATTGTCATAAAAACTCCTTGAAATTATAAGTTGCGTAAACTTATAAGTTAAAATCTATTCTTTTTATATTTCAAATATATTATAGAATTTATCGTTTAAAAAGTCAATTTATATATTTAAGTTGAAATTTTGATGATTAAATGATAGAATAAAATAATTATGAACAAAAAACTAGACTATAAAATTAAAAATGACAAAAAGAGTGTAAATATAAAAATTACATTTTCATATAACGGAAAAAATTATTTTGGGCTTCAAAAACAAAAAGATAAACAAACTGTTCAAGGTGAAATAGAAAATGCTCTTTTTAAACTTTTTAATCAAAAAACAGAAATAACTATTGCTGGAAGAACGGACAAGGGTGTGAGTGCTCAAAATATGGTTGCAAACTTTTTTACAGATTATAATATTGTTCCAGAAAAAATTTGTTACGCTTTAAATGTTTTGCTCCCTGATGATATAAGGATATTAAAAAGTGAAGAAGTTGAAACTAACTTTAATGCAAGATTTTGTGCTAAACAAAAAACTTATTGTTATGCAATGTATGAAAGCAGGTTTGCTTTGCCTTTATTCCCTTTCGAAAGTCAAGTTAAAACAAAACTATGTTTAAAAAATATGAAAAAGGCAATGAAATATTTGAAAGGTAAGCATGACTTTACAAGTTTTGTTACAAATTCAAAACAGTATGAAAATTGTGAAAGAACAATATTTAAGTTGCGCCTAATAAAAAAATCTTTTTGCAAAATAAATCATTATTATTTTTATTTTACGGGGGATGGCTTTTTGTATAATCAAGTCAGAACAATGGTAGGAACGATTTTGCTTGTTGGGTTAAACAAATTAAAACCAAAAGATATTAAAAATATTTTAAAATGTAAAAATCGTAGTTTTGCTGGCAAGGTTATGCCAAGTGAAGGACTAACGCTTATTGATATAAAATATTAAATTTTATTGATGCTAAATTTGTTTTTTTTGTTTTTAATGAAAACAGAAAGACTCATTAAATTTTTTAAATAGTGATTTTTGATAATAAAACAATCTTAAATGTTAAAAACTTAAATATCAGAATAAAAACAATGAATAACAAAAAACCATAAAAAAAGAAGGAAATTTTTTAAAATTTCCTTCAAAAGATGTGGTTTTTTTGTTTATGCCGTTGGCAATAAATTTTTAAGACCAGTCAAAATTTCACTGTAAGTGTTGTCATTGATTTCTGAGGTTTCATTTTCTAGGAATGATTTTTTTGTTTGAATATAGTTTTCAATATCAGTCTTTGTTTGACCTTCAGGAACAGAGGAATAATCAACTTCACTTAAAATATTGCTTAAAATTTTGTTAGTGAACATAACAGGGAATGAGCCAGTGTTTTTGATTGCATTTAAACTTGTTGACAATTTATTAATGTCTATTGATTGAATATCTTTAGCATCCATAGTTTTTAGACTTTCAATTTCGCTGTTAATTTTGTCTAGACTTTCAAATAATTTACTTATTGTGTTATTTTCTATAATAAAGTCTTTACTGTCAGTCAAAGCATCTTTAATTCCGTGCTCTGTTGTAACATCTTTTATTGCCGAATTAATTGCATAAGTTATTGCACCCTTTTCAACACAATCTGTTAAAGTCTCAGTAGATTTACGATTGTTAAGTCTTAAAATTATGTTTTCATACAAGTCTGCATTTTGTGTGTCTTGATTTTTTGCAACAGTCATTGCTTCTATCAAAAGTGGTTGCATTTTTTTGCTGTAAATTTTGCTGTTAGGGTTTTGTTCCACTTCATCGAACTTATTGCAAAGATTAATTAATTTTTCGGCATTTTCTTTGTCTGAGCCAGACAAGTCTAGGTCTTTGAATTTTAATAATTCTTTAATTAAAGGTTGAATGCTTGTTAATTCTTTCTCCCATTCAACTTTTGTTAAACTGGCATCACTAAGATCTGTGTCAGTTATCTTCAAAATTTCCAAAGCGGTTGAATAATCACTTAAACTTGTTTTTGAAGTTTCTAACATATCATTGTAAATAGGTCTAATTTCGTTTCCAAACAAAGTTGTTAATTCAAGTTTGTCGAACATTTTTCCGACTTTTTGTAGGTCTAACTTATCAATTTCAAGATTTGATGATTTTATAATTTCTGCAATATACTCTATTTCCTCAAAAGCGTTTGAAATTTTTAATAGTTCATCTTCCCAAACATTAACATCACTTAGGTTGTCAATAACATTGTTTAAATTTACAGGAAGACCGTTAGTGTTTTCTTTCGCTTTTGTTTTTGCAACATCAATTAAATCTATATATTGATTAGAATTTAAAACTTCGGTGTCTTTTAATGTGTCTAACAACTTTCCAACAAATGGAAGAGTATTTTTTGTTACAACAAGGTTGCTATCTAAATTAACTGTTTTTAATCCGTTGATTGAATATTGAATAAGATTGCCGATAACTTGAGAGGCTTTATCCTTTGTTATGTTATTAGTTGAGTAAGTTAAACCTAAAGATTTAAACAAACTTTCAAAAGTACTGTCAATTAAACTTGGCGACAAATCTTTTATGAAAGTAATATTCGTGATTTTATCGCTTAAAGATTTTGCGAAATTATCATCAGTGCTCTTAATCAAATTTACATAATCTTTGTTAGTTAATTGAGTACCAGTTTTTATTGAATTGTAAACTGGAGTTAAAATATTATTATCGTTTGTTAATTTTAAAATGCTTGTTAAGTCTTGAAGAATAGATTTAACAAAACTAAAATCATATTCGGTTAAGGTTTGCAAAGCCTGTTTAACTATGAATTCTTTTACTTCGTCATTTTTGATTTCATCAGGAAGTTTTATTGGAAAATTAGGGTCATCATTAAGCATTTTATCAACAACAATAGGAAAGACAGTGTTTCCAACAGCAGTCAAAAACTTTACTTCAAAAACTTTGTTAATTGTGCTATCTGTTTTTGTTAATAACTCTGTCATTTCTTCTTTGGTTAAAGTTTCTTTTTCAATATAAGATTTTATGTTCAAAACATCACTATAAACATTTAAAACAGTTGTAATATCATCCAAAAGTTTAACTTCAGTGTTGTTTATTTTTGTTCGAGTTAAAGAGTTAAAAGCATGAGTGCCAATGGCTTCCATTCCAATAATTCTTGTGATGTTAATTCCTACATTGCCTTTATAAGCACTAACTATTTTTTTACTTGTTTCATCGCCAACTAACGCACTAAGCAAAGATTGCTCTTCGGTTGTATTTCCACTTTCGGCATAAAGCATTAAGCTTGCAGTTGACCCATTCATTTTAATAGAATCAAGTTTCATTATTGCACTGCCAAGACCATATATTGGCACCATTGTCGCAAAAATTGCAATTAAACCAATAACAAAACCACAAGCCATACCCAAAAGTCTACGCTTTTTTGGTTTTATAACATTTCCTCTAGTATCAACATTTTTCTTTCGTTTGTTTTTTGTGCAAAGAAATATTATTAAATTTACTGGAAGAGAAATTATGAAAACTATAATTTTTACAAGCCAGAACAAAACCACAAAAATAAACGGCGAAGCAATTAAACTTGGAAGTGTTAGAATAACATCTTTAAGTTCTGGGTTTGAAGAAATTGCATTTGAAATTTCTGGGTTTGACTCAATCATTGCAACGATATAATCTCCAAGAGTTTTGCAAACACTTCCATTTGCTTGCAAATTAAATTTTGTAATGTCGTATTGCAAAACGATAGTTGTCAGCGAACTTGTGATTATAATCAAAATTATAACGAGAACCAAATTGTAAATTCCGCTTATTAAACTTTTTTTAAAGCCAACAATTAAGCCATACAAAACTCCAATGATAACAAAAGCGAGCATCATCAAACTTAATATTAAGCTTATCAAAGCAAAGGTATCCATAAAAATAACTCCTATAACTAATATTTTCCTTAATAATAATTATTATAACAAACAAAACCTAAAAATAAAAACAATTTATAAACAAAGTTTAATTTATTCATTTTTTTAGCAAAAATATAAACGATTTTTTTTAAATATTTTAAATTTCGCTTGACAATTAATTTATTTAGTTGTAAAATAAGCGAGTATAAAAATTTATTTTGAATTAGCCCCTTAAAATAAGTTGATAAACTACAAAAACTTTGGAGGAATTATGAAATCATATATGGCAAATCCTTCAACAGTGGAAAGAAAGTGGTATGTTATTGATGCAACTAATATTCCTATGGGAAGATTAGCAAGTCAAGTTGCTGCAATATTGCGTGGAAAAAACAAACCAACATTTACACCACATGTTGACACTGGGGATTATGTTATTGTTATTAACAGCAACAATGTTAAATTAACAGGTAAAAAATTAGAACAAAAAATGTATCGTCATCATACTGGATATATTGGTAATATGAAAGAAGAAAACTATGCTCATCTTATGGATGAAAGAAGTGATTTTGCAATCACTTTGGCAGTTAAAGGAATGTTGCCAAAATCTAATATGGGAAGAAGTATGTTAAAAAGACTATTTGTATATAAAGATGCAAATCATGGTCATGATGCTCAAAAACCACAAACTTTAGTTTTAAAGGAGGCAAATAGATAGTATGGCAGTTACTAAAAAAGCAAAAGCAGACAAAACTCTTGCACCTTTAAATGTTGGCAGAAGAAAATCTTCTATTGCCCGTGTTAGAGTTTCAACAGGAAGCGGAAAAATTGTTATAAACAAAAAAGACCTTAATGAATATTTTTCATTAGAAACTTTAAAACAAATTGTTAAACAACCATTAGTTTTAACAAACACAACAGATAAAGTTGATGTTTTGGTTAATGTTTATGGTGGTGGCTTAACTGGTCAAGCAGGTGCAATTCGTCATGGTATTGCAAGAGGCTTAGTTAAACTTGATGAAACTTACAAACCAGAACTTAAAAAAGCAGGTTTCTTAACAAGAGATGCAAGAAGCAAAGAAAGAAAGAAATATGGTTTGAAAAAAGCAAGAAAAGCTCCTCAATTCAGCAAGAGATAATGATTTTAAAACAACAATCTTTTTGGTTGTTGTTTTTTTAAATATAATTATGTTCTAGAATAAGTTTTTTGTTGCAGTTTTATATTTGATAGCAAATTTTTTTATTTAAAATTTGACTTGATTAAAAATTATTAAAAAATTATGTTATTTATTTATCAAAACAAGGCAAAATTGTTATAATAAGAAAGAGGTGAGATTTATGTATGATGTTATTATTATTGGTGGTGGTCCTAGTGGCATAACCGCAGGTATTTATGCGAAACGAAGTGGTCTTAAAAGTTTGATAATAGAAAAAAGCAATATTGGTGGGCAAGTGATTAACACCTATGAAATAAAAAATTTTCCTACTTACGAAAATATTTCAGGTGCTGATTTTTGCATGAAACTTTATGACCAAGCACAGGCAAATGAACTTGAAATTATAAACGATGAAGTTTTGAGTGTTTCTCTTACAGAAGATGTTAAAGTTGTTAAAACTGTGAATGAAGAATTTAAGGCAAAATGTGTTATAATTTGCACAGGCACGAAATCTCGTAATTTAGGTTTGATTGATGAAGAAAAATACATTGGCAAAGGAATTAGTTATTGTGCTTTGTGTGATGGCAATTTTTTTAAAGACAAAATAGTTTGTGTTGTTGGCGGTGGCGACAGTGCTATGGAAGATGCAATTTATCTTGGCGGAATATGCAAAAAAGTTTATGTTTTAAACAGGTCTGACAAATTGAGAGCTCAAAATATTTTGCAAGAAAGTTTGAATAAGAATATAGAAAAAAATCATAATATTGAAGTTTTGTTTAATTGCAAAGTAGAAAAACTTTATGGGGATGAATTTTTAAATTCTGTTGATGTTTGCAAAAATGGGAAAATCACAAATCTTAAAGTTGACGGCTTGTTTTTGGCAATCGGGAAAGACCCCGACACAAAGTTGTTTGAAAATCAAATTAAGTTAGACCAAAACAAATATATTTTGGTGGATAACAATCTTCAAACAAATTTGAAAGGGGTTTATGCAGGTGGCGACTGCACTCAAAAGTTGATTAGGCAAATTATAACGGCTTGTAATGACGGGGCTGTTTGCGCAACAAATGTTAATAATTATTTAAAAGAGAATTAATGTATTAATTCTTTTTTTTTAGTTTTTAACATAAAATTTTGTATGAATAAAAAAATAAATCAATTTAATATTTTTTATCATAACCGAATTAATCTTTCAAAAAGTATGAACCCTGAAATTTTGCTAAAAAAAATTTCTAAAGCCCTTTTAACTTTGTCTAAATCTTTGGTTTGGAATGGTAAACTAGCCATTGGTGGGGATTACCATAAAAAATATTACACTGCAATTTCTAGTGGCTTTTTAGATGAAAAAAGTGAAATTTTGGAGTTGAAAAAGGCAAAAATGAACAATTTTGGGTTTGAAGTGAAACAAAATCTTTGCAACTTTGGAATTTATTTCTATACGAAACTAAAAAAAGAATATATAAAAATTTTTTGTGGAAATGGTTGTGTGATTGAAAGAACTATTCAAAATTATATTGAAAAATTTGTTTGTGAAAATGATTGAATTTATCGCAATATTTGATGTATAATATAGTTGATTATTTTGAATTAATTTCGATTTTTTATTACTTTTGTTAGTTTCTTTTAATAGTTTGAAATGTTTGAAAAAAATGTAGAAGATTTAGAAATTATTTGAAATTAAACTAAATATTTTGAATTAAAGTTGATTAAACTCAAAAAATTTTAAAAAGTTAGAATTAAAAAAATTTGTTGTGCTTATTTTGAATTTTAAATCATTTTTTAGAAATTTAATTTATTTTGATTAGAATTTTTTTATTTTTGATTGTTTCATTGATTTTTTTTGAATTTATGTCGAATTTGTTAAAGGTGCACATATGATAAGAATTTCACAAAATTGGTTAAATATTTTAAGTGATGAATTTAATAAAGAATATTTTAAAAATCTTCAAAAGTTTTTAGATGCTGAGTATGCAAAATACACTGTTTATCCTAAAGCGGAGAATATTTTTAATGCGTTAAATTTGGTGAAGTTTGAAAATGTTAAAGTCGTTATTTTGGGGCAAGATCCTTACCACGAGCCGGGTCAAGCACATGGGCTTGCTTTTTCAGTCGAAAGCGGAAAATTTCCACCTTCGCTTCAAAATATTTACAAAGAAATTGAAAACGAGTTTGGGCAAAAAATGAGTGCTGTCAACGGCAATTTGATAAATTTAGAAAAGCAAGGGGTTTTGCTTTTGAACACTGTTTTAACGGTTAGAAAGGGTGAGGCAAATTCACATAAAGACAAGGGTTGGGAAATATTGACTGGCAAAATAATTGAAAAATTAAATGAGCGAGAAACTCCTATTGTTTTTTTGCTTTGGGGAAATCAGGCAAAAAAACTTGGCGAAAAAATAACCAACAAAAACCATTTGGTTTTGTCGTGTGCTCATCCAAGCCCACTAAGTGCATACAACGGCTTTTTTGGTTGCAATCATTTTTTGAAAGCAAATCAATTTTTAATTAATCACGGTTTAAGCCCTATAAATTGGATTATATCATAGTCAAGGTTGCTTTTCATTAAAAAACAAAAAAGGCTCTTGATTTTTGAATATTTGTGTGGTATAATAATCAAAATTTTTTTTGAAGGTGCTTTATGAGTGAAGGAATTTTGGCTTTAATTTTAATATTAGTGTTTTTGGCAATTGCTGTTGTCGTTTACTTTGCAATTAAAAGGTTAGAAAGCAAAAGAACAGCAAAAAGCAAAAAAGCAAAGTTTGACGGAAAGCCAAGGCTTAAATTGAATTTACCTTTTTTGACAAATCAAGAAGTTAAATTTTTGGCTGTTTTTCAAAATTCACTTCCAAGTGAATATGTCGCTTTTCCTAAAGTGGTGATGAATCAAATTGTGAAGCCAGATGGCTCTTTGGTTGTGTTCAATGAAGTTGAACATAATATTTTGGATGTTGTTGTGTTTTTAAAATCAAAAATGCAACCAGTTTTGGTGGTAGATTTGATTGACCCTTCAAAAGGCGACAAAACAGTAACTCAATTTGGAGATTACACTCAAAAAAGTTTGAAAAGTGTTAAACTTCCAGTATTATCTGTTGTTTTAGACCATGATTATGAAAGAGTCGAATTGTTAAATTTATTCTTAGAAGCCATGGATCCCGTAAATCTTGCAAAATTAAAATAGTAAAAGTTTGCCTTACAGTTTTATAAAATTCTCAAAATAGTAATGTAAAATATCATTTCTGTTTTGATATTTTTTTGTTTTAATTTATAATTTTGTTAAAAAATGTTTGACAAGACTATTGCTATTTATTAAAATATTAATAAATATTTATTTGAAGATTAAACAAAATATAATCAAGGGGAATGCTGTGAGTAAAAGGAAATATAAGGTAATTTCTATAATTTCAATAGTGCTTTTGGCTCTAGTTGTTTTGCTCAACATAACTGCCACCTTGGCTTTTTATAAAGACCGTAAAGATTATAATGGCTCACTGGAATTAGGCAAAATCAAAATAAACGCAAATAATGAGATTGGAGCAAATTCTTATTTTTCATCAAGTTCGGTTGAAAATGTTAAACCGGGCGATTATTTGCTTAATAAAGATGTTGAGTTTAGTTTAGATTCAACTAGCGACCCAGCCTATGTTAGGGCAAAATTAAATGTTTCAGCATCTTCTTCTGCTTCGGCTTCCGACAATGAGGTTGCAAATTATTTGAAATACAGAAATTTAACACTTGGGAATAATTTGTTAGACCAAGATTATTACACTAATGTTGCAAATTATTCTAACAGAACTTACAACAAATTGCCATTAAATCTTAAAGCAGGTGTAAGTTACACAATTTCTTTGACCGAAAACTTGGTAAATGGCACTGGGTTTTATGTGCTAATTACAAATGATATCGACTATTCTGGTAGTAGTTTTGCTACTGGTTGCACTGGTTATTGGATTGGTCATAATTCAACTTCATCTAGTTGCTTAAAGCCAGATAGCCCAATAACTTTCACCACAAGCACAACGAATACAGATTATTATTTGGCGGTTTATAGTGGTGGAAATGCTTATGAAAAACTTCCAGATATATTCAAAAATTTACAGTTAGTTGAAACTTCTCAAAACTTAAATTATGTATGGAGTGAAAAGATTGGCGATTATTATTATCTTTTAAATTCAACCACTGGCGAGCCTTTAGAGGTTAAAGACAGCACAAAAACTTACACTTTTTTAACAAAAGAAAACAGCCAAATTGCTTCTAATCTTTCTTATGGAAGCGATTTGAGTGGAAGTCCAATAACTGTTAATATTGGACTAGAAGCCTTGCAAGTTGCAAACTTGAAAGATTCAGACACAACAAAAACAACGCTAGAAAATATCCAAACCAAATTGAATACTATTAATAATGTCAATGCATCAAACACTCATACAGTTGCTTTTGTTGTTAGCGGAAAAAGTTATTATGCCGAAAATATTGCTTACGCTGGCGAAGCGACTATCCCAACAGAAGTTATGACCGAAGTTAATAAATCAGGCTTTACAGGCTTTGCATTCTCTGCTGGCGGTTATCCTGTTATCACAAAAGGCGGAAATTGCCATACAAGGCTTAACAAGGCAAATTCTAAACTTGAAAATGTTACTGAAAACTTAGTGTTATATCCAACAACTCAAACAGGGGATGTAACAAAATATACAATTACTTTCAAAAATTATGATGACACCATTTTGCAAACAGGCACGGTTGAAGGTGGAAACAATGCTTACTATACTGGCTCTAATCCAAAGAAAGCCTCAGCAAACGGCAAGTCGTATGTGTTTAGTGGCTGGAAAAGTAGCGTAGACAACAAAGTTTACACAGATTTAACTTTGGTTACAATTTCACAAAACACAACATTCACTGCTGTTTTTACAGAACAAGCACAAACTTATTCTATTGATTATGTTTTGAACGGAGGATCTTTTACACAATATGCAGATGTTGTAAATTCCTACACTTACGGAACATCACTAACTCTTCCAAAGGCTCCTTCTGGCAGTGGAGAGCAATTACTTGATTTTAGCAACTATTCGGCAAGTTTTCCGGCTGGAGCAAACTATACAGAAATTAGCACAAACTCTAAATTGACTGCAGGCAAGACTTATTTATTGTCATTTAACTACACTTTAACAAATTATGGTGGTGGCACAATAGGCTGCGGAATTGGTTGTGGACCTAGTGGAAGTTACACAAAAGATATTTTGACACTTGTGCCATATACTGGCAGTTCGGGCACTTTTAGCGTAAAATTTACTCCGACAGCCGATCAACTTTCTGGCAGAGAATATCTTTCAATAAGATTTGCTCGCTCATCAAGTGATACAGCCTATGCAACTATTAATGCAACAAA
Organism: uncultured Clostridia bacterium; assembly: GCA_934747965.1. Classification (GTDB taxonomy): domain Bacteria; phylum Bacillota; class Clostridia; order Christensenellales; family UBA1242; genus UBA7868. Next base: position 154,411 of record CAKVHI010000002.1, read on the forward strand.
TATCAGATTTGAAGAATTACAAGAAGTTACAAAAAAAGGTTACACATTTGCAGGTTGGTATGAAACTAGTGATTTCTCTGGAAGTGCTGTAACATCAATTTCATCTTCATCAACAGGGGATAAAAAATTCTATGCAAAATGGATTTTTGATGGTTCAACCGTAACCCTAAACCTTGCGGGGGGGGGTATAACGGAAATACATCGAATGTTAAATATACATTCGCCCGAAATAGCACAGTAAACATTCCAAGCCCAACGAGGGACGATTATTTATTTGCAGGTTGGGGCTCAAACTCAACAAACATTAATTATTTAAAAAATGCAACCTATGTTACTGGTTTTGTTGTTAATTCAGCAAATTCTTCGGGTTGGGCTGGTTATGCCGATTCTGGCACGGTAACTCGTGGGGTTATTTCTGACAGCACAAGTGAAACAGGTTATAGTTTGTCTATCAAAACAGAAAACGGAACAGCCTATCGTTCAGCAGGGTTTTGTTGTACGGTTAATCCCGAAAAAAATATGAGATATATCATAAAAGTTAGGGCAAAACTTCCAACCGACCTTTACATAACACATTACAAAAACAGGGATGGGTATGACATCCGTTTAGGCTCTCGTTATGGCACAAATGATTGGCAAGATTATTATTTGCTTACAACTCCTTGTAATGAGTTGCAGGGAAGTTCAAAGACTTTTGGCTATTGGGCTCTTGAAGGTTCAGATACTCGCAAAAACTGCACATGGTATGTTAATGACTATAAGGTATATAGGATTTCAGACTCGGCTTTTAGTAATTTGGAATATACATTTGACAGCACAGACACAACGCTAACTGCAAAATGGCAACAAAAAGCAACAAGAATTATCTTTAATGCAGAAGGTGGCACAGTTAAAGCCCAAGAATGGGGAGGTTATTCTTCTGGTGGCTCAAATGCAAACACTCATTCACTTGCTTATGTTGGTGTAACTTATGTAAGCAATCCTGAGGTGACCAGGTCAGAGATTTCAAAATCTGGTTATGTGTTTGACGGCTGGTGGACAGGAAGCGGTGGCACAGGAAGTATGCTTATAAATGCTGGTGGCACTTTGCAAGTTGTTAGTGGCTATACTGAGACTGCATCTGGTGGCGGAGCAAAATGGACAAGGACGGGTGATTATTCAGCAGTAACTTTGTATGCAAAGTGGGTTACACCTTTAAAGTTAACAGTTGGAAGCAACACAACACTGACTGATGACTATACCGTTACTTCGGGCTCTGAAAATAAAGATACTTACTTTTTTGCAAATGATTTTACTTGCACAGCGGGGCAAACCTACAGGGTTAGTTTTTGGGCAACGGTGTCTTCTGATTCTTCTTGGACTTATGGACCTATGAATTTATCTGCTTATACTACAAAATTGAGAAATGGCTATAACACTGTTACTTTCACAGCAACAAACACCCGAGAATTTTTCTGGGATGACTTTAATCAAAATGTAAGTGATCCATTCACAATAACAAATTTATATGTTGAACTTGTGTCGACTTAAAACAAGTTAAAAAAACTCGCAATTTTGCGAGTTTTTTTTATTTACCCCCTTTTCAAACAAAAAAAAGTGTGTTATAATGAAGAAAAATAAAGGGGAAACAGAAAAATGAATCTTATTTTGAGTGATATATTGCAAACTCTCACAATAATTTCAACCGTTGTTTATGTTCTTGGAATAATCTTTTTGATTATTGAGGCATTTATTCCGGGCTTCGGCTTTTTTGGAATTAGCGGTCTTACTTCAATTGTTTTAAGCATTGTTTGCAAAATATTTGTTGGCGAAACAGTAGAGCGTATTTTGCTTGAACTTGTTATTGCTTTGGTTGTTATAATCGCACTTTTAGTTTGGGTTATAATTTCGGCACGAAAAGGCTTGATAAGCAAGTCGCCACTAATATCGAAAGGGTCAAGTATTCCAACATTTTTTAACGATGATGATTTGAAAATCTTTATTGACCAAAGTGGAGAAACAGTAACTACTTGCAAACCTGTTGGAAAAATTAGACTTGATAATGAAATTTATGATGCAACAAGTTTAGAAGGGTTTTTGGATATTGGCACAAAAATAAAAGTTGTTAATGTTAAAAACAACACGCTTGAAATTGTAAAATTTAAGGAGGAAAATTAAAATGAATATTAGTTTGTTAAATTCGGCTGTTGGTTGGGTTATAGGAATTGGAATTTTTGTTGTAATTTTGGCTGTAATTCTAGCACTTTTACCAGTAAAATATTGGTTTAGATGTTTGGTTAGCGGAACATACCTTTCAATGGCAAAAATTTTTGGTATGAAATTAAGAGGCGTTAATCTTAATGTTATTATAGACAGTTATATTAACGCAAAAAAGGCAGGTCTTGACCTTAATATTAATGACCTTGAAAATCACATCTTGGCAGGTGGTAATGTAAATAAAGTTGTTATGGCTTTAATTTCTGCTCATAGTGCAAAAATAAACTTAACAACCGAACAAGCAAGGGCTATTGACCTTGCAGGTCGTGATGTTTTGCAAGCAGTTAAAGAAAGCGTTACTCCAAAAATTATTCAAACACCAAAAATTTCTACTATCGCAAAGGATGGTATTGAACTTATAATCACTGCAAAAGTAACTGTAAAAACAAATTTACAACGCTTGGTTGGTGGTGCTGGCGAAGAAACTATAATTTCTCGTGTTGGCGAAGGTATTGTTACAACTGTTGGCTCTACTGAAACTCACGCACAAGTTTTGGAAAACCCTGATGAAATTTCTCGTACAGTTTTGCTAAAAGGTTTGGCAAGCGGAACAGCATACGAAATTTTATCTGTTGATATTGCAGATATTGATGTTGGCAGAAATGTTGGCGCAGATTTATTAAAACTTCAAGCACAAGCAGACAAGGAAATCGCTCAAGCAAAAGCTGAGGAACGCAAATCTATGGCACTAGCACAGGAGCAAGAAATGCGTGCAAAAACTCAAGAAAAACGAGCACAAGTTGTTGAAGCCGAAGCCGAAGTGCCAAAGGCTATGGCAGAAGCATTCAAAGAAGGAAAGTTGGGTGTTTACGACTATTATAAAATGCAAAATATTCTAGCCGACACTTCAATGAGAAAATCTTTCTCTCAAGACAAAGATGGAGATGACCAAAATTAATTATGAATAAAGCCGAGATTATTGTTGTTATTTTAATAAGTTTAATTTTGTTATTTGTTGCTATAACATACTTTTTTCACGGCAGAAAAATTGAAAAGAAAAATAAAGCAGACAAACAAAAAGCAAAAACTGAAGAAATAAAAAAAGAAGAAGCAAAACAAGAATCCGAACAAAAACCCGTTCCGGTTGGCATAATTAAGGAAGAAAAACCTAAATCTTCTGAGTTATCGTCACAAGACTACGATTTGGCACCATTTAAAGAACAGCCTGCAAAACAAGAAACCATTTTAGAAACAAAAAATCTTAAACAAGAGATTAAAGATTTAAGTCCAGAAATGAAGAAGGTTTTGATGAGTGATTTATTGAAACCCAAATTCTAAAAAAAGTTAAAAAAACTTCGTATCACTGTGTTTACTGAAAAAGGGTTTAGCCTAGTCATGTACAACAAGTACACTCCTAGCCTAAACCCTTTTTCGAGCCTTGTGCTACTTGTTTTTTTAACTTTTTTTACATCTAGATAGTTTTTGCATTAAATGCTTTGAAATAGTCATGGTCTCATTGTTCACTTTTGTAGTGAGTGATAAAGTTGAATGTGCCTTTGCACGAATAGTTATAAAAAGTTATAAAATTTCATATATATAACTATGTTTTCGTTTATTAATGAATTTTTGAATGATTTTGATTTCAAAACAAAATCTGCAACAAAAAATAATGCTTTTAAATATGTTAATTTTAACAACGAAATTTTTTATTTACAAAGTTTCAAAGATATAATCTCTTTTTCTGATGAAGAAATTATAGTAAAACTTTTTGAGGGCGAAATTAGTATTTCTGGAAGCAATTTAACAATTAAAGAAATAAGTCAAAGATTTTTGTGCGTTAAGGGTAAAATTAGCAAAATTGAGGTGCAAAATGCATAAATTTTTGTTAAAAAATAGGCTAGAAATTCAAATTTTAGGTGTTAATTTAAAAAGGTTAATTAAGTCGCTTTACAAAAATAAAATTAATATTTATAATCTCACTCAACCAAGTTTTAGGGAATTGAATATAATAATAAATAGTAGTGATTACAAAAAATTAAGGCCTATGCTAAAAGATTATGAATTTAAAATAATTAGTAGATATGGCTTTGAATACTTAAAGGAATTTACAAAAAAAAGAATAGGTTTATTTTTTTTAGTAATTTGTTTTGTTCTTTGTTTGTTTTTTAATTACAATTTTTTGTCTAACATAAACATTTATGGCACAAAACAAATAGATAAAAACGAAATTATGCAATATCTTAATTCAATGGGCATTAAGCGAAATTCTTTTTTTACTGCTATTGACCCTGAGCAAATTGAAGCAAATTTAGAAAGCAAATTTGATGAAATAAGCATGATTAGTGTTATAAAAAAAGGTACTAATTTAATTGTTAATATCAAGGAAAAAATAGAAACAGAAAATTTAATTTTAAAGTCAAATATAGTTGCAAAAGAAAGTGGCAAAATTTTGGAAATAAGCACTGTTCAAGGAACAAGTAAAGTTAGCGTTGGCGATATCGTTAAAAAGGGAGATGTTCTTATTGAGGGTGTGATTAATAATGATGGTAAAACATCTGATTGTAAGGCAATAGGCAATGTAAAAATGCAAGTTTGGTATGAAACAAGTACAACCTTTATGTTTAAAGAAAAAACCTATAATCGCACTGGTAAAAAGATTGTAAATTCTTATTATGAAATTTTTAATAAAAGAATGAAAATGAAAGTTAAAAACAACACCTTTAAAAATTATGAAAAAGAAACTAAAACACAATACTTGTTTAAAAATCTGTTAATTCCTATCAAAATTTATAAAGAAATTTATTACGAAATTGAAGAAAATTTAATAAAAAACGATTTTTCATTGCAAAAAGATGCAATAATTGATACAATAATAAAAGAGACTGAAAACAAAGTGCCAAGTGGTGTTGAAAAATTAAACCAAAAGGTTGATATAACAGACATTGAAAATGGCAAAATTATTACTTGTTATATAGAAACAATTCAGTCATTTAATTAGAGGTGTTATGCTAAATTTTGTAGGAGAAGAAATTGATAAAAATTTATCAAAAAAATTAAAAAAAATCTTTAAAGTGGGTTTAAAACAAACTGGTCAAAATCCACATATTTTGGAAGCCACTGTTGAGTTTGTATATTCACAAGAAATGCAAGAGTTAAATGCAAGAACAAGAAATGTTAATGAAACTACAGATGTTTTAAGTTTTCCTGCATTAACAAATATTTTTAACAGAAAAATTAGAAGAAAAGATTTTTTAATGGATATTAATCCCGAGAATAATAAAGTTTATTTAGGAGATATTGTTATTAATCTTGACAGAGCTCAAAGTCAGGCTATTGAGTTTGGGCACTCACAAGAAAGGGAAATTTGCTATTTATTTGTTCATGGCTTGTTGCATCTTCTTGAATATGACCATATTGAAGAATTAGACAGAAATTTGATGAGAACAAGAGAAGAAATGATTTTATCCAAATTTAAGCTTAAAAGGAGTTAGAATGTTTAAATCAGGGTTTGTTGCTATTGTTGGCAAAGCTAATGTTGGCAAAAGTACTTTGCTTAATTGTTTGATTAATCAAAAGGTTTCTATCACAAGTCCAAAACCTCAAACAACAAGAAACAAAATTAATGGAATTTTGACTACTTGCGATTATCAAATTGTTTTTACGGACACCCCAGGAATTCACAAATCAAAAAACAAACTAGACAAATATATGTCAGAAAGTATCCGTAGTGGGGTTGAGGGGATAGACTGCTTAATTTTTATGCTTGATGGTTTAAAACCTTTCGAGAAAGATGATTTGGAGTTAATTAATTCATACACAAAAACTGGAGTACCAGTGATTGTGGTTGTTTCAAAAACTGATCAAACGACATTTGAAAAACTATATCCAAAGTTGAGCACTTTAAATTCTTTAACTGAAGTTAAAGAGATTATTCCAATTTCTTCGTTCAGGAAAAAGAACATTGATGTTTTGGTTGAAAGTGTACTTAAATTTATTCCAGAAGGTCAAAAATTTTATGCAGACGATGAAGTAACAGATGTAAGTTTAAAGTTTTTGTCAAGTGAAATTATTCGTGAAAAGGCTCTATTGTATTTGCAACAAGAGGTCCCACACGGTTTAGCTGTTGTTATTGACAGTTTTGTTGAAGGCGAAAATTTATTAAAAATTTCAGCCACGATATTTTGCGAAAAACCTGCTCACAAACTTATAATTATTGGTAAAAATGGTGAAATGCTTAAAAAAATAGGAAGCCATGCAAGAACAGAGCTTGAACATTTAACTCAAAGTAAAGTTTTTTTGGAACTTTGGGTTAAGGTTAAAGAAAATTGGCGTAATAGTGAAGTTTTGATAAGCAATATGGGTTACAACAAAAAGGATATATAAATTAAAAGAAAGACATAGTATTTGTTTTTTGCATTAAATTTGTTTTTCATTTTTAATGAAACTTTAATAAGTATTGTAACAAAAAAATTTATAATCATACAAAAAAATACAAAATAAGATTTTTTATTTTGTATATTTTTTTTAAATTAGGTGTTTTTTATGAAATTTAAAAAAATTTTTATTTTTATAAAAAAATCTTTGCTTTTTATTAATAAGTTTATTATACTTTTTATATAAAATAAATTTGGGTAGTTAATATTTTAAACTTTTCAGCATATACTACTTTAAAGGAGGGAATATGAAATATAAAAGTGAATTTGCACTAATTTGTAGGGAATTATTCTTTCAAACAGGTAATATTGGGTATTATATTTTAGCAAATAATGTTGAGAAGTCTAATATTGAAGAAGATGTTTTAACAAAATAAATATGGAAGAAACAAAAGTTAAAGCGATAGTTTTAAAAAGTATTGACCAAAAAGAAAAGGACAAGCTTGTTACTATTTTTTCGCTTGAGTGTGGATTAATTAATGTGTTGGTAAAAAATTGTAAGTCAAGTGCCTATAAACTTAAATTTGTTTATAGCGCTTTTTCGTTTGCTGAATTTGAACTTATAAAAAATGGGGATTTATTTTTTTTAAAAAATGCAACATTAATTGATAATTTATATGATATTTGTGAAGATTATAACAAATTTGTTGTTGGAAATTTTATACTAGAAATTTTACTTAAATGCAATAAAAATTTCCAGCCAAATGAAATATTGTTTATTAACAGTCTAAAAGCCTTGAATTTGCTTGCAAATTCAAATAGTGATGAAAAACTTTTGCTAGTAAAATTTTTGCTTGGAACATTAAAAGTTAATGGCTTTAGGCTTAATTTTTCAAAATGTAACACTTGTGGGCTTAATTATGTGAACAAGATTTTTTTGAATTTAGAAATGGGAGAGTTTGAATGTGGTGCGTGCAAAAGCAATTATTCAGTTTTTGTTCCTAAAGATGTTTTTGCCTCTCTTAAACAAATTAATGGCTTAGAACTAACCGATTTAGATAATTTGAATGTAGAAGAAAAAACAAAAAAAGATTGCATAAAACTTTTGACTTTAAACATTGAAAATCGTTTTAATATAAAAATTAATAGCATAAAATTTTTTTAAAGTGGTAAAACCACTTTTTTTGTTTTATCTCTTATTTTATTTGCTATTTTGGGCTAAAATTTATTATACTTAATTTTGGAGGAAAGTATGGATAAAAAGTATGTTTACCTTTTTAATGAGGGAAATGCAAATCAAAGAGAACTTTTAGGTGGAAAAGGTGCTAACCTTGCCGAAATGACAAATTTAGGGCTTCCAGTGCCTGAAGGGTTTACAATTTCGACAGAGGCGTGCAACGCATATTATGAAGATGGCGAAGATTTGAACAAAGAAATATTAAATCAAATTGACAGCGCCCTAGTTAAGTTAGAAGAAAAAACAGGGCGTAGCCTTGGTGGCGACAATCCACTTTTTGTGTCTGTTAGAAGTGGGGCAAGAGTGTCTATGCCAGGTATGATGGATACTATTTTAAATTTAGGTTTAAACGACAAAACTGTAAAAATATTGGCAGAGCAAACAAATAACGAACGCTTTGCTTACGACAGTTATCGTAGATTTGTTCAAATGTTTAGTAATGTTGCAATGAACATGAAATTAAGAGATTTTGAACAAATAATTGATGACAGAAAAAATGAAAAAGGTTATACTAAAGATTTAGATTTAACCACAGAAGATTTAAAATATATCTTAGATGAATTTAAAAAATTATATAAAAAGAATAAGGGAGAAGAATTTCCACAAGACACGAAAAAACAACTTTTAGAAGCGGTTAAAGCCGTTTTCAGAACTTGGAATAATCCAAGGGCAATTGTATACAGAAGAATGAATGACATCCCTTCTGATTGGGGAACAGCAGTTAATGTTCAAAGAATGGTTTTTGGAAATTTGGGTTTAACAAGTGGAACAGGTGTTGCATTTAGTCGAAATCCTTCAACTGGTGAAAACAAACTTTACGGAGAATATCTGATGAACGCTCAAGGTGAAGATATAGTTGCTGGTGTTAGAACGCCAAACAAAATTTCAGAACTAGAAAAGCAAATGCCCGAAGTTTATAGCCAATATGTAGAAATTGTTAAAAAACTTGAAAAACATTATAAAGATATGCAAGATATGGAGTTTACTATTGAAAATGGCAAACTTTATATGCTTCAAACAAGAAATGGAAAAAGAACAGCAGCCGCAGCAATCAAGATTGCTGTAGATTTGGTTGGCGAAGGCTTAAATACCGAAGAAGAAGCTTTGATGAAAATCGAAGTAAGAACGCTTGACAGTTTGTTACACAAAACTTTTGATGTTAATGAACTTAAAAAAATAAGTCCTATAGCAACTGGTCTTCCAGCAAGTCCGGGTGCGGGATGTGGTAAAATTGCATTTACAAGTGAAAGGGCTGTTGAGATGGCTAAAAACGGCGAAAAAGTTATTTTAATTCGTCTTGAAACTTCTGCCGAAGATATTGAAGGTATGCATCATAGTCAAGGCATCATAACTTGCAGAGGAGGGATGACTTCGCACGCTGCAGTTGTGGCTCGTGGACTTGGAACACCTTGTGTTGCTGGTGTGTCTAACATTACTATAAATGAAGAAAATGATGCTGTTTTGATGAATGGTAAAATTTATCATGAAAGCGAAGTTGTTTCTATTGATGGTTCTACTGGTAATGTTTATGAAGGAACCTTAAAAACCGTTGCTCCAACATTAAGTGAAGATTTTAAAACTGTAATGGGTTGGGCAAAAAAATATAAGAGATTAGGTGTTCGTGCAAACGCAGACACTCCTCTAGATGCAACCGTTGCTTTCAATTTTGGTGCTGAAGGCATAGGTCTTGTTAGAACTGAACATATGTTCTTTGATGCAGACAGAATTTTGCCGATGAGAGAAATGATTGTGGCAAAATCAGTTGAAGACCGCAAAAAAGCTCTTGATAAATTACTTCCAATGCAAAGGCAAGACTTTGTTGGATTATTTAAAGCAATGAAAGGCAATTCAGTTACAATTCGTTATCTTGACCCACCTCTTCATGAATTTTTGCCAAAAACTGAAAAAGATGAAAATGAACTTGCAAAACAAATTAACATAAGTCTTGAAGAATTAAGGACAATAGAAGATAGCCTTAGAGAATTTAACCCTATGATGGGACATCGTGGTTGCAGATTGTCTATAACATATCCAGAAATCGCTCAAATGCAAACTAGAGCAGTAATAGAAGCCGCAATTATTGTTAGTCGTGAAGGGCTAAAATGTAAGCCAGAAATAATGATTCCGCTTGTTGGCGATAAAAGAGAATTGGATTATTGCAAAGAAATTGTTGATAATACTGCTAAAAAAGTTATGGAAGAACAAAATTTTGTTGTTGATTACACTGTTGGAACGATGATTGAAATTCCAAGGGCAGCACTTTTGGCTGATGAGATTGCCGAAACTGCAGATTTCTTTAGTTTTGGAACAAACGATTTAACTCAATTAACATTTGGCTTCTCTCGTGATGATGCAGGTAAATTTTTGAATGATTATTATGATAAAAAGATTTACGAACAAGACCCATTTGCAAGAGTTGATGAAAATGGTGTTGGACAATTAATAAAAATGGGTGTTGAAAAAGGTCGAAGCAAAAAACCAAATTTAAAAACTGGTGTTTGTGGTGAACATGGTGGAGAACCAAGTAGTATTGAGTTTTTCCATAAAACTGGGTTAAGTTATGTTTCTTGCTCGCCATACAGAATCCCTATTGCAATCTTAGCAAGTGCCCAATCAGCAATCAGAAATAAATAGATCGGTTATGTTTTTAAGCAATTTAAATGGTCAAAATGAAAAATATAAAATAGGAAGGAATTTTAAATTTCTTCCTTTTTTAGTGTTTTTTATTTCTAAAAGGGTAATTTTATGTAAAATAAATTTATCAATAAAGTAGTTAAAATATAAAAAATAATGATTAAGTGTGCAATGTTAATTTATCATTTGAAATTATTTTGATAAAAAAATAATTTTTCTGCAAAAAATGTTGAAAATTTTGTAATAATTTGTTATAATTTTAATGTATTTAAAGGAGTATGTAATTATGAAAGAATTTTTTGAAGATTTATTTGCAAACCATCTTTGGCTTGTAATTGTAATGTGCGTTTGCTTGGTTGCAATCGTAGCTTTGTTTGTAATAATTCTTAAAGATGAAAAAAAGAAAAAACAATTAAAAGCAGAGAACGCAGATAAAGAAAATATTAAAGAGGATGAAACTAAATCGGAGGATTTGAAAGAATCAGATGCAACAGCAGAAACTAAGTCTGAAGATTTAAAAGATGAAAAGTCAGACAAAAAGAATAAAGAAGAGTTAAAATCTAAAAAAACAGACAGCAAAAAATCTGACAACAAAAAAAGTGCTGACAAAAAACAAGTTAAAGCAGAAAAACCTGTTAAAGCATCTGAAGATGAAAAACAAATCAAAGAAGAAGCAGAAAAAACTGAAGAAGTAAAGAAAGAAGAAAAATCAGAAAAAAAAGTTGCTAAAAAATCTGAAAAAGCAACAAGTAAAAAAACTGAAACAAAAGGTAAAACTTCTAAAAATTCAAAAAAAATTGAAGAAAACAAAGAAGAGTTGAATAAGGCAGAAAAAACTGAAGATTCAAAATCATCTGACTTGAAAGAAGAAAATGCTAGTCAGGTGCAAAAAGCCGAAAAAACTCCAAAAAAACAAGCAAAATCTTCAAAAACAAAACAACCTAAAGATGCTGTTAAAAAAGAAACTGCTGAAAAAGTAAGCGAAGAAAAACAAAATAAAGAAGAGGCTGAAGAACCAAAAAAAGAAGAAGCCGAAAATTTGGAAGAAAAAATTGAACATAAAAATTCAAAATATCGTTTGATTTATGAAAAAGATAAAGAATCTTGGGTTATCAGAAAAGATGGCGCAGGAAGAACAATTAGAAGAGTTAAAACAAAGCAAGAAGCTTTAGACATTTTGAAGGAAATGGAAGAAACTCATGAAGATATGAAAGTTGTTGTTCATAAAAAGAACGGTAAATTCCAAAAAAGATAAAAAATAATTTAATTATAGAAAAAACATATTGATAACTTCAATATGTTTTTTGTTTGAGTATTAAGAATGAGTGAAAACTATAAAAATTTTATAAAATGATGAAAGCAAATACTGTTGTTTATAGAAGAAATTATATCATTAAACAAAAAAAGTGAAATATATTCACTAATTTTTTTTGTTATTTAATCCATCTTTTTCGGTCAAATTTTCATAGAGATTTTCATAAATAAATGGTGCATTTTTTTTCCATAACTTGCAAGCATCAATAGCTTGAGCACGAGTTGGAAATTTAATTTTGATTTCAACGGTGTTTATTTCAGTTATGTCTTTAATCTTTAGTGTGGTTAAAAATGTGTCATCATTAATTTTTATAAAGTTAGAAACATATTCTTGCGATCTTTTAAGATCCATTCTGTTTTCTTTGCAAAAAGATGAGATTTCATCACGAAGAGAAGGACTTATTTGTGTGTAGAAATGTTCCAAGCAACTGCGACCTAATTCAGTAATCAAGTATCTTTCTTCGCCATCGGCATCTTTTGTTTTTGAGATAAAATTCATTTCAATTAAACTTGGAAGAATGTCGACTATTTCCATGTAATTAAGCCAATTATTTCGACTCCAGCAAATTTCCATGATTGAATTTTCTGTTAATGCAATTTCTATCTTATCAAACATATATAGCAAAATTATTTTGCTAAGCATAGTATCAGGTCTGAAATTCATGATTTTTTCCATACAATTATTTTAGCATAAAATAAAATTGTTGTAAATGTTTTAAGATAAAAAAATAAAAGTAATAAATTTTATTTACAAATTTTGAAATTGTGTTATAATATAGGTATCAAATAAAAAGAGGTATTTATGCAAAAAGTTACAAATGATGAATTGGTTAAAATTTCAGAATTTATCAGCAGTGTAGACGGGTTAATTAACGGTAAATTTATTTTGGCTGATATTAAAATTTCAAATATTCTAAAAATGATAGCGGCAAATCCATCTCTTTATTCTTACATCAAAAATTGTTTGATAGACTTTAGTTTTGATAAAGAATTGTCTAGGGCAGAGGTTAAAAATCGTTTTAACAATGGCGAGTTTAAACTTATGACAGAAAAAAATAAAATCGTGGCTTTTGTTTTTTGTTTGTTGGTTGAATGTGATGCAAAACGAATGGATTTTTATGGCTTTATAAATTCTAATTTTAAAGCAGACAATAACGGAAGTGAATATAATAATTTTGCCAAGACTATTTTAATTCCTTTTAAAGAAATAATTATTGATGAATTTTTGAATAAAACTGAAGAAGAGAAAGAAGAGCCAACTTGCAAAGAACAACCTGAAAATATGCAAGAAATTAATGTTGTTAATGATATTTTTTCAGATATAACTCCGTTTTTAAATTCGATGCTTGACAATATTTCAATAGACAGAAGAATAAAGTCTAACGATAAAGAAAATTTAACATATATAATAAACAACATTATCTATAGTTTTAAATATAAAGACCTTAACATTGTAAATGCCTTTATCAGTGTGTTGGATATTTTGGCTGACAAATATGCAGCGTTAAGACTTCCTCTTAAAGATATTAAAAGTGCACTATTAGATTACTATAACAAAAGATAATAAAAAATCAATACAACTTTTTGTTGTATTGATTTTTTTATGCTTTAATTTTAAAATTATAATATCGTAAACATTAATTTTTATAAAAAATTGTTTAAGTAATTTTATGCAAAATTACAAAATTAAAAACGAAAGGATGAAAGCGATTATTGCAGAAATTATGCCGTGTATGAATTTTTGAAAAACGAATAGTTTTATGCTTACATTTGTTTTGTCTAAAAATGTTACAGATTGCATTAAAATGCTTATTCCTGAAAAACTAATTAAGAAACTTGAAAGGACAAAAACAAGACGCAAATTTAAAGATTTTGAAAGCAAACTTATTCCTTTTGTTATTTCAAACAGTCCTGCGCTGAAGCCTTGGGCTTCTAGGTGAGATAATCCTAGAAATTCGAATAGTTTGGTTAAAGGAAATAGCAAATTATTGTCTAACATAATTTGAATAAAAACATAAAATATAACAATAAAACCACCAACAATCAAAACACTTCTGACAGAGTTATACATACATTCATCAAGACTAAATTTGTTTTTTGGCTGAGCATAATTTTTTGTTTTATCGTTTTCATCCGGTTGGCACAATAATTTGTTTTTAAATTTTGGATTATTAATTTCATTGTTATTTTTTATGGTAAATTCTTTTTTTGTCAATAAATTATTTGAAAAATTAAGCAATTTATTATTATTTTTTCTGTAAATTTTTGCGTGGCCAAAAATAATACCATTAATTATGCTTGAAAGTATATGACTTAGAAATAGGAAAATGCCAATTTTGTTGCTTGCAAAAAAACCTACGCCAACACTGCCAATAACAAACAATGGTCCGCTTGTTGAACAGTAGGATAAAATTTTTTGAGCATCGTCTTTTGTGATAAGATTTCTTTCATAAAATTCACTTGTGAGTTTTGCTCCTATTGGATAGCCCGAAATTACGCTCATAAAAAATATATAAAAACTTATTTGCGGGGTATTAAACAAAAATTTGGATAAGAACTTAAACTTAGAGCATAAAATAAAAATAAAATCAAAATTTGATAGTATTTTTGTTACAAACAAAAATGGGAGAAGTGAAGGTAAAATTTTTGCTCCATACAATAGCACTCCTTCCAAAACTACAGACATATAATGACTTGAATTTGAAATAAAAAAGAAAGATATAATTCCTAATAAAATTGTTATAAAAATTTGCATTTTGTATTTAATGCAAAATGCAAAAAATTTGTTAGTTTTTTTAATTGTTAAAATTTCAACTTTCACACAATATAATATTCACTTTTAATGCATTTTATTATACAAATCATTTTCATTAAGACTTGTTTTAAACGCTAAATTATAAACAATATTTGCATTATTTTCTATTTCAAAAAGTTTTTTGTTAAACTTATTAAAATGTAAATTTATTGCATCTGTTTTTCTTGAGATTAAATATTTTGTGTTTATTTTGCTTAAAATTTCATGCTTTTTCGGATTAATCGATAATATTTTAACATAAATATGAGTTTTTGTGGTATAAATTTTTTCAATAGTTTTTTTATCTATATTAAGCAAAGAGTTTAATAAAATACTGTTAATTTTGTTTTGCTTATATCTTTTTGTTTGCAAAGAGCTATAAAAATCATCGAAAGAATTGTTTGCAGATGCCTCATTTTTAAGTTTGTATTCTAGCCCTTCATCAACTGAATAAATTTGTTTTAGATTTTGTGAACTCATTGACTTTATTTTATACAAAATTAAGTTTTTCAAAATTAAGGGAAGATTAAATTTCTTTTCGTAAATTTCTTTTTCAGTAATGCCAGAAATTTTTGTGTTGCTAATTGATTTTTTTACATCAAAAATATTTTGATAAATTTGATTATTTTCAAAATATTTTAATGAATTTTCGGGCAAATATTTTTTAATTAAAAAAAGAGAATTTTCAATGATTTTTTTTCTTAAAAAATTTGCTGAAACAAAATCTTTGGTTTCTTTTTCTTCGTTATAGTTATCAATTCGATGAATTAAAATAGGTTTGATTTTGCTTTTTGTCTTGATTAGTGCTTTTATGTATTCAAGTGCTAGGGTATTGTTTGGTTTTGTTAAAATGTTTAAAAAATTTTGAATGTCGCAAGAGTTTAAAATGCTTGAGCATTCTTTTATAGTTTTTGTGTATGCATTAAAATATGCAATACCAGTTTTTAAATTTGCTTTAAGTTTTTCTTTAAATTCTGTTGGCTCATTAAGCATAAAATTTGCTAAATCAAAAAATGATTTTTCGTTGTCAAATTCAGCGCCAAAAGCAAGATAATTTACGCCTGTTTGATTTAATATTTTTATCGCACTAAGAGCAAAAACTTCAGCATTGTTTGTGCAAAAAGCGGCTGGATAATTTAACACCAAATCAAGACCGTTTTCTGTTGCAATTTTGCCACGGGTGTATTTGTCAAGAATACACGCTTCGCTTCGTTGAGAAAAATTGCCACTCATCAGACCCAAAACATAGTCGCAATTTGTTATTTCTTTTGCTTTGTTGATTAAATAAAGATGTCCTGTATGCATTGGATTGAATTCGCAAATTATTGCACATATCGTGCTTGTTTTTTTATTTTTCATATCATTATTTTATACTAAAACCCAAAAAAATCAAACTAACTTTTTAAATTGCTTGCAAAATAATCAAAAAAACAATATACTAAATTCTATTAAAAGGGAGAAAATATATTTATGAAGATTTTAGTTATTAATTGTGGAAGCTCTAGTTTGAAATATCAACTTTTAAATATGGATGATGAAAGTGTTATTGCAAAAGGTTTGGTTGAAAGAATAAATTTGGAAGGCTCAAAACTAACCCATAAAGCCAACGGAAAAGTTTTTGAATTTTCTGAGCCTATCAAAAATCATGCGGTTGCAATAAAAATGGTTTTAAATTGTTTGACAGATTGTGAAACAGGAATTATTAAAGATATAAGTGAGATTAATGCTTTTGGGCATAGATTTTTGCATGGTGGTGAAATTTGTGAGCCAAGAATTGTTAATGAACAGTTGATGGAATATTTAAAACAAAACACAGATTTGGCACCACTTCATGTTCCCGCAAATATTATTGGTATTGAGGCTTGTGAAAGTGTTGCACCAAATATACCAAATGTTGTTGTGTTTGACACAGCATTTCATCAAACAATGCCAAAAAAAGCATATATGTATGCTATTCCTCAACATTTTTACACAGAATATAAAATTCGTAAATACGGTTTTCACGGTATGAGTCATCAATATGTTAGCGAAGAAGCAGCAAAAATGCTAGGAAAGCCTATTGAAGAAACAAAAATTATAACTTGTCATATTGGAAATGGTGCAAGTTTGGCGGCTGTTTTGGGTGGAAAAAGTGTAGACACAACAATGGGATTTACTCCGCTAGCGGGCGTTATGATGGGAACCCGTAGTGGAGATATTGACCCATCTGTTTTGGAATTTATTATGAAAAAAACAGGTTGGGATATAAATGAAACCACAAGTTTCTTGAACAAACAGTGTGGTCTGCTTGGAATTAGTGGTTTTTCAAGCGACAGCAGAGATATTGAAAAACAACTAAAAACAAATGAAAACGCAAGGCTTGCTATGGACATGATGTGTTACACAATCACAAAAAATATTGCAAGTTTTGCCGGTGTGTTGAATGGTGTTGATGCGATTGTGTTTACGGCAGGTATTGGCGAAAATTCTCCAGAACTAAGAGAAGAAGTTTTAAAAACATTAACTTACTTGGGCTTAGAATTAGATAAAGAAATTAATAAGAACACAATCAGAAAAGATGCAACAGAAATTTCGACTAAAAACAGTAAAGTTAAAGTTTTTGTCATTCCAACAAATGAAGAACTTGTCATCGCAAGAGAAACTGAAAAATTGGTAAAATAACAAATTGATATAAATTTGCTATAAAATATAAAAGTTTTAAATTAAAAAAATCAATATAAAACATTAAGTTAATCAAATGGTTATATTATAAAATAAAAAAAATGTTGAAAATCATTGACAAAAGATTTTTTATGCATTATAATTTGTGAGTAAAATTTGAAATTTATTAGAGAGGTGTGATATGGCTGTTCCAAAAGTTAAGGTAAGCAGAGCAAGAAGAGATTCTAGAAAAGCTAACTGGAAAGTTTCTGCTCCAAGCGTTGTTAAATGCCCACATTGTCACGAATATACACTACCACATAAGGCTTGCTCAAAATGTGGTTACTATAAAGGTGAACAAGTTGTAGACATGAATAAAAAGAAAGAAAATTAATTCAATTTTCGGTTTTTCAGAAATTGCCAAACATTGTTTGACAATTTTTTTTATTGTGTTATAATGGTTTTAATAAATATTAATTGATGAAATTTTGCAGATAAATTATTTTTTAAAATAAAAGATCTGCTTGATGATTGTTTTTTTTAAAAGGGGTTTTGCATGACAAAAATATTATTAGACACTTTAGGACTTGATAAGGGATATAAAGAAGTTGTTAAAGCAGGAGTAAATGCACTAAAACAAAATGAAAATATCGAAATTTGCTT
Organism: uncultured Clostridia bacterium; assembly: GCA_934747965.1. GTDB lineage: Bacteria > Bacillota > Clostridia > Christensenellales > UBA1242 > UBA7868. The sequence continues at coordinate 172,262 of CAKVHI010000002.1, forward strand.
TTTAGGGGATTATGGTAATATTAAGAAAGAACTTGAAATATATGAAAAAAAGTTTTTGAAAGAAACAGGCAAAGATTTGTTTGATTTTGTCACGATTATTAATGCACCAACAGAAATAAGTTGCAATGATATTCCAACAAAAGCAATCAAAGAAAAGCAAGATAGCAGTTTGGTTGTTGGTTTTGAAGAACTTAAAAATGGTTACGATGCTTTAATCTCAGGTGGCAGCACTGGGGCTGTGCTTGCAGGTGGATTTTTAAAGATTGGTCGTATTAAAGGCATATCTCGCCCAGCGCTTTGTCCTATGCTTCCAACAAAAACAGGTGGAAAAGTTATGCTTATTGATTGTGGAGCAACGGTTGATGCAAAACCAAACAACCTTTGTGATTATGCATTAATGGCTGATATTTATTTTAAAAGCGTTATGGGAATTGAAAGTCCGAAAATTGCTTTACTAAATAACGGAATTGAAGAAAACAAAGGGAATGAACTTGCCAAAACCACATATCAATCTTTAAAGCAAATGCCAATAAATTTTGTTGGAAATTTGGAGGCGCGAGAATTTTTAAGTGGCAATGCCGACGTTGTTATTTCTGATGGTTTTAGCGGAAATGTTCTTTTGAAAGGCACGGAGGGGGCAGTTATGATGGTGCTTTCTATGCTTAAAACTGAAATTAAAAAATCTTTTGCTTGCAAAATGGGTGCTATTTTTATGAAAAAAGCATTCAAAAAACTTAAATCAACTTTAAAAACTGATAACCATGGTGGCTCTATAATGCTAGGTTTGAAAAGAACCTTGATAAAAGTGCATGGCTCAAGCACGCACACTGCTATTGAAGTTGCAGTGAAACAAGCGATAGAGATTAAAGAAAACAAAGTTTTGGAAAAATTTGAAGAAGAATTTAATAAGCGTTTAGAAAATAATTAGGCGGTGTTGAATGGAAAAACTTGAAACAATAATAGGCTATGAATTTAAGAATAAAGACCTGTTAAATTTGGCTTTAACTCATGCTTCATATGCACATAAATTCAACACAAAAAACAATGAACGACTTGAATTTTTGGGCGATAGTATTTTAGGGTTTATTGTTGCTGAGTTTTTGGTTAAAAATTTCTCCGAAGATGAGGGTGTTTTGACTAAGATGAGGGCGAGTATTGTGAGTTGTGATTATTTGAGCAAAATAATTACAAAAAACAAACTTTTTGAATTTATAAAAACTAGTCCCGAAAACTTAAAAAATAACGATTCAGTTAAAGGCGATTTTTTTGAGGCGCTATTAGGTGCAATGTTTTTAGATTCTAACCTTGAAACTTGCAAAAATTATGTATATAGAATTTTAGAACTAAATATTTTACATGTAAAAGAAATCTTTTTTGAATGTAAAGATTACAAAACAATTTTGCAAGAGAAAGTGCAGGCCGAGAAAGGGAAAATTGAGTATAGACTTTTGGGCGTTACGGGCGAAGAAAACGCAAAAATATTTGAAATGCAACTTTTGATAAATGATGTTGTTATATGTTCACAAAAAGCATCAAGCAAACAAAAAGCCGAAAACTTGTGCTCTAAGTTTGCCTTGAATAGTTATTTCAAATAAATTTTAATTTTGAGTAAATTATTTGACTTAGTAAATAATATATATTATAATATAGTAACAATTAAATAAAGGGGGCTTTTATTATGAAAGTAGAATTTCTAAATAATATTAACTCGGAGGCACTAGAAAGTTTGTGCGTAAAAAAACTTTCTAAGTTAGAAAAATTTTACAAAGGGGGCGAACCTACAATTTCTGTTGGCTTTAGTATTGATAATCGTGAACATTTGGTTACTTTATCTTCAAGGTATAATGGTTTTGATTTGAAAGCAAAAGGCAAAAGTGAAGATATGTACAAAAGTCTAGATATTGCTATTGATAATTTAAAAGACCAAATTACAAAAAATAAATATGACAACAAAACTAAACGCAAAGAAAGGGAATATAATTTCTAAAAAATACTAATTAATTTTTAACTCAAAATTTTGATTAATTGGGGTTAAAATTATGTCTAAAAAATATTTTAAAAAAAATAAAAAAAACGGTTGACATTGCCGTTTTTTTGTTATATAATAACCATGCTGTGTAATTTAGGGAAGAAGTTTAAGGTTACTACGTGCCTTCCTTGGGTAGCGACGAGAGAACTTAAACCAACCTAGTTTAGAAATGAAACTAAACGAAATTAATTCAAGCATTTTTTTAAGGTAAAACTTATGAAACACACGGCACAATGTAAATGCTTTGAATAAATTTGAAAAGGAGTTTAAAAAAACAAAATGGCAACACAAAAAATTAGAATTAAATTAAAATCTTACGACCATGCCTTAATCGACCAAGTTGCATTAAGAATTGTAGACGTTGCAAACAAAAATGGTTGTAAAATAAGTGGACCTATTCCACTTCCAACAGACAGAGAAGTTATCACTGTTATTCGTTCACCACACAAACATAAAGATTCTCGTGAACAATTTGAAACAAGAACACATAAAAGGGTTATTGATATTTTAAGCCCATCTTCAAAAGCAATCAATGCTTTCATGAAATTGGACTTGCCAGCTGGCGTAGATATCAATATTAAATTATAGGAGGCAAGCGTTATGAGAAATGAAATTATAGGCAAAAAACTTGGAATGACACAAATTTTCGCAAGTAACGGTTTGGTTGTTCCTGTTACAGTTATTGAAGCTGGTCCTGTTAATGTTCTTCAAAAAAAGACTGAAGAAAACGATGGATACAAAGCTTTGAAAGTGGCTTTTAAAGACTCAAGAGAAAAATTATTGAATAATGCTGAAAAAGGCGAATTCAAAAAAGCCAATGTAAGTTTTAAAAAATATGTTAGAGAAATTGAAAACACTAATTACGACAACTTAAATGTTGGCGATGAAATTAATTGCGGTATTTTCACTGAAGGTGAAAAAGTAGATGTAACTGGTTTCACTCGTGGTCGTGGTTTTACTGGCGTTATTCAAAGATGGAATAATCAACGCCATAGAATGACTCACGGTGTTTCAATCGTTCACAGAGCAAGTGGCTCTATGAGTGCAAACAGTTTGCCAAGCAGAGTTTTTAAAGGTAAAAAACTTGCTGGTCAATATGGTAACGAAAAAGTTACAATTCAAAATCTTGAAGTTGTTAAGGTTGACGCTGACCGTAATGTGCTTTTAATTAAAGGCGCTGTTCCAGGTCCTAAGGGCGCAATACTTTCAATCAAAACAGCGGTAAAAGGAAAATAAGGAGTAGATTATGCCAAAAGTTAAAGTTTATAATATAAATGCAGAAGAATGTGGCAGTGTAACTTTAAGCGATGAAGTTTTTAAAGCACCTTATAATGAAGCTTTAATTCATGAAGTTATTGTTGCATATCTTGCAAATCAACGCCAAGGCTCTAAAAGCACACTAACAAGAACAGAAGTTAGAGGTCATGCAAAAAAACCTTGGGCTCAAAAACATACTGGTAACGCAAGACAAGGCTCAACAAAAGGTCCACAATGGACAGGTGGTGGCGTTGTGTTTGCACCAAAACCAAGAGATTTTTCTAAGAAAGTAAATGCAAAAGCAAAGAAAATTGCTTTTATCAGTGCTCTTTCTAAGAAATTAGAACAAAATGAAATTACAGTTATTGATGAAATTAAAATTGATGCTAAAACAAAAGAAATGCAAAAAATTCTTGATAACTTTAAATTTAACAAAAGCACAGTTTTAGTAATTGATGAAGCAAATGAAAACATTATGAGAGCTTCAAACAACATTCAAAAACTTAGCGTTGTGAATGCTGATTTGTTAAACACTTATGAAGTTGTTGCAAATCAAAACTTGTTAATTACTAAACAAGCAATCAAAAAAATTCAGGAGGCTTGTAAATAATGAAAGAATATGATGTTATTATTAAGCCACTTTTAACTGAAAAAAGTTATAGTGATGTAGCAAACAAAAAATATGCTTTTATTGTTAAAAAAGATGCCAACAAAGCAGAAATTAAAAAAGCAGTAGAAAGCATTTTTGGTGTTAAAGTTGAAAAAGTTAACACATTAAATTATGATGGAAAATTCAAAGTTCAAGGAAGAAGTCAAGGCTATACTTCAAAATTCAAAAAAGCTTATGTAACACTAGCTAAAGATAGCAAAACTATTGAATTCTTTGATAGTTTGAGTTAATAGGGGGAGAAATTAATTATGGCTATTAAACAATATAATCCAATAACTCCTTCTTTAAGAGAAATGACAACATCTGATTATTCTGTTTTAAGCAAAAAAGCTCCTGAAAAAAGCTTGCTTGCAAAAAAGAAAAAAACTGGTGGTAGAAACTCTTACGGAAGAATAACTGTTCGTCATATCGGTGGCGGAAACAAAATCAAATATAGAGTTATAGATTTTAAAAGAGATAAAGATGATGTTCCTGCAAAAGTTGCAAGCATTGAATACGATCCAAACCGTTCGGCTTACATTGCACTTTTAAATTATGTTGATGGTGAAAAAAGATATATTTTGGCACCTAATGGTTTAAATGTTGGTGATGTTGTTATGAGTGGTGAAAATGTTGAAATTAAAGTTGGTAACTGTTTGCCACTTGAAAACATTCCAGTTGGTATTGTTGTTCACAATATTGAACTTCAACCTAAAAAAGGTGGAGCAATCGCTCGTTCAGCAGGTATCGAAGCGCGTATTATGGCAAAAGAAGGTGCTTATGCAACAATTAAAATGCCAAGTGGCGAAATGAGAAAAATTCCACTAAAATGTCGTGCAACTGTTGGTCAAGTTGGCAACCTTGATTATGAATTAGTTAATCTTGGTAAAGCTGGCAAAACAAGACATCTAGGTGTTAAACCAACTGTTCGTGGTGCAGTTATGAACCCAGTAGATCACCCACATGGTGGTGGTGAAGGTAAAAACCCAGTTGGTCATGATAGTCCTAGAACTCCTTGGGGTAAACCAGCAATGGGTAACAAAACCAGAAAACATAAAAAATATTCTAACAGACTTATGGTTAAGCGTGTTAATTAGGAGTAGGAAATATGAGCAGATCATTGAAAAAAGGTCCTTTTGTTGAAGAAAGGCTATTAAATAGAATTAGAAAATTGAATGAATCAAATCAAAAACAAGTTGTAAAAACTTGGAGCAGAAGCTCAACAATTTATCCTGAATTTGTTGGTCATACAATCGCAGTTCATAACGGAAGAAAACATATTCCAGTTTATTGTACTGTAGATATGGTTGGTCATAAACTTGGGGAGTTTGCACCAACAAGAACTTTTAAAGGTCATTCAACTGAAAAGAAAACGGCTTCAAGCAAAAATGCTGTTACAGGAAAAAATTAGGAGGATAAATTAAATGGCAAATAACGAAACAATGGCTAAAGCAACAAGTAAGTATGTTAGAATTAGTCCTAGCAAAGTTAATAGAATTTTAGCCACAATCAGAGGTAAAAAATATGTTGAAGCTGTTGCTATTTTAGAAGCACTTCCTAACACTGCATCTATCAGTATTTTGAAAGTTTTGAATAGTGCTGCAAGCAACGCAGAACACAACATGAATTTGAATAAAGACGATTTATTCGTTGAAACTGCTATGGCAAATCCTGGTCCTATCATGAAAAGAATGATGCCAAGAGCCAAAGGCAGAGGAAATAGAATTTTAAAAAGAACAACTCACATAACTGTTATTTTAGGAACGGTTAAATAATAAAAGGAGAATGGTATGGGACAAAAAGTTAATCCGATAGGATTAAGATTAAAAGTTAATAAAACTTGGGATTCTCAATGGTTTGGAAACAAAAAAGATATTGCTAAAAATATCGTTGAAGACCACAAAATCAGAGAAGCCTTAATGAAAAATTATAATCAATGCAGTATTTCTAAAGTTTTAATAGAACGTTCTCAAGCAAGATTAACTGTTACTATTTTAACAGGAAGACCTGGTATGCTAATTGGCGTTAAAGGTGCTGGAGTTGAAGCTATTAAAAAAGAAATTGCAAAATTATCAAGCAGTAAAAATATTATTGTTAACATTAGAGAAGTTAAAAAACCTGATTTGGATGCTATGATTGTTGCTGACTCTGTTGCTAAACAACTAGAAAAGCGTGTTTCTTGGAGAAGAGCAATGAAACAGGCAATCCAAAAAGCTCAAAAAGCTGGTGCTGAAGGCGTAAAAATTATGGTTGGCGGAAGACTTGATGGTGCAGAAATTGCAAGAAGTGAATTTTCTCAAGTTGGAAAACTTCCACTTCACACAATCAGAGCTGATATAGACTATGGCGTTTGCACTGCTCACACAACTTTTGGAGCAATCGGTGTAAAAGTTTGGATTTATAAAGGTGAAATTTTAGGTAATGTGATGCCTTCTAATGCTAATGCTAATGTGAAGGAGGAAAACTAATATGTTGATGCCTAAAAGAGTTAAAAGAAGATTACAACACAGAGGAAGAATGACTGGCAAAGCTACAAGAGGCAACACTATTTCTTATGGTGAATTTGGTTTGGTTGCTCAAGAGCCTTGTTGGATTACTTCAAATCAAATTGAAGCAGCCCGTGTTGCAATGACAAGATTTACAAAGCGTGGTGGTAAAGTTTGGATTAAAATTTTCCCTCACAAACCAGTTACAAAAAAACCTGCTGCAACTCGTATGGGTTCAGGTAAAGGTAGCGTAGAATTTTGGGTAGCAGTTGTAAAACCTGGCAGAGTTTTGTTTGAAATGGGTGGTATTCCTGAAGATATGGCAAGAGAAGCTTTAAGACTTGCTTCTTATAAACTTCCATGTAAAGTTAAAATTGCTAAAAAGGAAGATACTGTTAACGCTAACGAAGGTGGTGAAGAATAATGAAAACAAAAAATTTTAGAGAAATGACAACTGAAGAATTAAACACTAAACTTAAAGATCTTAAAGTTGAATTATTTAATTTGCGTTTTTCACATGCTACTGGTCAATTAGCTAATCCAATGAGCTTAAACACTATCAAAAAAGATATTGCAAAAGTTAAAACTATTTTAAAGGAAAGAGAACTTAACAAAACTGTTAAGGGATCTAATTAAGGAGTAGATTATGGAACAAGTAGAAAGAAATGACCGTAGAAAAAGAATTGGTATTGTTGTTTCAAACAAAATGGATAAAACTATTGTTGTTGAAGTTAACAGCCAAGAAAAACATCCACTTTACAAAAAATTTGTAAAAAAATCTAAAAGATATAAAGCTCATGACGAAGAAAATGCTTGCAATATTGGGGATACTGTTGAAATTATGGAAACAAGACCATTAAGTAAAGACAAATATCACAGATTGACAAGAATTATCGAAAGGGCTAAATAGGAGGAGTTATGATACAACCACAAACAAGATTGAAAGTTGCCGATAATACTGGTGCTAAAGAA